>JBOHPP010000174.1:0-12882 GCA_050731755.1 Candidatus Rokuibacteriota bacterium | reverse complement strand
GCCCGCACCGTGGCCGAGCTCGGCCGGCTCGACGTGCTCGTCGCCAACGCCGGGTTCGGCGTGGTCGGCCTGGTGGAGCGCCTGACCCTCGAGGACTACCGCCGTCAGTTCGAGACGAACGTCTTCGGCGTGCTTCGGACCATCTACTCGGGCCTGGCCGAGCTGCGCCGGACCCGCGGGCGCCTCGTCGTCATCGGCAGCGTCAGCGGTCACGTGGCGATGCCGGGCGCCTCACCGTACGCCATGAGCAAGTTCGCCGTCCGCGCGTTGGCGGAATCGCTGGATTTCGAGTTGCGGCCGGACGTGTCGGTCACGCTGGTCAGCCCCGGGTTCGTGGACACCGAGATCCATGAGGTGGACAACCTCGGACAACGCCATCCCGGAACGCTTCGCCGCGCTCCGGCGTGGACCCGCATCAGCCCCGAGCGGGCTGCCGGTCTCATCGTGCGCGCCGTGGCGCGCCGTCGGCGCGAGGTCGTGATCACCTGGCTGGGGCGGGTCACGGTCTTTCTCAGCCGTCACCTGCGATGGCTCTATGTCTGGGCCGTGCGGAGCTTCAGGATCAAGACGCGGCCGGAGGCGTCGACAACCCCCGCCGCGCGGAGGTGAGACCGGCGTTCGGCGACCCCGAAGCGGGCCTACCGACCTGGGCCCCGAGAACCGGGCTCAGCCCGTGATTCCTCACCACCGCGACCGCCCCGTCGTTTCAGCACGCTGATCCGGCCATCGCCCTCGACGTAGGCCTTCTCCACCTCCCCCCAGACCGCGCTTCAATAAGAGCCCAAGCGACGTGAAGTAGTGGGCGGTCGCGTGCGGGCGGTTAGCTGGCTCGGCTGGCCCGTGCCTGGGCCCGGTCGGTGTCGTCGATGTACCGCTGGGGATCGAGGTCGAACTTCCGCTTGCATTCCTTCGAGCAGAAGTAGAACGACTCGAGGTCTCCTTCACCGCTGAGTCAACTCCTGGTTCCTTCGTACACAATGGACGTGCCACGAGGGGCCGGAACTGGAAGTGGTGGGCGGAGCAGGGCTCGAACCTGCGACCTCAGCCTTGTAAGGGCGGAGGTGTGGCCTTTTCTAACGAGGACTTACCCCACTGCTGCCACGATCCCGCTGCCACGCTGGGCATTCTACCTGGGCTGCGGCGGCAACTGCGGCTGTGGCCTCACCTCGAACGCGACCTGGTCCATGGTCTCGCCGTCGACCACGGCCTTCACGATGTAGCGCCGCCCCGGCGTCCATGGCACAGGGGCGACCGTCACGGCAATTGGCAGGTTGAAGGAGCGCCCGGGCGCTCCGGGCGGCCGACCTACATCGAAGCCCGCCTCGATCTTGAACGGTTGTTCCCCGGTCGGTGTCGCGACATTCAAGGGGCGCCCGTCCTCGTCTTCAATGAGGAGCTCGAGTCGGCGACGGCGGTTGGTTTCCTCCCACGTCACCTCGATAATTCCGGCGAGCGCGAACGGCTGCGGCGCTGGGCCAACCTCAGTCCATCCGCCGCCCAGGATGAACAGCAGTTGCTCTCGGACCTCGGCTGAGTCAGCGAGGAACAGCCGAAGCTTCATTGATCGTGGGACTATCGTGCGGCGCTGACGCCCTGGATCTTCGGGCTAGGGTATGCCGGCGGGTAAGCAGCGGCCTTTGTGATGCTGCCAACCAACGGCGTACTCGCCGTGCTCGCGGCGATCAACGGCGAGTCCTTGAACGTGATGCTGATGTTTGTAGCTTCTCGATACCGTTGGAGGTACTTCCCCCGTACACCACCGCGGATGTCGTACTCGGGCCGCATGTCCTGCCTGTCGTCACTTTCCTGACTCATACGTCCTCCGCTCATTGAGTGTGACCCGCCGCGCACCGATGATCCGGATCGTGCATCCGTGATCCGTATGCCAGACGATCACCAGCCGGCCGTCCTCTGACATCCCCGTAGTGAGCCAGCGCTCCTCGTCGGCAGAGTGGTCGGGGTCAAGAACGGTTGTGGCAAGAGGATCACCGAAGACTGTGCTCGCCTCTCCAAACGACACCCCGTGTTTGGCAAGGGTTGAAGCTGCCTTCTCGGGGTCCCATTCGAACCGCACACGCTTCGACGCCCCTGATGGGTCACCTTTTCAGTCTAACCCGAGTCCCGTTCCCGGGACGAGGATGGTAGCAACAGGTCAGGACCAGTGCAACCCCAACCACCTTCGGACGAAAAGACGGCGCTGGTCACGAAATAGCCATCCGCGTGGGTTCCGCTCCGCTCACCGCCTCCGCCGCCGCCCGGAGCGTCTGATCGGTCACCGCGGCGTACCGTCGCATCATCCGCTCGGTCTTCCACCCGCCCAGCGCCATCACAATCGGCGCCGTGAAGCGGGCGTTCAGGGCCATGGTCGCCCCGTGGTGGCAGAGATCATGGAACCGGAAGTCGCGCAGCCCGGCTCTCCGCGCCGCCTTTCGAAAGACCCGGCTCACGTAGGAGCGATCGTAGGGCCCGCCTTCGGGACCCGGAAGACCCACTCGCAGGCGTGATCCTCGAGCTGGCCACGGAGGATCGTCTGGGCCTCACCGCTCAGGACCACCGGGCGGGCGCCGGCCTTGGCCCGCCGCAGGAGCACCACGCCTTGCTCCAGGTGGACGTGCTCGCGGCGGAGCAGGCGGACCTCGCCCTGGCGCATCAGGGTCAGAGCCGCGAGCTTCGCCATCTCGCGGAACGGTGAGCGCATGGGCTCGAAGACGAGCAACTCCTCCTCCGGGCGCAGCCACCGCACGCGCGCCTCATCCTCCGGGAAGAAGGCGCCGGCGGGGAATCGGTAGCCAGGGATCGCGCGCTTCAGCATGGCGCGCAGCGTGCGGAGGTCCCGATTGATGGTGCTCGGCTTCGCCGGCACGCGCCGCGGCCGCCGCTCGCCGTCGACCAGGTCGTACACCACTTTGCCCTCTCGCAGTCGGACCTGGCGGAAGGCGAAGATCTCGGCCTCGCCGATCCGGCTCACCGGGCGCTCGAGCAGGTCCGGCATCAGGGCCTCGATCACCGCCTTCGTCTCCTCGGCGCGGCCGATGGTGTCCGGCCCCTTGCCACGAGCCTCGAGGTCGGCCGGGTAGAAGTCGAAGAGCTGGCGAAGCGTCGCCGGGCGCTGGGCCTCCTGCTCGGCCTGGCCAGCGCGCTCCTTCAGCTCGCGGAGCAGCTCGGCCTCGGCGTCACGCGCCTGCTCCTTGGTCGGCCGGAAACGCAGCCTTGCGGAAGCCCTGGTAGGCCACCCGCGCCTGCCAGACCCACTTGCCGTGGTTCCTGATCTTTCGGACCGACATCGAGATCCCTCCCGTTTACCGCTTCCTTGAGGCCCTCTCCACCTACGGCAACGTGATGCCGACTGC
Organism: Candidatus Rokuibacteriota bacterium; assembly: GCA_050731755.1. Taxonomy (GTDB): domain Bacteria; phylum Methylomirabilota; class Methylomirabilia; order Rokubacteriales; family CSP1-6; genus JBOHPP01. The sequence goes on along the minus strand of JBOHPP010000174.1, from coordinate 9,532 downwards.
AGCCGCCGCGGCCTTCAGCGCCGCATATGCATCCGGGGCGGCTCCGACGGTCTGGATCGTCATTGCGATGCCGGAGAGCGCCGACGTAAGGCGCAAGCGGTTTGGCTGATCCCTCTTCACCTCCATGCGCGCGTCGTCGATCAGCTCAACCAGCTCGGCCTTCTGCGGCATAGCGGCAGCCTCGATCGCCTCAACGCGGGCTCGGAGGGCTTGAAGTGCTTGGCTGAGCGCCTCGCGTTGGGCGGGGCCGAACTGCTGGACTACGGTGGCTGTCGCGTACGGGCCTGTCTGAACGGCGCCCACCGGGCCCATGAAGTTGTAGATCGGCTGCCCGGCTCGTCCCTGGTCCTCGGCAGTCCGCTTGAGATTCACGGCGTAGAGATCGATGTCAGACCCGATCATCCGCAGCGCCCGACCTACCGACTCCCGGATCCTTTGATCGTCCCCGGAGGCGGCGTTGACGAGCTGCGCCAGGTCGCCTGAATGGACGTGCTGCGCCACTTCGGCTTTTAGGTCGCCCGCGAGCTCTTCACTGAAACTAACCCCGGTCGCCGCCAGGACGGCCTTGAGGTTCTCCCACGCAAGCGTGGCGCGCGCGGCGGTCTCCTGCTCGCACGCCTCCTGGATCGCCTTGTTGCGAACGCTGGAGCTGCCCAGCCCTCGGATTGCCATCGTGTTGTTGATGGTTTCGATCTGCCGCGAAAGAAGGCGCCGGCGCTCTTCCATTCTCGGACCGATCCGTTCTCGAGCGAGCTTGCCAACCTCCGGATCGATCATCCGTCGCGCCTCACCTTGATCCGCTGATGGGCCGGCCACGTGCCCTGCCGGACAGTGGTGGGATTGCTGTGCCTCTGCACCCGCGCATGGACGACCTTGACCTCGCCCGTGGTAAACGGGTGCCCGACGACCTCCCACTCGCCCTCTTCGTCGTCGTACCGATCGCCGACGCGGGGCTGGGAGGGGAGGACAGAAACGATGCCGGGGAGGTCACCCTTCGCCTTGGCCATCTCGATGCCTACCGCATAAAACCAATGACAAATACGATGCCGGTCTCTCGGATGGCGACAAGTTCGCCCACTATCGCCAAATCGCCGACCTGAGCGCCCGCCCCTAGTCCAGTGACCTGCTTCGGAAGGACGATATGTACGTCGGCTAGCGCCCCGCCTTCGCCGCGATGCCGAAAGTCCGGCAGTCTCAGATCAACACGATCGCCAAGGTCCTTGAGACGCACCACGCTCCAATCGACTTCGTATTCGTCTAGTAGCCGGCGGTCGTATGGAGGCACCTGATTCATGTGATCAACCTCAAAGATGACGTATCCTAAGGGGAATTTACGGAGAAGCCGTTCTGGCCTGACACGCTCTCCGAAGCTTTGAAGCAACCGATCAACCTTCTCCTCCAACCTACGCTGGCTCGACAAATCTTGTAGCGGCGGCACGTACCCCGAATAAATCGTCGGAGCGAAGTAAGCCAGTAGGCTCGCCGCGCGGATGACAACAAACCGCCTGAACCAGTCACGAGCACGGCGGCTTTCTAGTAGAGCCCATGTTGGAGGGTACCGGGTCGTCAGGCGCCGGTGTGCATCGTCGGTCGCTGCCGAGAGGAACCACAGGAACAGTACCGCACCCAGCAGGAGCAGGCCTATGCGTAGCCACATCGGAAAGCCGGGGAGCATGCTCAGTATCCACGAGAAAACGGCACCGAGAGCGCGTCCGGCCATTCCCTTCACACTTGCCCCGTGGTCTGGACGATTCGCTGTCGCCTTATAGGGGGCTATCCACGAAGGATCTCGAAGTTACCCTGATCGTCAAAGAAGGGACACGAGACGTACTGAAAGGCATTCCAGAATCGATCCGAGATTCTTCTCGCGACCGTGTTCGGTGCCTCATCGATCCCGCTAAGTAGTGGATCGATGACCAGATCATCGGCTTCGTCAAAACGATTCGGTTTCTGCATTCCGAAGCGATCGCGCTGTCCATCTTTCATGAGAACGCTTCGGGCTCGCCACGCGCATACGGTGAGAGCGTAGGGGTCTGTAATCCCAGCTCTGTCTCGCAGTGCAGCTACGAAGTGGGTCAGGTTCCGAACCAGCTCGGCGACAGCCCACGGCAGGAAGAACTCGACTCCCTCCCGGGTCGCACCCATCACGTGCCCATGCCCGACAGTCGCAAATTCAATGTGCCCGCTTCGGAAGATGTCCAGCCGACTGATCTCGCGTTCGTCGGCTCGGACGCCATGAAGGAACGGCCGAATTCTGGCTGTGGGGCTCGAAAGAACGGCGCCCGCGGCGCCACGATAACTTGGGGGGTTCAGTAGAAGGTCACGGAGCCGTTCATCGGTGATGTCAACTCGGCCGTCTTCGACGAGCGGCGTCGCCATAAGTCCGAACCCGCGCCCAGGTGTGTTGGCGCGCTGTATTTCCTGTCTCTCTCGGATGAACTGTTCGAGTCTCATCTCAAGATCCTGGGTAGTGGTGACTGCCGTCCGGATCTCCGCGATCGACATTCTCGACTTCTGGCGGTCGTGACGGATCCAAAGTTCCGGTAGGCCTTCGAGGGTGATCATGTGGGGGCGACGATAGCTCCTCGGAATATGGACGACGATCGCGTCCCCGCGGCGGATGGGGATTCGAGCTGCCCGGAGCCCGGGAATACGTTCAGCGATGTGGGCGAGACATAGCTGCAGCAGGCGATTGGCTTCTGCCTCAGCGTCAGCCACTGGCACAAGCCTTCGCGCAGCTCCTTCTCCATCTTCCTCCATCCCGATGATCAGCACGCCGCCTTCAGCGTTGGCTATCGAGGTCACGTCACGAAGTAGTTCTCGCGTCTGTACAGGATCGCGGCGCGGATACATCTGGCGCTTGAACTCAAGGCTTGTCCCTCTCGAGCTCGAGCCGTGACGAGAGCCCTGAGATCAGCTTCAGCGATCTGGTCAAGCGATCGGGTGAATGGCCACACCTAAACTAACGTGCCTGTCGCGGGCCATGGACGGCTTCCCACGCTGCTGCCATTCCGCTGCCATTTCGGTGTCCGTTTGCGGGTGGTTTGTGGGTTTTTGCGGACCACGAAGCAAGCCGTCGAAGTGAGCGAGAAGTGCGCGAAATCCCCGAAAGAATGATGGTGGGCGGAGCAGGTTTCGATCCTGCGACCTCAGCCTTGTAAGGGCTGCGCTCTCCCAACTGAGCTATCCGCCCGTGCCTTGAAAACTACGGGGTTACGCGACGACTGTCAAACCCCGGCCGGTTATTCGAAGACGGTCGCCGTGAGGGTCACGAGGCTCTCGCTCGTGCTCCGGCTCGCGGCGACGCCCAGGATCTGACGCGTCAGCTCGTCGAGCTGCGCCGTCGCACCGCCGACGACGACGGGACGGCCGTTCGGCACGACGAGCTCGGTCGAGGCCTCGCTGACCTCGATGGCCGCCGACCGGTTCTCGCTGAACCAGCTGATCATCGGCGTCACACGCACCTTCACCCGGTTCTCGGGCAACACGGTTGCCCGGACCTTGAGCGAGGTGCCGACGTCCTTGAAGGCCACGCCGGCGGTAAGGTAGCCGGTGCGGGCCAGGTAGTCGCGGTAGTAGGCGACCTGGGGATAGGGGACCTGGCTCGCGACCAGGAGCGTGGATTCGCCGCCGTCCTGGACGATCGTGAAGACGCCGGTCGACCTCGTGACCTTCCGCTCGGTGCTATCGACCGCGACGCCACCGGATGCCCGGGCGCCCCTGCGCTCGGTGATGATCACGCGGCCGCTCCCCTGCACCGCGTCGCGGCTCTCGGCGCCGGCCTGGCGCACCTCCAAGACGACCTTGACCTGCTTGACGCTCCGGGCGTGAAGTGGCGACGGCCCGGTGGGCCCGAGCAGCAGGAGCGCGAGCACAGCCAGACCTCGCCTCATCTCTCTTCCAGGCTAACCGCTCGGTGCATCCGACTCAAAGGTCTGAGAGCCAGCCCAGAAGAGGAGGGGACACGCGGCCCGGCGAGCCGCGTCAGTCCGGCTTAAGCATGTCGCGGAACCGGCGGAAGGCCTTGCCGAGCTCGTCGCCCGCCGTTTTGCTGTCGCGCTTGATCTCCTGCCAGTCGTCGCGCAGCTTGTCCACCAGCGGGCGGGGCCGGTCGGCGGGCTCCGCACGCCCGGGGCTGGTCGAGGCGTCCTGGGACAGCGCCTCGCGCGGTGGCACGGGCGGGCGCGCCGCCTGGGGCGAGGGACGTAAGGCGGCATCCATCGGTGGCGACGCGGGCGGCGGTGAGGCCACCGCCGCGGAGGGAGTCGTCGCCGGCGGCGGCGTGAGCGCAGGAGCCGGCCGGCGAACCGGCGCAGGCGGCGTCACGGGGCGCGCACTGAGCTGCTTGGGCACCGCCAGTGCCCGGTCGGCGTCGGCGTTGACCTGACGCAGCGAGACTTCAGACGCGCGCAACCTCGTCTCCAGCCGGTCGACGCGTGAGGCCGAAGCATCGCCCCGTCCCTCGCCGGTGGTCAGCCGAGACTCGGCGGCACCGAGACGGGTCTCGCTCTGGCCCAGGCGCCCCTCGAGCGTCGCCAGTTGCCGCCGGAGCCCTTCGACCTCGGCCTGCAGCGCACTGGTGTCGGCCACCACCGGCGCAGGCGCCGGCGCCGCGGCGCGGGGCGGCTGGCTCAGCGCCACGACCGCGAGCATGGCACTGACAGCGAAGCAGGTGCCGGCCACGGCGTGGCCGAGCCGGCTGGCGAGGAATCGCCCATTCGCGCCGGGAGCGCCTTCTGCGGGTGGAAAGCCATACCTGAGGACCAGCAGGCACATCAAGAGGGCCCCGAGCGCGCTGGCCGCGATGATGCCGGGCAGCGCCCAAGTGGCGGCGGCGTGGGTAAACGCGTGCATAGATCCCCCTCTGCTCCTGTCGGCTTCAGCTTACCAGCGGAAGAAAGAGCCGGCCCGCGATCGGTGCGGTGGGGGAGCGGTCGGGCTACAACTCGAGCGCGGCGAGACGCGCGGTGGTCGGCACGCCGTCCGCGTCCCAGCCGCGCAGCCGATAGTATTCGTCGAGCATGATGTCAAGTTCGGCCGGCGGGCAGTACATTCCTGCCGAGGGCCCCTCGGGGATCGGCTCGTGCATCACCCGCCACGGCAGCACGTCGGCGCCGCGGCCGACACCCTCGCGCACGTTGAAGAGCCGCTCGAGGTTGACGATACGCTCGCCGATCCGTTCGAGCTCCTCCACGGCGACGTCCCAGCCCGTCACTGCGCGGACCATGGCCGCGTACGGCTCGCCGAGGAACAGGCCAAAGCCCCGCTCGGACGTGAAGCGGCAGAGCACGAGGGAATCACCGACGGCGGTGAAGTGCTGGCTGCGGATGGCGAAGGCCGGTTTGTCGGCGGTGGAACGGCGATCGAAGCCGGGAGCGTACTGGGGCGTGGGGCGCGTATCGTGGTGGCTGCCGCCCCGCGTGGCGGTGGCGTAGCCGATGGAGAGTCCCTTGAGCGCGCGGGCCGAGTGGGCCGGCAGCTCCAGGCGCTTGACGGCGTACACGAGCCGGGTGGCCTCGGGATGAAGCGACTCGGCCAGGCGCCAGGCACCTTCGGCCAGACGGTCGCCGAACCCTTCGCGCCGCGCCGTCATCTCGACGAGCCGCAGCATGCCGCGCCAGTCGCCCCAGCCGAACGGCACGCCGAGGTCGGCAGGCTTCAGCCAGCCCCGCTCCAGCGCCTCGGCGACGAAGGCCAGGGTCACACCGAGGCTGATGGTGTCCATGCCGAGCAGGTCGCAGAGGTCGTTGGCCAGTATGAGCGATTCCGCGTTGGCGTTGCCGAGCATGGGGCCGAAGGCGAAGATCGTCTCGTACTCCGGCATCTTGGCGCGCGTGCCGGCGAACTCGCCCTCGGCGATGGCGTATTGCTTGCCGCAGGCCACCGGGCACTTGAGGCACGTCGTGTCGCGGTCGTGGTAATGCGCCTTCATCTCCTCGCCGCCGACGGCGCGCGCCTCGGCGAAAACTTCGGTCTTCACGTTGTAGGCACCGAGCCCGCCGAGAGCGTTGATCGGACCCACCAGGAAGGACGTGCCGAAGGTGGAGAGCGCCTGGGTGCCCGACTTGAGCGGCTCGCGACTCTGTTCGAGCAGCGCCTTGAGGGCCGCCGGGTCGGCGACCGCCGTCTTGCGGGCGCCGCGGACCACCACGGCCTTGAGGTTCTTGGCGCCGAGGACGGCGCCGAGCCCGCCGCGCCCGGAAACGCCTTCGCGGTTCTTCCAGTAGTGGGCCATCGCCGCGAACCGTACCCGTCGCTCGCCGGCCGGCCCGATGGCGATCGCGTCGGCGTCGGCGCCTTCGGCCTCCACGAGCGCTGCCACCGTGTCGCGGGTGGTGCGGCCCCAGAGGTGGCCAGCGGCCTTCAGCTCGGCGCCGGCTTCGGTGACCAGCAGGTAGGCGGGCGCGGCCGCGCGACCGGTGATGACCACCGCGTCGAACCCCGTGCGCTTGAGCGTGGCCGGAAAGCGCCCGCCGAAGGTGGAATCGAAGAAGAGCCCGGTCAGCGGCGACTTGGCGGCCACGCAGGCGCGGCTGTTGCCGGGCACGGTCGTGTCGGTGATCGGCCCGACGCTGAAGACGACGGCGTTGTCGGGATCGAAGGCGTCGATCCCGGCCGGCACGTGCTCCCACAGCAGGCGCGCGGCCAGGCCGTTACCACCCAGGAACCGGCGCGCGGTGTGCTCGTCGAGCGGGTCGACGCGGACGACGGCGCGGTTGAGATCCACGAACAGGATGCGCCCGCCGTAGCCGTGCATAGGGAACGTCATCTTACCCCCGCCCGGGGGTCAGCTCAGCGGCGAAGTTCGGCGAGCGCGCGGCGGGCCTGTTCGGCCAGGTCGGCGGGCACGTCCTTCTGGATGATCAGCTTGCGGTAGACGATCGCTGCGGCCTCGGCGTCGCGGGCGGCGGCGAAGCTCCGTCCGGCCGCCAGCAGGGCCTGGCGGCCCGCGGGCGAGTCCGGCGCCAGGTACGCCGCAGTCATGTAGTACTCGGCCGCCGCGAGGTGCTCGCCCTGGCCCGCCCACGCATCGCCGACCGACGTGGCCATGTCGACGGCCGCGGCCGCATCGGAGACGGCCAGCAGCCGCTCCCATACCAACCGCGCCTCGTTCCACCGACGCTCGGCGCTGAGGGCGCGGGCGTAGGTGACGAAGCTCTCGCGGTGGGTCGTGGGATTGGCCCCGGTCTGGGCGGCCCGCGCGAAAGCGTCCACGGCGCCTTTGCGATCGCCGGCGGCCTCCCGTGCCCGTGCCAACGCCAGCCACGCCTCGAGAGCCTGGGGATCGTTGGGCGACGAGGCCACGAACTCCTCGTAGGCGCGGCGCGCCTCCGCACTGCGGCCCGTCTCCTGCAGGGCTCGGGCGAAGGCGAAGCGGGACGATTCAATGAACGGGCTCTTGGCGTAGTGCTGGCGCAGCAGCGCGTACGCTTCCCACGCCGGCGGCCAGGCCGCGGCCGCCGCGGCGGCGCCGACACGTTCCAGCGCATCGTCGGCGGCTTCGTCCTGGGGGTACTCCGTCAGCAGACGCCGCGCATGGGAGAGCGCGGCCGGCCAATCACGCTCCTCGACGGCGAGGCCGACCAGCACGTAGAGCAGGCGCGCCGCCCTCGGCCCGCGGGGCGCCGCCTGGAGCGCAGCCAGCGCGGTCGGCTTGAACTCTGCGCGCCGGCCGCGGTGGTAGGCGACCACGGCTAGCCCGTATTCGGCCGCGGCGGTGATGGCCGGCGTGCCCGTATCGCGCGCCTCCGTGAGGTCGCGGGCGGCGTCGTCCCAGCGCTCCTGCAGCAGCGCGGCCATTCCCAGCCCGAGCCTGCCGATCTCGGTGAGCCCTTCGTCCCGCGCGCGCTGATAGGCCTGCGCCGCTTCCGCGGCGCGCCCCGACGCCAGCCGCGCCGCACCCAGGGCGGCCCAGGCCCGACCGAGCAGCGCCGGCGAGGGCGCGCGGGCGATCCAGTCGGTGAGCTCCCGCTCGGCGACGCCCAGCTCCCCGGCCCGCACGCGGAGCAGGGCGCGGTTGAGTCGCGCCAACTCGGCCCGCGGGTTGGTGGCGTGGGCGGTGACGATGCGCTCGAGCAGCTCGCGGGCGCGATCAAGCTGGCCGGCGTCCAGCGCCAGCTCGGACGCGAGCAGGAGGGCGTCGACTGCGCGCGGATCGCCGGGGTGATCGCGGGCGAAGTCCATGAACTGTCGGAGTGCGGCGTCGCGCTGCCCTTGGCGGAGCGCCGTCCAGGCCAAGGCCAGACGCGTCACTGTTGTCTGGGAGTGGCCGGGGAATTCGACGAGGGCTCGGCGATACGCGTTGGCGGCCCTGGCGTAGTCGCCCTCCTGGTAGGCCGCCTCGCCTTCCAGGAGCAGCGCCGCCGCGCGCAAGTCGGGACCGGCCGAGACGCCGAGCAACGGGGCCAGATCGAGCACGGCCTGTCCGAACTCGCGCAGCTCGAAGTTCATCTGGGCCATTCGGAAGGTGGCGTAGCGTCCCGTCTCGCTGCCCGGCTGAAGCCCGCGGGCCAGGTCGAACTGGGTGCGCGCCTCGTCGCGGTTGCCTTCGATACGGTGCGCTTCACCCTTGATCACCAGCACCCAGGCCCGCACCGGACCCGTGAGGCTCCCACTCAGCAGCTCCTGCACGGCACCGAGCGCCTCACCGGCCTGGCCGTTGTCGACAGCACGGGCGGCGAGGCGAATGCGGATCGGCACCGTCAGCACGGAACGCCGCGCGTCGAGCGCCGCCAGCGCCGTCCGAGCCCCGGCGGCATCGCCGGTGGCGATGAGGGCGAGCGCCAGGCCGGCTTGCGCCCATTCGCGCTCGAGGGCGGCGTCACCCACCGTCGGCGCCGGGCCGCCCAGGAAGGCTCGAAACGCCGCGGCCGCCTCGGCGGGACGCCCGGCGGCGAACTGCCACCAGCCAAGCCGCACCCAGGCCAGGGGCAGCAGCGCGTGTGCGCCGCGCTGGGTGAAGCCGCTCAGCTTCTCGACGGCGCGCTCGGCCTGGCCCATTCGGCCGAGCGTATCGCCGTGCCAAAAGGCAAGGTCGCGCGTCAGGGCGACGGGCAGGCGTCGTGGCGCAAGGTCCGCCCAGATCTTCTCAGCGTCGGCCCAGCGGCTGAGCGAGTAGAGGGCGAGCCCGAGCCCGTGCCGGCCCCAGACGTCGAGCGGCACGGGATGCGGAGCGCTGAGCAACCGGCGGAACGATTCCTCGGCGCGCACGGCGTCGCCCAGCCGCAACGCGGTCCAGCCACTGCCGTGGAGCGCCCAGGGACCGAACTCACCACGCGGAGCGTCCTGCGCCACCTGGCGGAAGGCCCAGTCGGCGCGCGGGTACTCGCCGCGCAGGTAGAGGACCTCGCCGTGCCAGTAGCGGGCCTCGGCGAGCAGATCGCGATCGGTCGCCCCCTGCACCGCGTGCTCGAGCGCGCGGGCCGCCTCTTCGTATTCGCCCCTGACCAGACGCGCCCGACCACACTCGAGGGACTCCGACGCGCGGATCCGCAGCCAGGCACCGACGCAGGGGAGCGCCCGCGGTGGGGTT
>JBOHPP010000173.1:0-11850 GCA_050731755.1 Candidatus Rokuibacteriota bacterium | reverse complement strand
TCGCGCAACCAGTCCACGTAGGCCCGGTTCTCCTCGTCCTTCCACCACTGCTTGATCATCTTCTTGCCCCAATAACGGATCGTCGCGTAGTAGATGTCCCGCTTCCAGAGCTTCTTGGCCACGCCCTTCCAGGAGTAGAACCGGGCCATGGCCTTGATGGCCGCCATCTGGAGCTCGTAGGGGGACATGCGCCGCGGCTGGTGCACGGTGTGGTGGCCGTCGTAGAGCGACCAGTTGCGGTTGATGACGTACTTGTCGCCCTGGGCGTAGAGGTCGTCCCAATCGGGCGAGCCGGGAATGGGGGTGAGGATCATGAACTGCACCGAGTCGATGTCGCGGGTGAGGGCGAAGTCCGCCGTGGCCTCGATGGTCTCCAGATCGTCCTCGTCCGAGCCCACCACGAACATCCCGTGGATCCTGATCTTGTGTTCGTGGAAGCGCTCGATGGAGCGCTCGATCTTGGCCAGGTCCTGCTTCTTCTGGAAGAGCTTGAGCGTCCGGGGGTTGATGGACTCGAAGCCCACGTAGACGTTGAAGCAGTTCGAGTCCCGCATCAGCGCGAGCAGCTCGGGGTCGTCCACCGTCTCCGTGCGCACCTGGGCGCCCCACTGGGGCGTCAGGCCCCGATCGATCATGCCCCGCAGCAGCTCCTTCACCCGCTTCTTGTTCGCCGTGAAGATGTCATCGGCGAAGAAGATGTAGGCACTGTCCCGGTGCAAGGTCAGCTCCTCCAGCACCCGGCCGATGGAATGGGTGCGGAAGGCGTGTCCGTACATGCCGGGCACCGAGCAGAACGTGCAGGAGAAGGGGCAGCCCCGGGAGGTGGCGATGGATACGACGCCCCCGGGCTTCCAGCCGGTGATCAGGTGGTAATCGGGGATCGGGTTGACGTCGAGATTCGGGATCTTGGGACGCTCGGGGTTGGTCACGGTGCGGCCGTCGACTCGATACGAGAGATTCTGGATTCCCGCGAAGCCGTCCCCGCGCTGGATGGCGTCCACCAGCTCCTGGAAGGCGAACTCCCCTTCCCCCCGGATCACGAAGTCCGCGTGCTCGAGGCCCTCCTCGGGCAGGAAGCTCGTGTGCGTACCCCCCAGGACCGCGATGCCGCCCGCGGCGCGTACCTGGTCGGCCAGCCGGTACGACTGTGGCGCGGTGGAGGTGATGGCCGAAATCCCCACCAGGTCGGCCGAAAGCACCTCCGGCATGTCGACGGCATGGATGTCCTCGATGTACACCCGGACGTCGTACCCTCGGCTCCGCATGAGCGTGCCGAGGAGGACGGAGCCGAGCCGTGGGATGCAGACACGGCTGTAGATGTGGAGGTGCGTCGACTTGGGCTCGACAAACACCAGCTTCCGGAGCGCGCGCTTCATGGATGGGTCTCCTCAGCCGTGCGGGTGCGGAACGAAAGGTTGGCCACACGCTACCACCCGATTCCGAGCGTTGTCAAACTACCCCCCTGCCGACCCCTTGATCTCCCAGATATGGTGGTCACGGCAATGCTGGTCCACCGTATCTTGCACTTATCCCTTGACAGACTCTGGGGCCGGCCCCTAGCATGGCGACAACGACAGTCGTCGAGGGAAGGAGGTGAAGCGGTGGCGAAAAAGAAGAAGGCAAAGAAGAAGAAGATGTAGGGCGCCTCGGCGGCGCCGGCCCTGTCGGTTTTGCTCCGGCAGGGCCGTTTTCTCTCGATAACCGGCGCGGGGTGCGCTACTTGGGCGCCTTGGCCAGCGCGCGCGGCTTGGGCACGGCCACCGGCTTGGCTTTGTCGTCCTTGAGCAGGCCCTTGAGCTGGTTGACCGTCTCCGAGAACTGCGAGACGTCCTGGAACTGCCGGTACACGGACGCGAACCGCACGTAGGCGACCTGGTCAAGACGCTTGAGGTGCTCCATGACCAAGTCGCCCAGCTCCAGGCTCGAGATTTCCTTCTCGGCGCGCTCGTGCAAACGCGCCTCGATGTCGGCGACCATGTCGTCGACCTTCTGGACACCGACCGAGCGCTTCTCGCACGCCTTGAGGATCGAGCTACGCAGCTTCTGCCGGTCGAAGGGCTCCCGGCGGCTGTCCCGCTTGACGACATGGGGCAGCACGTCCTCGACGTACTCATAGGTCGTGTACCGCCGGTGGCACTTGAGGCACTCGCGGCGGCGCCGGATGAACTCGCCCTCCCGGCCCACCCGCGAGTCCACCACCCGATCCTCGGTGTGGCCGCAGAACGGACACTTCATCGACCCCCTCCCGTCACTTGACGCGATCCGGGTAGAGCGGGAACCGGCCCGTGAGCTCCTGCACCTCGCCCCGCACGGCGGCCTCCACGGCCGAGGAGCCCAGATTCGACAGGACTCGGTCGATCAATTCGGCGATCCGCGGCATCTCGGGCTCCCGCATCCCGCGCGTCGTCACCGCCGGCGTGCCCAGACGGATCCCGCTGGTGACCATGGGGCTCTTCGTCTCGAACGGGATCGTGTTCTTGTTGACGGTGATCCAGGCCCGGTCCAGCGCCTCCTGGGCGTCCTTGCCGGTGACGTTGCGGGCGGTAAGGTCGACTAGCAGCAGGTGCGTGTCGGTGCCCCCACTGACCAGCCGGTAGCCACGGGCCAGCAGCGCCTCGGCCAGCGCCCTGGCGTTGCGCACGATCTGTCCCTGGTAGGCGCGCCACTGGGGAGTCAGCGCCTCCTTGAAGGCGACCGCCTTGGCGGCGATCACGTGCATGAGGGGGCCGCCCTGCACTCCCGGCATGACGACTTTGTCGAGCGCCGCGGCGTTCTTGGCCTGGCAGAGGACCATCCCGCCGCGGGGCCCGCGGAGGGTCTTGTGGGTGGTGGTCGTCACGAAGTCGGCGAGGCCGACCGGCGAGGGATGCAGCCCGGCGGCCACCAGTCCGGCCGGGTGAGCGATGTCGGCCATGAGCACGGCGTCGACCTCCCGGGCGATCTCGGCGAACGGCTTGAAATCGATGGCGCGCGGGAAGGCGGAGCCGCCGGCGATGATCATGCGCGGCCGCTGCCGGCGCGCCAGCTCGCGCACCTGGTCGAGATCGATCAGTTCGGTGTCCTTGCGGACGCCGTAGGCGACGACCGTGTAGAGCTTGCCGGAGTAGTTGACGGGACTGCCGGCCGTCAGGTGCCCCCCGTGGGAGAGGTTCGGCCCCAGCACGGTGTCTCCCGGCTTGAGGGCGGTGAAATAGACGGCCATGTTGGCCTGGGCGCCGGAGTGCGGCTGCACGTTGGCGTGCTCGGCTCCGAACAGCTCCCGGGCTCGGGCGATGGCCAATTCCTCGGCCACGTCCACGACCTCGCACCCGCCGTAGTAGCGGCGGCCGGGGTAGCCCTCGGCGTACTTGTTGGTCATCACCGAGCCCAGCGCCTCCAGCACCGCCTCGGAGACGAAGTTCTCCGAGGCGATCATCTCGAGGTTCCGGTGCTGGCGTTGAGCCTCGTCGCGCAGTGCCTTGGCGATCTCGGGATCGACGTCAGCGAGCCGGGGCATGGGCGGCGTCGTCCTGCGCGCCGGCGCGTTCGAGGGCCATCACCTTCTCCACGCGACGCGCGTGGCGCCCACCGGCGAAGTCCGTCCGCAGCCAGGTCTCGACGATGGCCACCGCCACCTCAGGCCCGACGACGCGGGCTCCCAGGGTGAGCACGTTGGCGTCGTTGTGCTCGCGGCTCAGACGGGCGGCGTCCAGATCGCCGCAGGAGGCCGCCCGCACGCCGGCCACCTTGTTGGCGGCAATCGCCATTCCGATGCCGCTCCCGCACACGAGCACGCCCCGCGCCGCCGACCCGGAGGTCACGGCGGCGGCGACGAGCGCGGCGTAATCGGGGTAGTCCACGGCCTGGGCGGAGTCGGTGCCGAAATCCCGTACGCGGTGCCCTTGGGCCGTCAACCACGCCTTGAGGTTTTCCTTGAGGGGGAAGCCGGCATGGTCGGCGCCAAGGGCGATGACCGTCATACCGCGCCAACCATACTGGTTGGGTTCCCGAGTGTCAAGCCACCTAGATATCGGGGTCGTGGCGGGAATCCGGCCTCGCCTCCCGGTCGGCGAGGATCGTGCACCGGGCATGCCGCCTGAGGATCGAAGCCGGCGTCTCCGGAGTCATCGGACCGTCCAGCACCCGCGCCAGCGCCGCGCGCTTGGCCCGGCCGCTCACGAGCATCACCACCTCCCGGGCGGTCAGGATGGTGGTGAGCCCCAGCGTCACCGCGCGATCCGATACCGCCCCTCCGGCGGAGTCCAGGTTGACGCCATCGGTACCGATGTAGGCGACGGTTTCCGGCAGGAGCCCGACCGGACGAGTCAAAGAGTCGAACGGGGTGCCCGGCTCGTTGGAGGCCAGGTGAGCGTTGGGACCGAGGCCCAGCATGACCAGGTCGAGGCCACCGCACTCGGTGATGGACCGGTCGTAACGGCGGCACATCTCCTGGAGATCGTCGGCGTCGATCTGGAAGGGGTGACATCGCTCCCGAGGCACCCCGGCCCAGGTCAGGAACTCGCGACACACCTGTCGCCAGAAGTACCCCTCCGCCGGCGCCGGCGCGCACAGCTCGTCCACCGAGAATATCCGCATCCGGGAGAAATCGACGGGGCTCTCGGCCTGGAGCGCCCGCAAGAGCCCGTACATCCGGCGAGGGGTGCGGCCCGCGGGCACCGCCATGGTGAGATCGGGCTTGTCGCGCACCCGCTCGCGCACGAGTGAAGCGGCGGCGGCGGCCACGGTCTCGGTGTCGGGAAAAACGAGGAGTCGCATCGCCTCAGACGGCGTTCACTCGTCGGTGGCCGCCGGCGTGAGGCCGGTGTCGCGCGCGGCGGCGCCCACCGGCGCCGGGGGAAACTCGAAAATCGCCAGCACGGCGCCGTCGACTCCCATGGCCACGAGTCGGGGGAGATCCAGGCGGGCCTCGGCCGCGGCGACCTCCTCGGCGCTGACGCGCGTCGAGGGGTGCCGGGGGACGAAGAGCGTGCAGCAGTCGGCGTCCGGCTCGATGGAGATCTCGAAGGTGCCGAGGCGCTGGGCTTGCGCGGTGATCTCGAGCTTGTCCATCCCGATCAGCGGCCGCAGGATGGGCAGCCCGGCCACGTCGTCGATCCGGGACAGGTTCGTGAGCGTCTGCGAGGCGACCTGTCCCAGGCTCTCACCCGTCGTCAGAGCCTCGGCGCCCAGGCGCCGGCCGAGCGCCTCAGCGATGCGCGCCATCATCCGACGGTAGACGACGACGCGGATCGGCGGTGGCACGCTCAGCACGACTTCCCGCTGGACCTCGCCGAGCGGCACGAGGAAGAGCTGGGACCGGTACTGCCACTGAGTCAGGCGCTCGACGAGCGCCCGGGCCTTGGCCTGCGACGTCGCCGGCAGGTAAGGCACGCTGTGGAAATGGACGAATACGACACGGCAGCCCCGCTTCATCATGCGCCAGGCCGCTACCGGCGAGTCGATCCCGCCGGACAGCAGGGCCGCGATGGTCCCGCTGGACCCGACGGGGAGCCCGCCCGGTCCCGGCCGAGGATCGGCGTAGACGAAGGTCTCCGCCGGCAGCACCTCCACGTGGATCTCGAGCTCGGGGTTCTCGAGGTCGACGCGGACGCCCGTCGCGCCGACGCGCTCGAGGACGAATGCGCCAAGCTGCCGATTCAGCTCCACCGATGTCATCGGGTAGGTCTTGAAGGCCCGCCGCGCCGAGATCCGAAACGAGCCGAAGCGGCACCCCTCGACCAGCCGCCCCACCGCGGCCTTCATCGCGTCCAGCGCGGAGGCGACGCGCCAGGCCAGGGCCACGCTGGCTACCCCGCAGACCCGGGCGGCGCGGTCGCGCACGGCCTCGGGCCGGTCGTGACCTTCGAGGTCGAGCAGGATGCGGCCGGACAACTGGTGCACGCGCACCGGTGGCAGATCGCTGGTTGCCCGCTCGAGGTTGCGCGCGAGATGGCGCAGGAAGAGCGGCCGATTGCCACGTTTGAGGCTGATTTCGTGGTAGTGGACGATGACGGCAGGCCGGAGCCGGGCCACGGCCATTCAGAATACCGCGCCGGGGAATGTCGACAGCCCGGCATGGCGGCCCGGTACCCGGTACATCTTGACGCCGGCCGCGCCCCCGCTGAATGGCACGCCGAGGATCCCGTCGTGGATGGCCCAGCTCCGCCCGCGGATGGTCGCTTCAAAGCCCCGGCGCCGGAACGGTGTGGAGTCGTCCAGCCGGGCTCGGAGCGGGCCGCCCGGCTCAAAGCCGGCATGGATCTCGTCCATGCGGTCGTGGCCCACGAAGTAGTCGCAGCCGTGGCGCTCGTAAAGGAGGGCCGAGTGATAGAAGAGGGGCTCGACGAGGTAGAAGTCTCTGCCGAGAAGCCGGCAGAAGTCATCCATGCACTCGAGCACGCGCCCCAGCATGCGGAGGCCGCGCCGGATCTGCCCGGGGGCCAGACCGTCGGTCAGGGCGCGCGCCTCCTCGGCGTGGTTCCGCAAGGCCGTGCCCAGGAGGGTGTCGTGACCGTCGCCGTCGCGGTCGATCCCGTAGCGCGGCGCCTCGGGATCGTTGATCTGTACCAGCCCCAGCTCGGGGACGCCAAAGGCCGAGGTGCTGACGTCGAGCAGGACCACCGGATCGCAGTCGTGCTCGCCCGCCCGTAGCTCCACGCGGGCCCAGGGCTTGTCCTCGCCTGCGGTGATCCGGATCAGCCGGCCGCCGGGCAGGCGCCGGTCGACGCCGCAGCGGGCCAGCAGCTCGTCGGGAATGAGGCGCAGGTAGAGCTGATCGCGCACCCCGGCCGGCAGCGCATTGAGACCGAGGATCGAGGTCATCCCTGACGCTCGCCGGCCAGCGCCCGCGCCCGCTCGAGCTCCAGCGGCGTGTTCACGTTCATGAAGACCACCGCGGGGTCCGCATAACGCGCCACCTCGGCCTCGTCGATCGCGACCACGCGCACCTGATCGAAGAAGCCCACGATCTTGAGCTGCCCGCGAGCGAGCCGCTCCTCCATGTGGGGCAGGCACGTCTTCTGGTAGGCCGCGTGCAGCGTCTCGTATTGACCGCCGACCCGGGGAATGACGACATCGCCCAGCCCCGCCCGCTCGACGACGAGCCGCACGACCTCGCGGCGCAAGAACGGCATGTCGCAGGCGACCGTGAACGCGACCTCACCGGCGGCGGCCTTGAGGCCCGAGTAGATGCCGCCCAGGGATCCTCCGTCGGGATAGACATCGGGAACCATCGGGAGCCGGAGGAACGCGTACAGGTCGGGCGTATTGGTGACGACGAGCAAGTCGTCCACGGCGCCCCCGAGTGCCGCCACCACCCGCTCGATGATCCGGCGCCCGCCCAATTCCATGAGCGCCTTGGGCCGCCCGCCCATGCGGGTGCTCTTGCCGCCGGCTTGGATGACGCCGGTGACTTTCACAGGCTCGCCTCGGGCGCGCTCCGCATGCGCTCCGCGGCCGCCCTGCGGCTTCGCACGGCTTTCACAGGCTCGCCTCGGGCGCGCTCCGCGGCCGCCCTGCGGCTTCGCACAACCATCACAGGTCGACTGTCACCGCGCCCTGGCGGAGCAGGCGCGGGGGATCCGCGGTCACGTCGAGGACCGTCGATGGGGGGCCGCCGGCCGTGGCACCGCCGTCCAGCACGCACGCCAGCGCGTCCGGGAAGTACCGCAACACGTCCGCGGCGGTGGTGGGCGGAGCGGCTCCGGCAGGGTTGGCGCTCGGCGCCGTCACCGGCGCGCCCAGGGCTCGAACCAGACCCCGGGCGGTCGGATGCGAGGACAGCCGCACTCCCACGGTGCCCGTGCCTGCCGTCACCGCGTCGGGGACGGAATGGCGCGCCGGCAGGACGAGGGTGAGCGGGCCGGGCCAGTAGCGTTCCATCAGCGCCCGGGCCCGGGCGGCGACGACCGCCAGGGCTTCGGCCATCGTCACCGAGTCCACCAGCACGAGGAGCGGCTTGGACTCGGGTCGGCCCTTGACCGCGAAGATGCGGTTCGTGGCGTGAGCGTCGAGAGCCGCGGCGCCGAGCCCGTAGAAGCTCTCGGTGGGAAACGCGACGAGACCGCCGGCCCGCAGCCAGTCGGCAGCGCGCTCGAGCGCGGCCGGGTCGGGGCGGGACGGGTCGACGATCAGAACCTCGGTGCCCATCGCCGGAGTCGGCGCTACGGCCTCGCCTTCATCCGGTCGGCGACACGCCGCGCGCGCTCGTCGACCTCGTCGGCCAGGCGCTGGCGATAGGCGGCCAGGCGCTGGGCCACCGCCGGGTCGGCCACCGCGAGGATCTCAGCCGCCAGAATCGCAGCGTTGACGGCGCCCCACGCGCCGATGGCGACCGTGGCCACGGGCACGCCCTTCGGCATCTGCGCGATCGACAGCAGGGCATCGATCCCACCGAGCGGAGTGGAGGCGATGGGCACGCCGATGACCGGCAGGGGCGAGGCCGCGGCGAGCGCGCCCGGCAATGCCGCCGCCCCACCCGCGGCGCCGATCAGCACTTTGATCCCCCGCGCCTGCGCGGTGGTCGCGTAGTCGTGGGTCCGCTGGGGCGTGCGATGCGCGGAGGCGACCACCACCTCGCTCCCGATCCCCAGCGCGTCGAGCACCTTCACTGCCTCCAGCATGACCTCGAGGTCGGAGTCGCTGCCGAGCACGATGCCGACCCGAACGGGCGTCTTCTCCACTACCCGATCCCCTTTCTGCCGATGTCGGTACGATAGTGCATGCCCTCGAAGCGGATGCGGCCCACGGCCGCGTACGCGCGCCGGACGGCCTCGCCAAGTGTCGGCGCCGTGGCGGTGACGCCGAGCACGCGTCCGCCTGCGGTGACGAGCTTGCCGTCGCGCTCGGCGGTCCCGGCGTGGAAGACGCGCACGCCGTCCAGTGCCTCCGCGCTGTCAACACCGTCCACCGGCAGCCCGGTGCGATAGGTGCCAGGGTAGCCGCCCGAGGCCAGGTTCACGCACACCGCGGAGGCCGGGGTCCAGGCGACGCGCTCCGGGAAGGGCTCTCCGCGCGCGGCGCTCACCAGGAGCGGCAGCGGATCGTCAGCGAGCCGCGCCATGAGAACCTGGCACTCGGGGTCCCCCCAACGACAGTTGAACTCCACCACTTTTGGCCCCTGACCGGTGAGCATGAGTTGGACATACAGCACGCCGTGGTACGGCGTTCCGTCCTTGGCCAGCGCCGCGATCGTGGGGCGGACGATTGTCTCCATCGCCTGCCGCTCGGCCGCCGCGTCGAAGAACGGCACCGGCGAGTACGCGCCCATGCCGCCCGTGTTGGGGCCGCGATCGTCGTCGAAGATCGTCTTGTGGTCCTGGGCGGCGCCGAGGGCCAGCACGTCGGCCCCGTTCGACAGCGCAAAGAACGAGACTTCCTCGCCGATGAGGAACTCCTCGATCACGACGACGGTGCCGGCCGCGCCGAAGACGCGCTCCTCCATGCACGACCGGATGGCCGCATCGGCCTCGTCCAGCGTTCGGCACACGATGGCGCCCTTGCCGCCGGCGAGCCCGTCGGCCTTGACGACCAGGGGTACCCCCAGCTGGCGGCAGTAGCGCCGCGCCTCCCCGGGAGCCTCGAAGCACGCGAACCGCGCGGTAGGAATGCTGTGGCGATCCATGAGGGTCTTGGCGAAGACCTTCGAGCCCTCGAGCTGCGCCGCCCGCGCTCCCGGGCCGAGCGCAGTGAGCCCGCGCCCGGCGAACCGGTCGGCGAGCCCCGCGACCAGCGGGGCCTCGGGGCCCACCACGGTGAAGTCGATCCGCGTGCGCTCGGCGACGCTCAAGAGGTCCTCGTGGGCGTCCGCGCTGATGGGCACGCAGGTGCCGTGACGGGCGATGCCGGGGCTCCCGGGCGCGGCGTAGAGTCGCTCGACGCGGGGGCTCTCGGCGATGCGCCAGGCGAGCGCGTGCTCGCGCCCGCCGCCCCCGACGAGGAGCACTTTCATTGGGGCGCGCCCCCTTCCGGCGGTTCCACGACCTCCAGATGGGCTCGCGCGATCCTCGCCCACGGGCTGCCCGCGTCGAGGTCCAGGTAGCGCTGCCAGTGCCGCACGGCCTCGGCGTTGCGGCCGGAACGGGCCAGGGCGGCAGCCAGGTTGAAGTGAGCGTCGGCGTAGTCGGGCGAGAGCTGGAGCGCGTGGCGATAGTGTCCGATGGCGTCCTCGGCTTGGCCCGAGTCCTCGTCGAGCGATCCGAGGTTGTAGGCGGCCTCCGCGCACTGCTGGTCGTGCTCGAGCGCCGCGCGATAGGCGTCGCGCGCCTCGGCGTACTGGCCCATGCGATGAAGCAGCAGGCCCAGGTTGTTCCAGGCTGCGGCGTACGTCGGGTCCAGGGCCACGACGCGACGGTAGGCATCCACCGACTCATCCCAGCGGGCGGGGTCGGCGTCCCACTCGCTGGCCCGCTCGAACCAGGCCTCGGCCTGGGAAGCCGGAGGGTGCAGCGGCCGCACGAGCCCGGTCACCAGCGTGGCCTCGGCGTCCTTGCTGAGGCCGCCCGCGTCCAGCGCCAGCACCGTCTGGCCGGTCCGGGGATCGAAGCGCACGCGGTCCGACTGGGCGAGCAGGCGCCCGCCCTCGACCAGGAAGCGCACCTCCGCCAGCGGGTTCTCAAGGTCGGGGGCTTGACGGCGCAGGGTGGCCAGGGCCTCCCGGATCTGGCGGACCGAGGCGCCGGTGTCCAGCAGCGCGCTCGCCGCCTTGAGGGCCAGCAGTTCGCGGAAGGTGTAGCCGCCATCGCCGTGCAGCAGCTCGAGCCGGCGCAGTTGGGCCATGCGCTTGGGGGTGAGGCTCAAGATCCGCGTCAGCTCGCGGAGGCCGTAGATCCGTTCGGGATTGCGTCCGGTCATCGCGGTCAGTGCCTGAAGTGGCGAACGCCGGTGAAGAGCATGGCCATCCCGTGCTCGTCGGCCGCCGCGATCACGTCCTGGTCCCGCAACGAGCCTCCGGGTTGGATGACGGCGGTGACGCCGGCGCCGGCCACGGCGTCGAGCCCATCGCGGAACGGGAAGAACGCATCGGAGGCGCACACGCTGCCCTCGGTGGAGAGACCCGCTTCCCGGGCTCGCATCACGGCCAGCCGGGCCGAGTCCAGGCGGTTCATCTGGCCGGCACCGACTCCCACGACCTGCTGGGCGGTGGCCAATACGATCGCGTTCGATTTGACGTGCTTGGCAACCCGCCAGGCGAAGCGGAGTGCGGCTCGCTCGTCGGCCGTGGGGGCGCGCCGGCTGACGACGGTCAACTCGCTCTCGTCGAGATCGTTCCGGTCCACGGTCTGGGCCAGGAGGCCGCCCAACACGCTGCGGTACTCCAGCGGTCGAGCCGGCAGCCCCCGCCGATCGCACGGCACCTCGAGCACACGGCACTTCTTCTTCGTCCGGCGAAGCTCCTCCAGCGCGTCGGGCGCCAGGGCCGGCGCGAACAGGATCTCAACGAAGATGCCAGCCAGCTCGGCCACCACGGCCATGTCGAGCGTGCGGTTGACGCCCACGATCCCGCCGTAGATCGACACGGGGTCCGACGCCTTGGCCCGAGCCATCGCGGCGCCCACGCTCGGTCCCAGAGCCGCGCCGCAGGGGTTCGTGTGCTTGACGACCACCGCCGCCGGCTCCTCGAACTCGAGCAGCAGGCCAAGCGCCGCCGAGAGGTCGAGCAGGTTGTTGTACCCCAGCTCGGGGCCGTGTAGCTGCCGCCCGGCGCCGAGGCCGACGACCGGGGCGTCCAGTGGCTGGTAGAACGCCGCCGCCTGATGCGGATTCTCCCCGTACCTGAGCGTCATCGCCCGCTCCGCCTCAATGCGCAATATGCCCGGAAACTCGGGGGTCGCGGACGCGATCGAGCCCTCGGCTCGATCGACACGTGAAAGG
>JBOHPP010000172.1:0-14082 GCA_050731755.1 Candidatus Rokuibacteriota bacterium | reverse complement strand
CGCCGGGGTGGCGGACCGGAGGGCAGGCCTGCTGCCGCTCGGGATGCTTAAGCGCATGGAGGTGGCGCGCGCCCTCGCGCTCGAGCCGCGGCTGATCCTCTTCGACGAGCCGTTCGGGGGGCTGTCGCACGAGGAGGTGCGGCCCATCGGAGAGCTGATCGCAGGGCTGCGGGCGCAGGGTCTCACCATCATCCTTGTCGAGCACAACATGCGCGTGGCCATGGCCCTGGTGGACCGCGTGGTGGTGCTGGACCATGGCGTGCCCATCGCGTCGGGCGCGCCCGAGCAGGTCCGGCGAGATCCGAAAGTGGTCGAGGCCTACCTTGGAGAGAACGCGGTTGCTCAGGGTCACTGACCTCCACGTGAAGTACGGCGGCATGGAGGCCGTTCGCGGCGTGTCCTTCACCGTGGAAGCCGGGGAGGCGGTCGGCCTGCTCGGGGCCAACGGCGCCGGGAAGACGACCATTCTCAAGACCCTGATGGGTCTCGTTCCCGTGTCGGCGGGAACGATCGAGCTGGACGGCCATCTCCTGAGGGACGAGGCGGCCTGGCAGCGGGCGACGCGCGGCGTCGCCTGGGTGCCCGAGGGCCGACGGCTCTTTGCGCACTTCACGGTGGAGGAGAACCTCCGCGCCGGCGCTTACCATCGGCGCGACAGGGCCGCCATCAGGCGTGATCTCGGGCGCGTGTACGCGCTCTTCCCGCGGCTGCGCGATCGTGCCGGCCAGCTCGCCAAGACCCTCTCCGGTGGCGAGCAGCAGATGTGCGCCATCGGGCGCGCCCTCATGGCCGCGCCCCGCCTCCTCCTGATCGACGAAGCGTCGCTGGGGCTCGCGCCCATCCTGGTGAGCCGGGTCTATGCGACCATCGACGCGCTGGTGAAGCAGGGTCTCACCATGTTACTCGTCGAGCAGAACGCGCGACAGGCGCTCAAGACGGTGACGCGCGCCTATGTGCTCGAGGCCGGGCGGATCGAGCACGAGGGACCGAGCGCCAGGCTCCTGGCCGACCCGGCGGTGCAGCGCGCGTACCTCGGGAGCTGAACAGAAGAGGGCCAAGAAGCCTTCCACGTGTACCAGCGGCATCGGGACACGGAGGACTGGGTCTGGAAGAGGACGGGCCCTGCGGTGGAGTACAGATTCGAGCAGATGCGCGCCGGCACCGATCGGACCAAGGTGGCGCGCTTCGCTCACGATGCTCGCAAACCGCGCGACGACGGCGCCGAGTACGTCCTTGGCCGCCGTCTCGCGCGTCTGCTGCTCGAGTACTTGCCCTTCCAGGGTGGCGATCCTCCCCTCGAGTCGGGCCGGCCGCTGACGGGCCTCGTTCGACGCTCGCTGGCCGTCGTCCTGCTCGCGGAGCAGGGCCTCGCGCGCGGCCTTCGCGTCCACCAAGCCAGCGAGCTCGCACTCGATGGCGCCGGCGATGTCGTCGGTATGCGTCACGACCAGAGCCAGAGCGGTCTCGAGCGGCAGTTCTCACAACGTTTCAACTGGTGAAACGATGAAAACCGGCATCTGGAGCCGCGTCTCACCACATCGTGCATCGAAGAAAGTGGAAGACCGAGTCCGCGCCGGCCCGCGTGGTGGCGCTGCTCGAGGAGTAGCACCGTCTTGCGGAGGAGGCGCCCGGGACCGATACTTGGCCGCCAAAGGGAGGCTGGGTGATGGAAGAGCCAGTCGGATCCGGCCATCGTACGACGACCCGACGCAGATTCCTCAAGCTGTCGGCGGGGACGCTCGCCTTCGGCGCGACGGGTGCCCGGGCCCCGGCGGTCCTCGGGCAGGCGAAGGAGTTCGGCGGCGTGACGCTGAACGTCTCCGTCTTCCAGCACTCCTACACCAACGTGCTGAAGGAGCTCCTCCCTGATATCGAGGCGAGGACCGGGCTGAAGATCAACTTCCAGACCCCGGCCTTTCCCATCTACAACCAGCGCGCGGACCTGGAGCTGTCCACGCAGGGGAGCGCCTGGGACGTCCTCAACGTCACCTTCATCTATTCAGGCCGCTGGATCGAGTCCGGGTGGTTCTCGC
The DNA here is from genome assembly GCA_050731755.1 of Candidatus Rokuibacteriota bacterium. GTDB lineage: Bacteria > Methylomirabilota > Methylomirabilia > Rokubacteriales > CSP1-6 > JBOHPP01. The sequence continues at coordinate 12,049 of JBOHPP010000172.1, read as the reverse complement.
CGATCGAGGAGTTCGTGCGCGACCGGAACGCCACGCCGCCGGACTGGGATGCGGACGACTTCGTGTCGGGCGCGCAGGCGTCGCTCACCGACGCCAAGGGGACGCGGTACGGATTCGCGTGGGAAGCGGGCGCCATGATCATGGCGGCGAGCCGCGCCGATCTCATCGAGAAGGCCGGCCTGAAGCTGCCCGAGACCTTCGACGATCTGGGCAAGGTGTGCGCGGCCGTCGATGGCCAGGACGGGGTGAAGGCCTTCGGCAACGACAACCTCCACCACTGGCACTGGCCGCCGTACCTGATGGGCTGGGGCGGCCGGGTCTTCGTGGATCCGCCCCGGAACCTGACGCCGGCGCTCAACAGCCGCGAGGCGGTGGAGTCGGCCGATTACTACGCGAAGCTGCTCCGTGAGTACTCGATGGCGGGCACGCTCTCCCACACCATGGACCAGACGGCCAAGCTCCACCGGGGCGGGAAGGCGAACATCCGGACGCAGGCGATCGCGTGGCTCGTCCCCCTCGCGAACGCCGAGGACAGCACGGTGAAGAGCACCGTGCGCTTCGCCCCCATGCCGGGTGGTCCCGCCGGCGCCTTCCCGGGCTCCGTGTCGCACGGGTTCGGCATCCCCGCCGGCGCGAAGAACAAGCGGGCCGCGTGGGAGTTCATTAAGTGGGCGCTGAGCAAGGAGATGGTGCGGCGGGCGGCGCTCGAGAAGGGCTACATCGCCGTCTGCCGCAAGTCCGTGATCAACGACGCCGGCTACCGGAGGAACATGACGTTCAACGAGCAGGACGTGGCGGCGCTCTATCTACGCGTGCTGGAGGACGCGGGCCGCCTCGGCTACATGCGCTACCGTGTCGTGCCCGTGTACCCGCAGATCGGCGACAAGATGAACAAGGCGATCGAGCGTATCGCGACCAAGCAGCAGTCGGCGAAAGAGGCGATGGCGCAGGCGCAGGGCGAAGCCCTCCTCGAGCTCAAGAAGGCCGGGATCAAGCTCGACGCCTGACCCGACCTCGCGGAGCCGGAACCTTACCTGGACGTTGTGGCTGGCGCCCTCCCTCGTGGTGCTGGGCGCGGTCACCCTCGCCCCCGCGCTGTTCCTCCTCGTCACGAGCTTCACCCCGCTCAGCCTCACTCGCCCGGAGACGGCGCGCGACTTCAGCCAGCCGCTCGCGAACTACGCGCTTTTGTTCGACGACGGTCGCTTCTGGAACTCGGTGTGGGTCCAGGCCAAGCTCTCGGCGGCGACCGTGGCGCTGCAGCTCGCGGGCGGCCTCGGGCTCGCCCTCCTCCTGAACGTGCGCTCGGGCTTCCTGGAGGCCTGCCGCACCGTGTTTCTCATCCCGATGGTCCTGCCCCCGATCGTCGTCGCAATACTATGGAAAGTCCTCTACACCCCCGACATCAGCCCGATCCACTGGGCCTTCGCGGAGGCGGGCTTCCCGATCCCGGCGCTGATCACCGACCCCCACTGGGCACTGCCCGCCATCGTGATCGCCGACGTCTGGGAGTGGCTCCCGTTCACGATGTTGATGGTGCTGGCGGCGCTGCAGATGATCCCGGAGGAGCCGCTGGAGGCGGCGCGGATCGACGGCGCCGGTGGCTGGCAGGTGACGTGGTTCGTCGTGCTCCCCTACCTCCGGCCGGCGCTTCTGGTGGCGGGGCTCTTCCGCCTGATCGACAGCATCAAGGCCTTCCCGCTCATCTACATCCTGACCGACGGTGGCCCGGGCACGGTCACCGAGGTGACGAACTACTACGCGTTCCGCCAGGCTTTCAACTTCTCCTATCTCGGGTTCGCGAGCGCGATCACCGTCGTGATGGTCGCCGCCGTCTTCGCGCTCTCCTGGTGGCTCGTGCGCCTGATCGGCACCGGAGCGGACATTGACTAGCGGGCGGCCGCGCCGCCGTCGTCGTCGCCAACGGCTCGTCGCCCACCTGCTGGCGGTCGCGCTGTTGCTGCTCCTGACGGCGCCGTTCCTCTGGCTTCTCCTGATGTCGCTGAAGTCCGACGCCGACATCTTCGCGATGCCGCCCAAGCTCGTGTTCCGGCCGACCGGCGCGCACTACCTCGCCGTCTGGAAGTCCGAGTTCCCGCGCGCCTTGTGGAACAGCACGATGGTCAGCGTCGCGACGACCCTCGTCGCCCTGTTCCTGGGCGTGCCCGGCGCCTTCGCGCTCTCCCGCGCGGACGCGCGCTCGACGGGCCCGGTGAGCCTCTGGATCCTCGCGACCAGGATGGCGCCGCCGATCGCGTTCACGCTGCCCTACTTCCTGGCTTACCGCCACCTCGGGCTGCTGGACACCCGCACCGGCCTCGTCGTGATCTACCTGACCTTCAATCTCTCGCTGGTCATCTGGATGATGCGAAGCTTCTTCAACGCCACGCCACGGTCGCTCGACGAGGCGGCGCGGATCGACGGCGCCGGCGTCTGGCAGGCCTTCCTCCGGATCAACCTGCCGCTGGCCGCCCCCGGGCTCGCGGCGACGGCGATCTTCTGCTTCCTCTTCTCCTGGAACGACTTCTTCTTCGCGCTGATCCTTACCCGCATCGAGGCGACCACGGCCCCGGTCGCGGTGGTGAACTTCCTGCAGTACGAGGGCTGGGAGTGGGGAAAGATCGCCGCCGCCGGCACCATGGTCATGGTGCCCGTCCTCGTCTTCTCGCTCCTCGTCCGCCGCTATCTCGTGCGCGGCCTCACGGCCGGCGCCCTCCGGGGGTGACCCGCGGCCCCGACCCGGGATGCTCCGGCGACGGCCTCCTGAGCCACGGCCACGCCAGCGCGACAACACCAGCCAGCAAGAGCGTGAACGCGATCGGACGCTCGAGAAGATACCCTGGCCGGCCGCGGGCCAGGAGCAGCGTCTGGACGAGCGACTGCTCCATCACGGTGCCGATGACGAACGGCAGGATGATCGCCGCCGGGTTGAGGCCGAACTTGCGGAGGACGTAGCCGAGCACGCCCATGGTGACCATCACCAACAGGTCCAGCACGCTGTTGTTCACGGTGAAGACGCCCACGGCCGAGACGAGAACAATCAGGGTGAGCAAGACGTCCCGCGGCACGCGCAGCAGGCTGGTGAACAGCCCCACAAGCGGGAGGTTCAGCACCAGCAGGACGACGTTGCCGACGTAGAGGCTGGCGATCAATCCCCAGAAGACGTGCGGGTGCTCCGTCGCCAGGAGCGGCCCCGGCTGGATGCCGTGCAGGGTGAAGGCGCCGAGCAGCATCGCCGTCGGCGGGGCGAACGGGACGCCGAGCGCGAGCAGCGGCACCATCGCTCCGCCGGCCGCCGCGTTGTTCGCCGCTTCGGGCCCGGCCACGCCCTCGATCGCCCCCCGCCCGAACTCCTCGCGGTGAGGCGACACGCGCTTCTCGAGCGCGTAGGACGCGAACGTCGAGAGGATCACCGCCGGGCCGGGGATCAGGCCGAACGGGAACCCGAGCGCGGTGCCGCGCGCTATCGCGCCCAGCGCGCGGCGCCACTCCTCGCGCGTTGGCAGGAGATCGCGCAGCCGGACCGACACGAGTCGCGGCGTCTCGCGCTCCTCGGCCACGATCAGCACCTCGGCCACGCCGAAGAGCCCGACCGCGACGGCGACCAACTCGACCCCCTGCAGCAGATGGACGGAGCCGAACGTGAAGCGCGCTTTGCCGAAGGTCACGTCCTGCCCGACGGTCGTCAGCGCGAGCCCGACGCCGACGAGCATGACCACGAGCGGGAGCGAGCCGCCGGTCAGCCGCGACAGCGCCATCAGCGCGAACGTGGTGATGGCGAAGAACTCCGGCGGGCCGAACTTGACGGCGAGCTCCGCGAGCACGGGCGCCACGAGCATCAAGAGGACGACCGCGACCGTGCCGGCGACGAACGATCCGACCGCCGCGACGGTCAGGGCCGCGCCGGCGCGACCGCGTCGCGTCATCTGGTAGCCGTCGATCGTGGTAACGACGCTCGTCGCCTCGCCCGGGATGTTCATCAGGATCGCCGCGGTGGACCCTCCGTACTGTGCGCCGTAGAAGATCCCCGCCAGCAGGATGAGGGCCGTCGCCGGCCCAAGGGTGAAGCTGATCGGCAGCAGCACGGCCATCGCGCCCACCGGCCCGATGCCGGGCAGCACGCCGACCACGCTGCCGAGCAAACAGCCGACGACGACGGCGACGAGGTTCTCCGGCGCCGCGAGGACGGCGAAGCCCTTCGCGAGACCGGCGAGCGCGTCCAGCGGTCAGCCGAGGCCGAGGGCGCCCGCCGGCAACGGCACGCCCAGCAGCCGGAACGTCAGGTAGCCGCCGACACTCAGCGCCCCCGAGATGGCAACCACCGACCACGCGCGCCGCCGCCCGAGGATCACCAGCACCAGCGCGGCGAGCGCCGTCGAGGCCGCCAGAAAGCCGGCGGGCTTGAGCACGAGCGCGTACCCCACCAGCACCGCCACGAGCATGGGGACACGACGGAACGACTCACCGAGCCCTGCCGGCGCGACAGAGGGCACGCGGGGCTCGGCGATCAAGGCGATCAGGCTCGCGAGCGTCATCGTGAGCCCGGCGAGGAGCGGAAACAGGCCGGGGCCCGGCGAGACGAGCGACCCGACGGGATATCGCATCGCCCCGGTGGAATACGCGACGCCGAGGATGACGCCGGCCAGCGGCAGCGCCAGCGCCCGCGACGCACTCGGACGGCGGTGCGTCCTCCCGCGCTCCACCACTACTTCTTCTTCGGCCAGCCGAAGTCCTCGACGACCCGCTGCAGCACCGTCACGTCGGTCTGGAGTCGTTCCCTCAGCTCCGCCGGGCCGAGATACCGGACCTCGAGCCCACGCCGGTCGGCGTACTCCTTGAACGCCTGGCTTTCCGTCGCCTTCTTGAACACGCCCGTGAGCTTCTCCACCGCCGGCCGCGGCAGACCCTTCGGCGCGATCACGACCTCGTACGGGACGAAGGTGATATCGAAGCCGCGGTCCTTGAACGTCGGGACCTCCTCGTAGCCCTTCTGGCGCCTGGGGCCGGACTGAGCGAGCGGGCGGATCTTGCCGGCCTTCGCCTGAGGCGAGAACAGCACCGTCTGCCCGATCGCCGCGTCGATGCTGCCGCCCAGCAGCGCGGGAAGCTGGGCGCCCGCCTCGAATGGAATGGGGCTGAACCTCACGCCGGCCTGCTTCTCGAGCAGCGCCGCCTGGACGTGGAGGATCGTGTGGAGCCCGCTTCCCATCCCGATCGTCAGTTGCCCCGGCCGCTTGCGCGCCTCCGCGAGGAACTCCTCGAGCGTCCGCCAGGGGGCGTTCGCGTTCACGGCCAGCGCCGTCGGCGCCTCGTTGACCTGGGCAATCAGGGTCATGTCGTCCGGGCCCTTGTACGGCAAGTCCTGGAACAGCGGCTGGAGGACGATCCCGGCCAGCGCCGCCATGCCGATCGTGTAACCGTCCGGAGCCGATTGAAGGACTTCGCTGATGCCGATGGTCCCGCCGGGGCCGGGGCGGTTCAGGATCACGATCTTCTGTCCGAGATCCTTCTCCGCCAGCTCGGCGAGCACCCGGAAGGTGGTGTCGGGCGCCGAGCCGGCCTTGAACGGGACGATGAACGTGACGGGTTTCGTCGGATAGCTCGCGGCCGGGCCCGCCGTGGCCACGAGCGCGGCCAGCGAGAGGAACAAGCCAGTAGTCACCGCCAGACGGATCCGGGCGAGAGTCGTCATCGCTCACTCCTCCTCGAGCGTGTGGCGGGCGGCGCCCGCGGCGTCGGCCGCGCCGTCGCGCGCCAGCTCCACCACGACACGATGAATCGTTCCGGTGAACGCGAACGGACACGCGTACGCGCTGCTCACCGCGGCACCGCCGTCGCGCCCGCAGTGGATGCCGCCGGTCGTTCCGTGGACCGGCCACGTTTGCGGGATCTCGGCCGTGCCCACGAGCTTGCCGTCCACGAAGAGCGCTCCGCGGCCACGGCGCGGGCCGGTCCGCGTGAACTCGTAGCGTAGCTCGACGCGGCCGGGGGGCACCGGGATGTCGGAGCCGATCACGTGCTGGACGCTCTGCGAGTACACGTACTCGTAGGCGCAGCGACCGTCCTTCACGTAGAGCACGTAGCCGGCGAAGCGCGTTCCCATGGCGAGCACGACGCCCTCGACGCCGCTGGCGGGGATCTCGACCTCCGCGGCGACGCTCCACGAGCGATCGGTGACGTCGGGCGCGCTCAGCCGGTCGATGCGCGCCATGTCAGGGTAATACACGTAGCGCGATCTCGCGCGGGCGCGGACGGCCTCGGCGACGCGCTCGTACTCGCGGTCGTCGAGCGGCAGCACCTGGTTGGCCCCGGCATCGACCCACCACCGGTCGATCAGCTCGCGGAGGCGCTCGGGCTGCGTGTCCGCGAGGTCGCGGCATTCCGAGAAGTCCTCGTCGGTGTGATAGAGCTCCCAGCGGTCGGCCTCGAAGTCGGCGCTCTTGTCGTGGTGGGCGACCGCCTTCCAGCCGCGATGCCACAACGCCCGGTCGCCCAGCAGCTCGTAGTGCTGCGTGACCTTGCGCGTCGGCGCGTCCGCCGAGTCGAAGGTGTAGGCCAGGCTCACGCCGTGGATGGGCAGCTGCGGGACGCCGCGGTACATCGTGGGCGCCTCGATGCCGAGGATGTCGAGCACGGTGGGGACGACGTCGACGACGTGGTGGTACTGGGTACGGATGCGTCCGCGATCGCCGCCGCGCGCAGGCCAGTGCACGAGCAACGGCGCGCGGATCCCACCGCCGTGGGTGTCCTTCTTGTACCACTTGAGCGGCGTGTTGCTCGCCTGCGCCCAGCCCGTCGGGTAGTGGTTGAACGCGTGCGCGGTGCCGATCGAATCGATGCCGGCGAGCGTCTCCGCGAGCGTCTCCGGCTCGTAGGCGAGGTGCTTGCGCTCGTTCAGCGCGCCGGTCGCCCCGCCCTCGGGACTCGCGCCGTTGTCGGAGAGGAGGACGATCAGCGTGTCGTCGAGCCGGCCGATCGTGTGGAGGAAGGCGAGCAACCGTCCGATCTGGACGTCGGTGTGATCCAAGAACGCGGCGTACGCCTCCTGGAGGCGCGCGACCAGGCGCCGCTCCTCGGCCGAGAGTGCGCTCCACGCGGCGACCCCCGGATTCCGCGGCGCGAGCCCGGTGGACGCCGGCACGATCCCGAGCGTCGTCTGGCGCTCGAGTCGCGCGTCGCGGACCGCGTCCCAGCCGACATCGTAGCGGCCGCGGTACTTCTCGAGGTACCGGGCGGGTACGTGGTGCGGCCAGTGACACGCGCCCAAGGCGACGTACAGGAAGAACGGCTTCTCGGGCGCGACGGACTGCTGATCGCGCACGAACGCGATCGCGCGATCCACGAGCTCCTCGCTGAGGTGATAGCCGTCGCGCCGGCGGTCGATCACGTGGTTGTCCTCGAACAGCTCGGGGTTCCACTGGTCGGTCAGCGCGCCGTGGAATCCGTACCAGCGGTCGAAGCCACGGGCGAGCGGCCAGTCGCCGAACGGGCCGGCGGCCGTCGCCTCCGCCAGGGGCGTGAGGTGCCACTTGCCGACGGCGAGCGTGTTGTAGGCGTGCTCGCGCAAGATCTCCGCCAGGGTGGCCGCGCGACGCGTGATCCGGCCGCGATAGCCGGGAAAGCCGGTCGCCCACTCCGCGATGATCCCCATCCCGACCGCGTGCGCATTGCGGCCCGTCAGCAGGCACGCGCGGGTCGGCGAGCACATCGAGGTCACGTGGAAGTTGTTATAGCGGAGGCCACCGGCGGCCAGCCGGTCCATCGCCGGCGTGTCGATCTCCGACCCGTAGCAGCCGAGGTCGGAGAACCCGACATCGTCGAGCACGACGAAGAGGACGTTCGGCGCGCCGGCCGGGGGCCGCCCAGGCTCGGGCCACCACGGCGTCGACTCGCGCCAGGTGCGGCCGACGACCCCGTGGAACTCGACGTCGTTGTCCATGGCACCCTCCTCCGACGAGCCGCGTGGTGGGAGTATGCCTTCACCTCAGGTCGGCCTGCCGATATTTCTCCCTGGGCCCATCCCGGGAGGGGATCAGGGACACCGGCGGCCCATCTGATCCCTCCGGTCTAGACTAGAGCAGGCCCCAAACGAATACCCTTAGCTAATGGCCTCGATCTTCTCGCATGCTGCCGTCGCGGTGGCGCTCGCCCCGATCGTACTGCCGGGACGCATCCCGGTCCGCGTCCTCGCGCTCGGCGCGATCGCCAGCGTGCTTCCGGATGTCGACGTCGTGGGCTTTCGCGTCGGGGTCCCCTACAGAGACCTTCTCGGCCACCGAGGCCTCACCCACTCGCTCGCCTTCGCCGCGGCGCTGGCCGCGCTCCTGCTGCCGTTGGCCGGGTCTGCTGCCTGGCGCGGCCGGCTCTGGGCCTACCTCTTTCTGGCGACAGCCTCGCACGGCGTGCTCGACGCCTTCACCAATGGCGGGGTCGGCGTCGCCTTCTTCGCGCCGTTCTCCAATGGGCGGTACTTCTTCCCCGTCCGGCCGATCGAGGTTTCACCCATCGGCGTCGCCACGTTCTTCTCCGAGTGGGGCCGGCGCGTCATGGCCAGCGAACTCCTCTGGATCTGGCTTCCGGCTGGTCTGGCCGCGGCGCTGGCCCTGCTGTGGCGGCGGAAGCGCCGGCCACGCTAATGAAGATCGACGGCTTGGCCTCACGTACAGGGTCGTCCGGACGACTCGACCTCCGCGCCCGACAGGAAATGGCGGAGCCGCGACAACTCGGCCTGATTGCGCGGCGCCATCCACGCGTCCCGGATCTTCCGCTGTTGCTCCGGACTGAGATGCCAGGACAGCGGATTTTCGTCCGCCTCGTATCTGAAGCAGAATCGCTGGAAGGCGGACTTCCACTGTGTTTGGAGCAGGCGCAGCGCGAACTCGTTGCGCTCCCGGGGCGCCTGGGTGCGGATGGCCATGAGCGCGCCCAAAGGCGCCACGAGCTGATATGGCCACCCGTGGTCCTCACCCTGCTTCTCACTGACGACGGCGTCGACCTCGACCAGCGCGACGCGCCGTTTCGGGCCGGCGTCGAGCGCTGAAGCCAACCATTCCGCGGCCGTGCCGATGCCACCGTTGTCGACGTAGCCGCCGTCGGCGAGGTGGAATAACGGAACGCCGCTGCCGTCGCGATGGTCCGCCCGAGCGACCGGGGTGACGAAGGGAAACGTCGCGGACAGTCGCACCGCCGTGACGACCCGGACATCTCGGCCTTTGTAGAGCCGGTCGAAGGTGAGCGCCTCCGGCAAGTCGGCCGTGGCGATGACGAGACGCTGCCCGGTCTCGACGATGGTCGCGTTGAAGGCGACGGCCGGCAGGTCGCCCCGGGCGGAGCGCGCGCGCCACGCGGAGAGCAGGACGTCGGGCACAGAAAGGTTCCGGGCCCACGCGCGCTCCATGGCCCAGGCCCGGTCCCGTTCCAGCCGCCCGACGAATGGCAAGAGCGCGCGGGCGAGGTCAGGGTAGGCGAAACCCCAGCCGATCTCGTTCAGGCTGGATCGCATGGCACGGTCCAGGATGGCGGAAAATCCGCCGGGGTCACAGCGACCGGCTCCTCGCTCGCAGCGCTCGAAGAAGTACAGCGTGCCGACGCTACCACCCGACACCGCGCTCACGAAGCGGAGCGACTGGATGAATTCAGGCACCGCCTCCTGGATGCCCGTGAGCACGCGGGCCGCCCAGCCGGCAGCGCGGATCCCGCCGCCGCTCGCGGCCACGACAGTGATGACCGCGTGCGGGCTCTTCTCGACGATCGCGGCCGGGGCCACTGAGGCGAGACCCGTCGGCGGGGACTCCGTCACGAAGATGTGGTCCGTGCTCGGCAACATCCACCCGATGGCGAGCCACACCGCCAGCGGCGCCAGTGTGGGGATCCGGTAGCGGTCGAGGAAGAACGCCACCCCGGCGAGTCCCCAGGTGGCCGTGGTGATGACGATCAGCAGGAACGCCAACGCCGGTATCTCGGTCCCGCCGGGGTCCTCGGGCCAGCCCCAGGCTCGCGCTCCGAAGTAGATGACGAGGAATATCGCGAACGCCAACAGACTCAGCAGGTGACCGGGCAGGAGCCGCCCAGTGCGTGGATCGACGTAACCCTTGAGGACTGGCCACGCCGCCCATGGGAACGATGCTGTCGCGCGCCGGCGTACGTCCCACCCGGGCTCGGAACGGCGCGTGGGCGCGAATGCCTGAGCCAGGACGGGAGCCCGCGTGGGGAAGAGGAGATCGGGCTCCTGCGCGCTGGCCGTAACCGGTACCCAAGGCGCGAGGAACAGCCGAAGCCACTCCGCCACCGCGAACATCACAATGACGGCGGTAATGCCGAGCACCATGAAGAAGACCGCGGGAATCAGCCCAGTCGTGTGCTCCCGATAGGACTCGACCAGAATCGTCACCAGCAGCGGCGCGACGACCAGAAGATGGGCGCCCATCGATCCCGCCGACAGGTCAGGGTCCACGCGCCGCAGCTCGGTGTCGAAGCGAACCGGCCCATGCATCAGCACCACCCGCCGCGTGACCATCACGGTGAACGCAGCGAGGGAGGCGAAGAATGCCACGACGAGCATGCCACCGGGCGTGAGAACCAGGAGGTTCCGGAACATTGACGGCGCCCACCACAGGGCTAGCGGAACGAGGAGCAGGAGGCTCAGCGCGAGCACAAGGGGAAAGCGGAGCAAGTAGAGATATGGGATCCACCCGACGAGCCCCATGATCATCGGCCTGGAGTGCTCGGAGTGGGCAGGCGGGAAGCGCTGAGGCGACGTGCGCGCCTGGCTGCGAGCGGGTTACGACCGCTTCATCGGACGCCCGCAGCACACTTTCTGCAGCGGCGCCGTCTTGCCGCACTTCACGCAGCGAAACCCGGCCATCGTCTCCCTCCGCGGCGGCTCAGAGCCGCTCGATGATCGTGGCGATCCCCTGCCCGAAACCGATGCACATGGTCTGAAGTCCGTAGCGCCCGCCGGTCCGCTCCAGCTCGTGAAGCAACGTAGTCATGAGCCGGGCCCCCGAGCAGCCCAGCGGGTGGCCGAGCGCGATGGCCCCGCCGTTGACGTTCACCTTGCTCATGTCCGGGCGAAGCTCACGCTCCCAGGCCAGCACCACCGAGGCGAAGGCCTCGTTGATCTCGACGAGGTCGATGGCCTCCAGCGGGAGCCCGGCCTTGCCGAGCACGCGCTGGGTGGCCGGGATGGGGCCGGTGAGCATGATGGTGGGATCGACGCCGGCCAGGGCCGTCGCCACCACCCGAGCCCGGGGGCGCAGGCCCAACGCCGCCGCTTTGGCCTCCGACATCAACAGCAGCGCGGCGGCGCCGTCCGAGATCTGCGAGGAGTTGGCGGCGGTGACCACGCCATCCGGCTTGAACGAAGGCTGGAGCTGGGTCATCTTCTCGCGGTTCACCGGCACCCGCACGCCCTCGTCGGTGTCGAAGACGGAGCCGTCGGGGAGCGCGACCGGGACGATCTCGCGCCGGAACCGGCCCTCGGCGAGGGCCCGGCCGGCCCTCTCGTGGCTCCGAGCCGCGAGCTCGTCGAGCTCCGGGCGCTTGAGCCCCCATTTCTCGGCGATCATCTCGGCCGAGATCCCCTGGGGGACGATCTGGTAGCGCTCCTGCAGCCGGGGCGAGAGCGGCCCCTCACCCGGTCCCATGGCGTTGGAGCCCATCGGCACACGGGTCATGTGCTCGACGCCCCCGGCGATGACGCAGTCGTACTGGCCGGCCATCACGCCCATCGCCGCGAAGTTGGCGGCTTGCTGGCCGGAGCCGCACATGCGATCGAGCGTGGTGCCGCAGACGTCAACGGGGAATCCGGCGATGAGCGCCGCGTTGCGGGCGATGTTGAACCCCTGCTCGCCGAGCTGGTCCACGCAGCCCAGGATCACGTCCTCGACCTCGGTCGGCTCGACCCCTACCCGCTTGACCAGCTCGCTGAGCACCCCGGCGGCGAGATCGTCCGGACGGACGGCCGACAGCCGGCCGTTCTTCTTACCGACGGCGGTGCGCACGGCACCCACGATGACCGCGTCCCTCATTGCATGACCTCCTGACCTTC
>JBOHPP010000171.1:0-5550 GCA_050731755.1 Candidatus Rokuibacteriota bacterium | reverse complement strand
AAGATCCCCTCGATGCTCGAGTACAAGAGCCCGACGACGCTCGAGACGCCCGAGATCCACACGATCCTGGTGGAGACCGACGACCCCGAGGGGCCGTTCGGGGCCAAAGAAGCAGGGCAGGGACCGCTCTTGCCGGTGATCCCAGCCATCGCCAATGCGATCTACGACGCCATCGGCGTCAGGATCGACGAGGTCCCGATCGGACCCGAGAAGGTCCTCAAGGGGCTCGAGCTCAAACGGCAGGGCAAGCCGGCTCGCGTGGGTCCCGAGCGCATCCCGATCTTCCGGTTCAAGGAGCCCGTCCTCGTCGAGTCCGTCTTCGGCCAGCCCGCCGACCCCGTCGCCCACAGGCCATTCCAGCCATGATGCGGCTTCCTCCGTTCACCTATCTGGCGCCGCGCACCGTGGCCGACGCGGCCAGTCTGATGGCCGAGCACGGGCCGGAAGCGATGCTGGTGGCTGGAGGCACGGACCTCTACCCCAACATGAAGCGGCGGCAGTTCGAGCCGAAGGTCCTCGTTGGCCTCGGCGGCATCAGGGAGCTGCGCGGCGTCGGCGGCAGCGTCCGGGAGGGGCTCACCATCGGCCCCACGACGACGCTCACCGCGGTCTCCCGACATCCCGAGATTGTCCGCCACTTCCCGGCGCTGGCCACGGCGGCCGGGCTGGTGTCCTCGTCGCAGCTGCGCAACATGGGCACCATCGGCGGCAACGTCTGCGTCGACACGCGCTGCAACTACTACAACCAGTCCTACGCGTGGCGAAAAGCGATCGGCTTCTGCATGAAGAAGGACGGCGACATCTGTCTCGTCGCCCCGGGCAGTTCGCGCTGCTGGGCCGTGTCGTCCTCGGACACCGCGCCCGTTCTCTGGAGTCTGGGCGCCCGGGTCCGGCTGGTGGGGCCGTCGGGGGAACGCACGATCCCCATCAGCGCGCTCTACCGTGACGACGGCATCGAATACCTCGCCAAGCGCCCCGACGAGGTGCTGGCGGAGATCCTGCTGCCGCCCGCCGACGGCTGGCGAACGGCGTATCTGAAGCTGAGGCGGCGCGGGTCCTTCGACTTCCCCGTCCTCGGCGTGGCCGTGGCCCTGCGGCGGGAGGGCGACGTGGTCCGTGACGCGAAGATCGTCCTCGGCGCGGTCGCCCCGCTGCCCCGCGAGGCAACGGCGGCCGCCCAGGCCCTGGTGGGCGCGCGCCTGACGCCCGAGGTGATCACGCGAGTCGCCCATCTCGCGGCCGGCCCCGCCAAGCCGCTGGACAACACCGACTACGCCCACTTCTACCGCAAGAGGATGACCCGTGTCTTCGTCGCGCGTGCGCTGCGGCGGCTCGCCGGGCTCGAAGCCGAGGGTGACACGACCGAGGTCGTGGGATGAATCGATGAGCTCGCTGGGCGCGCGGATCAAGGCGTTGCGAATGGAGCGCGGGCTGCAGCAGCGCCAGCTCGCCGAGAAGGCGGAGCTCACCCCCAGCATGGTCTCGCAGATCGAATCGGGACGGCTCACCCCATCGCTCAACACGCTGCGCCGTCTGGCCGATGCCCTGGGGGTGACGATTCCTTCGCTCTTCGACGGCCAGCCGGCCGGCAGCCTGGTCGTCTCCCGCGCCAAGGACTATCCGGTGGTCAGCTTCGACGGCAACCGCGAGCAGTGGGCGGTGCTGGGCGCCGGACTCTTCCAGGGCAAAATCCGGGCGGTGATCTCGTCGCTGCCGGCCCGGTCGCGGGGCGTGGCCACCGACAAGGTCATCATCAAGCCCGGCCAGATGAAGCTCTTCTACGTGCTGGAGGGACGGGTGGCGCTGCAGTACAACAGCGACCGCCACGTGCTGGAGACCGGCGACAGCGCGCTGCTGGACGGCGGGCTGTCGCACGGCTGGGAGAATCTTGGAACCCGGCGGGCGCGCGCCCTCTGGGTGATCCTCGGATAGGACGACGCCATGGCCGACGCCGCGACCGCCCCTTCGCCCGTGGACTTCCGGACCGACCCGTCCCGCTACCAACACTGGCGGCTCGCCATCGACGGCCGCATCGCGACGCTGGCCATGGACGTGCGGGAGGACGGCGGGCTGCGCTCCGGCTACGAGCTGAAGCTCAACTCCTACGACCTCGGCGTGGACGTCGAGCTGTACGACATCGTTCAGCGCCTGCGCTTCGAGCATCCCCAGGTGGCCGCCGTCATCCTCACCTCGGCCAAGGAGCGCGTCTTCTGCGCCGGCGCCAACATCCGGATGCTCGGGCAGTCCTCCCACGCCTGGAAGGTGAACTTCTGCAAGTTCACCAACGAGACGCGCAACGCCATCGAGGAAGCCTCAGCGGAGTCCCGCCAGTTCTGGCTCTGCGCCGTCAACGGCCCCTGCGCGGGCGGCGGCTACGAGCTGGCTCTGGCCTGCGAGCGCATCATCATGGCCGACGACGCCAACACCTCGGTGGCGCTGCCCGAGGTGCCGCTGCTGGGGGTGCTCCCCGGCACCGGCGGGCTCACGCGCCTGGTGGACAAGCGCCGCGTCCGCCGCGACCGCGCCGACGTCTTCTCCACCGTCGAGGAGGGCATCAAAGGCCGGCGGGCGCTGGACTGGGGCCTGGTGGACGAGCTGGTGCCGCGCTCGCGCCTGGAGGAGACGGCGCGGCAGCGCGCCCGCGAGCTCGCGGCCAAGAGCGATCGGCCCGCCGACGGCCGGGGCATCGCCCTCACCCCGCTCGAGCGCACCATCGACGGTGAGGCCATCCGCTACCGGCGTGTGACGTGCTCGATCGACCGGGCCCGCGGCGTGGCCGAGATCACCGTGAACGGGCCGAACACGCCGCCGCCGGCCGATGCGGCCGGCATCCACGCCGAGGGTGCGCGGTTCTGGCCTCTGGCTGTCGCCCGTGAGCTGGACGACCTGATCCTTCACCTCCGGACCAACGAGGGCGAGGTCGGGCTGTGGCTGCTCAAGGCCTCGGGCAGCGCCGATCGGGTCGAGGCCTACGACCGGCTGCTCGCCGACGACGCGGGCGACTGGCTCGTGCGCGAGATCCGTCTCTACCTCAGACGGACGTTCAAGCGTCTCGACGCGTCGTCCCGCTCGCTCTTCGCGCTGATCGAGCCCGGGACCTGCTTCGCGGGCACGCTGCTCGAGTTGGCCCTGGCCGCCGATCGTTCCTACATGCTGGCCGGCAGGCGGGAGGGCGACGAGCAGTCGCCGGCCGCCGTGCGCCTCACCGCGATGAACTTCGGCCCTTATCCGATGAGCAACGGCCTGACGCGTCTGGCCAGCCGATTCCTGGGCGAGCCCGGCCGGGTCGACGACCTCAAGGGCCGGATCGGGCAGGACCTGGACGCGGCGGCCGCCGACGAGGCCGGCCTGGTGACCTTCACGCCGGACGACATCGACTGGGACGACGAGGTGCGCCTGGCCATCGAGGAGCGCGCAGCCTTCTCGCCCGACGCGCTGACCGGCATGGAGGCGTCGCTCCGCTTCGCCGGTCCGGAAACGCTGGAGACCAAGATCTTCGGCCGCCTCTCGGCCTGGCAGAACTGGATCTTCCAGCGTCCCAACGCCGTCGGGCCCAAGGGCGGATTATCCGTATACGGTACGGGGCAGCGCAGCGAGTTCGATCGAAGGAGAACGTGATGGCGCGCGTCGATTACCTGGAGCGGATCCCCAACAACGTCAACCTCAAGGAGAATCGCCGCCTGCTGCGGGCCCTGGAGGAGTGGCAGCCCCGCTTCCTCGACTGGTGGATGGAGATGGGGCCGCATGGGTTCCAGACCGACCAGGTTTACCTGCGCACCGCCGTCAGCGTGGACGCCCAGGGCTGGGCCGTCTTCGACTGGGTAAAGATGCCCGAGTATCGCTGGGGCATCTTCCTGGCCGAGCCCGAGGCTGATCGACGCATCGCCTTCGGCGACCACCAGGGTCAACCGGTATGGGCGGATGTGCCCGGCGAGTACCGCGGCACCTTGCGCCGGCTCATCGTCACCCAGGGCGATACGGAGCCGGCCTCCGTCGAGCAGCAGCGCCACCTGGGCCGCACCTGTCCCTCGCTGTACGATCTGCGCAACATCTTCCAGGTCAACGTCGAGGAGGGCCGGCACCTCTGGGCCATGGTCTACCTGCTCCAGGCCTACTTCGGGCGCGACGGCCGCGAGGAGGCCGAGGCCCTGCTGCAGCGGCGATCGGGCGACCGTGACCGCCCGCGGATCCTGGGCGCGTTCAACGAGCAGACCTCCGACTGGCTCAGCTACCTCATGTTTTGTTTCTTCACCGACCGCGACGGCAAGTACCAGCTGGCCAGCCTCCAGGAGTCGGGCTTCGATCCGCTCTCGCGCACCTGCCGCTTCATGCTCACCGAGGAGGCCCACCACATGTTCGTGGGCGAGACCGGAGTGGGCCGCATCGTGCAGCGGGCCTGCGAGCTGATGCGCCAGCACCGGACCGACGACGTGCGCCGGCACGGGGGCATCGATCTCCCGACCATCCAGCGGTACATCAACTTCCACTACTCGGTCTCGCTCGACCTCTTCGGCTCCGAGGTTTCCACCAACGCCGCCAACTATTACACGATGGGGCTCAAGGGGCGGTTCGAAGAGGGCAAGAAGGACGACGACCACCGCCTGAAGGAGGCCACCTATCCGGTCACCGTGCTGGAGGGCGATCGGATCGTCACCAAGGAGATGCCCGCGCTGGTCGCTCTCAACGAGCGGCTACGCGACGACTACATCGCGGACTGCCAGCGTGGCGTGGACCGCTGGAACGCGGTCATCCGCAAGCACGGTCTCGACATCGAGCTGCGGCTGCCCCACAAGGGCTTCCGTCGGGCCATCGGGGCCTTCGCCGAGGTGAAGGTGGCGCCGGACGGCCGGGTCGTCACCGAGGCCGAGTGGAACGCCAAGCAGGACGAGTGGCTGCCCACCGCGAAGGACCAGATCTACGTGGGCAGCCTCATGGTGCCGGTGATCGAGCCCGGCCGCTTCGCCAACTGGATCGCGCCGCCCCCGCGCGGCATCAACGGCCAACCGCTCGACTTCGACTACGTGAAGCTCACGCGAAAGGAGGACGCCTAGCCATGCCGAAGGCCATCACGCCCAAAGCGTTCGGAGCGCCGCTGGGAATGTACTCGCACGGCATGGTGACGCCGGGCGGCGAGCTGGTCATCGTCGCCGGACAGGTGGGCCTGGGCCCGCAAGGCCAGGCGGCCCAGAGCGACGTCGTCGCCCAGACCAAGCAGGCCCTGGACAACGTGCGCGCGGTGGTGGAGGCGGGCGGCTGCACCATGCGTGACGTGGTGCGCTTTCAGACCTTCCTCACGCGGGCTGAGGACATCCCCGGCTTCATGAAAGCGCGCGCGGAGGTGTTCCCGGGTTACTTTCCCGACCGGATCTTCCCACCCAACACCCTGCTGGTGGTGAGCCGGCTGGTGCGCCCCGAGCTGCTGGTGGAGATCGAGGCGATGGCCGTCCGCCCCCGCAGCGCTCCCGCCCGCAAGCGCCCAGCGGCGAAGCGCGCCTCGCTCAAGCGCCGCCGCCGCTCGTGAGTCTCCGTGAACCCGCGGCCCCCGCGCCC
>JBOHPP010000170.1:0-13931 GCA_050731755.1 Candidatus Rokuibacteriota bacterium | reverse complement strand
TCGCGCGCGGTGGCCGGGCGCGACGAACCCGCCGGCCGGCTGGCCGGCGCCGGTGACGCGTGAGGGGTCGCGCGGGAACGAAACCAGCGCTCGATACGGGGAATGTCACCCAGCGCCACGCGGCCGTGGGGCGCGCCGTCGACCTCGATCAGAGGCGCGACCGAGCAGGCGAAGAAACAGTCGGCCGCCTCGGCAGTCAGCTTTCGGTCCGCCCCGGTCTCACCGGGCGTGACCTTGAAGTGGCGGGCGATCCCGTCGAGCAGGGCGCGCCCGCCCAGGAGCGCGCATGACACCCCCGTACACACGCGCACGTGGTGGCGGCCCCGCGGCGCCAGCCGGAACTCCGGGTAATGGGTGGCCACGCCGTACACCTCGCTGGCCGGCACGCGGAGGTGCGCACTCACCTCGGCCAACGCGGCTTGGGGCAGCCAGCCCAGCGCGTCCTGCGCAGCGTGGAGCGCTGGCAGCAACCACTGCCGCTCGCGCGGGAACGGGCCGAGGATGGAGCCCAGGGCCTCAGAAGAGACCGCGGACATTGCCGTGCTCGTCGATGTCGATCGCCCACGCGTTCGGCTGGGACGGGAGCCCGGGCATGGTGAGCATGTCGCCCAGGAGCACGTAGAGGAAGCCGGCGCCCGCCGACAGGCGCACGTCGCGCACGGGGACGCGGAAGCCGCGGGGGCGACCCACCCGCGAGGGGTCGTGGGAGAGCGAGAGCTGGGTCTTGGCCATGCAAATCGGCAGGCCGCCGTACCCTATGTCCGCGTACCGAGCCATCGCCCGCTCGGCGGCCGGGAGATAGTCCACGCCGTCGGCGCCATACACGCGGGTGGCGATCGTCTCGATCTTCTCGGCGATGGGCCGGTCCAGCTCGTAGAGAAACCGGAACGTTCTGGGCCTCTCGGCCGCCTTGAGGACAGCGGCCGCCAGCTCCTCGGCGCCCGCCCCACCGCGGCGGAACACGTCGCTCGGCCAGGCACCCTCGGCGCCGGCCGCCTGGGCGCGCTCCCGGATGACGGCGAGCTCGGCCTCCGTGTCCGTCTCGAACGTGTTGATAGCGACGACCACCGGCACGCCGTAGAGGCGGGCGTTCTCGATCTGCTTGTCGAGGTTGGCGCAGCCCTCCGCCACCGCGGTCAGGTCCTCGCGGAGGAGCGCCGCGTCGAGCGGCTTGCCGGCGGCGATGCGGTAGCGCCCGCTGTGCATCTTGAGCGCCCGAACCGTGCAGACCACGACGACGGCGTCGGGCACCAGGCCGGAGGCACGGCACTTGATGTCCACGAACTTCTCCAGGCCCATGTCGGCGCCAAACCCGCTCTCGGTCACCACACAGTCGGCCAGCTTGAGACCCATCAGGTCGGCGAGGATGGAGCTGTTGCCGTGGGCGATGTTGGCGAACGGCCCGGCGTGCACGAAGACTGCCGTGCCTTCCGTGGTCTGCAGGAGGTTCGGCTTGAGGGTCTCCTTCATGAGCGCGGCCATGGCCCCGGCCGCCCTCAGCTGCTCGGCCGTTATCGGGCGGCCGTCGCGCGCGAACCCGACGACAATGCGACCCAGGCGGCGGCGGAGATCGGCGTAGCCAGTGGTGAGGCCCAGGATGGCCATCGCCTCCGAGGCCACGGCGATCTCGAAGCCCGTCTCCCGGGGAATGCCGTTGTCCCGGCCTCCCAGGCCGGTCACGATCCGCCGGAGCGCCCGGTCGTTGACGTCGACCACCCGCGGCCACGTGATCGTCTGGGGATCGAGATCGAGCGGGTTGCCGTGCACCAGCGAGGCGTCGATCATCGCGGCCAGCAGATTGTGGGCGAGGGCCATGGCGTGGATGTCGCCGGTGAGGTGCAGGTTCACCTCCTCCAGCGGTACCACCTGGGCCCGCCCGCCGCCGGCGCCGCCGCCCTTGAGGCCGAACATGGGCCCCGCAGACGGCTGCCGGATGGCGGCGATCGCGCGCCGGCCGATGCGGTTCAGCGCCATGCTGAGCCCGATCGTGGTGACGGTCTTGCCTTCCCCGAGGGGCGTGGGCGTGATGGAGGTGACGTCGATGTACTTGCCGTTCGGACGCCCGCGCAGCCGCTCCAGGATGCTGAGGCTTACCTTGGCCTTGGAGCGACCGTAGGGCTCGAGCTCGGCCTCCGCGATGCCGAGCGCCGCCGCCAGCTCGGCGATGGGCCGAGGGGAGCCGCTCATGCCGCCGGGCCGAGCGGCTCGACACGCACGGCGCAGACCTTGTACTCGGGGATCTTCGAGCCGGGGTCGAGGGCGGAGTTGGTGAGGAAGTTCGCCGCCGACTCCTGGAGCTTCACGAAGGGGACGAAGATGGCGCCGGGCCGCACCGCGTCCGTCACCCGCGCCTGCCCGTGGAGCTCCCCCCGTCGAGACGTGACGCGCACGGGCGCGCCGTCGCCGACACCGAAGCGGCCGGCATCGGCGGGATGGATGGCCACCTCCAGCCGCGGCGCCAGGGCCACCAGGCCCGGCACGCGCCGGGTGATCGTCCCCCCGTGCCAGTGGTAGAGCAGGCGACCCGTGTTGAGGATCAACGGGTACTCGGCATCGGGCAGCTCGGCCGCCGGCACGGTCTGGACCGCGGGGACGAACCGCCCTTTGCCGCGCGGGAACGACTCGGCGTAGAGGAATCGCGTGCCCGGGTGGTCCGGCGTCGGGCAGGGCCATTGGATGCCGCCCTCCCGGTCCAGACGCGTGTGGGAAAGTCCAGCCAGGAACGGCGTGAGACGCGCCATCTCGTCGAAGATCGCCGCGGGGCCGGCGTACGTGAACTGGGGATCGAGCGCCAGGCCCAGCCGGCGCCCGACCCGCTTGGCCAGCTCACAGGTGATCCACCAGTCGGGGCGCGCCTGGCCGGGCGGCGGCAGCGCCGCCCGCACGCGCTGCACGCGCCGCTCGGAGTTGGTGAACGTCCCTTCCTTCTCGGCGAAGGCCGCGGCGGGCAGAAACATGTGGGCTCGCTCGGCCGTCTCGTGCATGAAGAGATCCTGGACGACGAGACACTCGAGCTGGCCGATGGCCTTCTCGGCGTGGTGCAGGTCGGGCTCGCTGAGCAGCGGGTTCTCGCCCACGACGTACATGGCCCGCACGTCGCCGGTGAGGCAGGCTTCGGTCACCTCGGTGACGACCAACCCCACGCGGTCGGGGGGCCGCACGCCCCAGGCCTGCTCGAACCGGTCCAGCGTCGCTCCGTCGTAGCGCTGGTAGCCGGGAAGATTGGTCGGGATGCAGCCGGCGTCGCCGCAGCCCTGCACGTTGTTCTGGCCCCGCAGCGGCGAGATGCCGGAGCCGGCAAACCCGAGCTGGCCGGTCACCAGCGAGAGGTTCAGAACGGCGTGGGCGTTGTGGATACCGTTGACGTGCTGGGTGATGCCCATGCCCCAGACGAGGCAGGAGCCGCTGAACGGTGGCCTGGCGTACCAGCGGGCGGCCTGCGCGATGGCGTCGCCGGGCACGTCGGTCACCCGCGCGGCGTAGTCGAGCGTGAACGGCTCGAGCGATGCCCGCCAGGCCTCGAAACCCTCCGTCCGCGAGCGGATGAACGGCTCGTTGGCCAGCCCCTCGTCGAGGATCACCCGGGCCATCGCGTTGAAGAGCGCGACGTCTGTGCCCGGCCGCTGGGCGATCCACAGGTCGGCCTGCTCGCACAGCTCGATGCGCTTCGGGTTGACGACGATGATCCGGGCGCCGCGCTTCATGGCCCGGCGGAAGCGGACGGCGATCACCGGGTGGTTGGCCGAGGCGTCGGCGCCCACGATCAGGAGGCAGCCGGCTTCCTCATAGTCCACGTAAGAGTTGGAGGTGGCGCCCGAGCCCATGGAGGCCAGCATGGCCTCGACCGAGGGCGAGTGGCAGAGCCGGGTGCAATGGTCGACGTTGTTGGACCCCATCACCGCGCGCACGAACTTCTGCACGACGTAGCCGTCCTCGTTGGTGGCCTTGGCCGAGGCCAACGCCGCGAAGCGGCCGCGGTGACGAGCCAGGCCCTCGGCGGCCGCCTCCAGAGCTTCCTCCCACGAGACCTCCTGCCAGCGGCCCTCGCGCTTGACGAGCGGCGTCGTCACCCGGTCCCGCGCGTGGATGAAGCCGGTCCCGAAGCGCCCCTTGACGCAGAGCATGCCCAGGCTCGACGGGTTGGCCGGCACGTCGCCGGCCATCACGGCCAGGCGTTCGTCGGACGGCCCGCGCCGCACACCGAGAACGATCCCACACCCCACGCCGCAGTAGGGGCAGGTCGTCTCCACCTCCCGCACGATCGCCGCCGGCGTTTCGGTGGAACGGAGCGCGCCGGTCGGGCAGGTCGCCACACACTGGCCGCAGGACGTGCAGACCGATGACGCCAGCGCGCCGTCGCCGAAGACACCGACCTTCATCCGGTGGCCGCGGCCGAGCATGGCGATGGCCCCGATCTGCTGCACGTCGTCGCAGGCCACCGTGCAGCGCCCGCAAAGAATGCACGCCTCGCGGTCCAGGACGAAGAAGGACTTGGAGGCGTCGGGGGCGAAGCGGTGGAGCGCGGCGAACGAGGGCGCCGTGCCACCGAGGCGCGCCACGGCGGCGCCCAGCTGGCCGAAGCCGTCGCGCGCGGGGCCGACGGTGAGCATCGCGCGCGTGAGGTCGAGGACCGTGGTCCGCAGGCGGACGACGTCGGGGTGCGTCGTGCTGACCACCATGCCCTCCCGCGCCGGCAGGTGGCAGGCGGCGGGCGCGCCGCGCTGCCCCTCGACGCGGACGAGGCACGTGCGGCAGGCCCCCAGGGACGGCCGATCGGGATCCTTACACAGCTGGGGCAGCGGAATGCCGAGGCGGTTGACGGCGTCGAGGACGGTGGCGCCGGAGCCAACGTCCACCGCGCGGCCGTCGACGGTGAGGCGCATGGCCGCTATTGTACGGCACTCTCCCGGAGGCCCGCGGGCAGGCGAACTGCGCAGGTACGCCGGCCGTCGTGCTATCGTCGTGCCCAACGAACCCGGATCACGCCGTTCGCAGTGCACTCAGGCACAAGGAGGCGGATATGCGGGGGATCGCGGGCATCAGTCCGGGCTGGGGCGTCACGGCGGTGCGGCTCGTCATGGGGATCATCCTCGTCATGTCGGGCTGGGGCAAGTACCAGGCCGGCATGGCGGCCGTCTCGAGCGGCTTCGAGAAGATGGGCATGCCCGTGCCAGGCATCACGGGCCCCTTCATCATGCTCCTGGAGCTGATCGGTGGGAGCCTCCTGATCCTCGGTGTGGCCACCCGCTGGCTCGGCTTTCTCTTCGCCGTCCAGTTTATCGTCGCCACCTTCTTCGTGCAGCTTCCACGGGGCTTCGCCAGCGCCCGTCTCGAACTGATGTTGCTGGCGGGTGGGATCTTGCTGTTGCTGGCCGGCCCCGGGCGCGCCGCCGTCGACGAAGTCTGGCTGGAAAAGCGCTGATCTAACCGCCGCTGTTTCAAGCGCCGGCTCCACCGCGGCGACGGTTGTCACACCCCGCGCGAACGGGGAGGCTTGGAGGGGGCGGCCTCTGCCCCCTCCAAGTTCATGATCACGCTGCGGCGCGGCCCCGCTCCTCGCGCAGCGCCGGCAACACCTCGCGCTCGTAGAAGCGGAAGAACCCTTCCTGATCCGGCCCGATTTGATGGATACAGACATGATCGAAGCCGGCCTCCACGTGCTCGCGGATGGCCTCCAGGTGGCGCTGCGGGTCGGGGCCGCACACCACCTCTTCGGCCACATCGTCCTCGTCGATCAGCTCGGCGGTCTGCTCGAAGTGCGCGGGGAGCGGCAGCTCGGTGAAGAGCGTCCCGGACAGGCCGGCGATGGGCCACACCTCGCGGGCCGTTCGCCGCGCCTGGGCCTCGTCGGACGCCCAGCACACGCTCAGCTCGACGTAGCGGGGCTTGCCCCGACCTCCGGCCCCTTCGAACGTCCGGACCAGCTCGGCGTTCGGGCCCGTGCAGATGAGGCCGTCCCCGCGGCGCCCCGCCAACTCGGCGGCGCGCGGGCCGCTGGCCGCCACCATGAGCGGCGGCGGCTCGGCGGGCAGCGTGTAGAGCCGAGCATTCTCGACCGTGTAATAGCGGCCGTGGTGATCCTGGTAGCCCCCACGCCACAGCCGGCGGATGACGTCGATGGCCTCCTCCAGCATCTCCTGCCGGACGTCCACAGGCGGCCACCGGTGGCCGAGGATGTGCTCGTTGAGGTTCTCTCCGGAGCCCACACCGAAGAAGAAGCGCCCCGGCATGAGCGCGGCCGCCGTCGCCGCCGCGTGGGCCACGATGGCGGGATGAATGCGCATGGTCGGGCACGTCACGCCCGTGCCCACGACGAGACGCTCCGTGGCCCGAGCGATGGCCCCGAGCACGCCCCAGACGAATGGGCTCTGCCCCTGCCGGTCCGTCCAGGGATGAAAGTGGTCCGAGATCAGCGCGAAGGTGAACCCCGTCTCTTCGGCCCGGGACGCGAACCGCACGAGATCGCTCGGTGAGAACTCCTCGCTAGAAAGCTTGTATCCGATCGCCGGCATGGCCTTCTCCTTGGCGGACATCTCAGCCCGCCGCCTGGTGCAATCCGACGGCCAGCGAGCCCTTCGCTCCGGCCCGGTCGTTGACGACCGGCAGCAACATGAGGACCTGGTCGCGCGTCTCGGCCAGCGTGGTGCCGACGTGCTCAGCGCCGGCGGCGAGCAGGGCCGCCCGCTGAATCTCCCCCTCATCGACGGCGCCCCACCGGCCGACCAGGATCGTGAGCCGGGGACTGGTGGCCCGCAGGCGTTTGATCAGGTACCGGGTCTGAGCCACCCCGCCCGGCGGCACCGACGCCACGACCACGAGCAGCGCGCCGGAGCCGGCGACTCGCTCGACGACCTCGGCTGACAATAACCCCACCGGCAGCTCGTCCACCGCACAGAGCGCCGGGTTCAGCAGGGGCCGGAACACGGCGAGCGCCGCCGCGTCGACCTCGTCGCGCGCGGGGCAGCCGAGCAGCCTCACCGCCGGCTCCGCCGGCACCGGTTCACGGTTGTCCATTACCGCATCGGCCACGATCTCGCGCGTGGCCGCGACGAGGAAACGCTGGTCGTCGTCGTCCAGCCGGCCCGCCGCGCGGTCGCGCCGGGCTGCGGCGAGCGCCGGGATCATGATCGTGTCGGCCGCCGCCTCCAACGCCCCTTCCTGGACTCGGGCCTCGACGATCTCGGTCGCCTCATCGACATCGCGGGCTACCAGGCGCTGGTAGTACACCGCCGCTGGGTCGAGGGCCGGTTCGTCGCCGAGCAAGACGCCGACCGGGTGGAGGCTGGGCACGTACTTGGCGAGAACCACGAGGCCGACGGTGAGCGGGGTGGCCAGGATCAGCCCCACCGGCCCCCACAGCCAGGTCCAGAATCCGATAGCCACCAGCAATGCCACCTTCGACACGCCCGCGTGCTGACTGTAAAGAACGGGCTCCACCAGGATGTTGGCCAGGACTTCGAGGCCCAGGAAGAGCGCGACCACCATCAGGGCTGGCCCCCAACCGTCGAACACGCTGAGCGCCAACGCTGTGGGCAGCCCGGCCGCCGGCCACACGCCGATGTAGGGGACGAAACGGGCCAGGGCCAGCAGGGTGCCCCAGAGCAGCGCGTACGGTACACCGATCAGGAGCAAGCCGAGGCCGAAAGCAAGGCCCATAGATGCGTTGACGACGGACAACGTGAGTAGATATCGGCTGATGCGAGACCCGGCATCGTCCAGAGCCTTCGTCGTCAGGGTCAGCCGTCCGTAGCCGAACAGACGGATGAAGCGGTCGCGCAACGCCTGACGCTCGATCAGCATGAAGATGACCAGCACCACCACCAGGCCAACCGAGGCCAGCACGCTGGCCAGGTCGGGCACGCGCCGAATCAGGGGGGGCTGCTCGCCCTTGACGACGACAGGCAAGGGGGCTGGCGCTGGGGCGGGCTTCGGCTCCGAAGGCTGTTCGATCTTCTCCAGTTCGCCGACGACCTCGTCCAGCGCGCCCCGCGCACGGTCCAGCGCCGAATCCGGTCCCCTGGGTCGCAGTTCCGCGATCCGTCGCTTGAGCGCCTCGGTGTGCCGCGGGAGGTCCTGGGCGAGGGCGCCGAACTGGACGCTGAGCGCCCAGCCGGCGCCGCCCAGTGCCGCCACCACCAGCAACATGACCAGTGCGACCGCCGGCAGCCGTCCGAGCCCGACACGATGGAGCGCCCCGACGACCGGGCTCAGCAGGAACGCCAGCAGCGTCGCCAGCGCGATCGGGATCAGGATCGCCTGCGCCCAGTACAGGATGCCGATGACCAGGACGATCGTGGCGACGAGGAGAAGCCGGCGGTCTATGGGGAGCCTCCAGGTGCCTGGGTTCACCTCCGGAGGCTGCAAGGCGGTTGCCACTGCCACCCTGGGAAAACTTTTACCCACCGTAGACCCGAAGGCCCCTTCCGCTGGCCTGCCGCGGGGTCTATACTTTGCGCTGTTTTATCCATGAGAGCCGATCTGCAGACGAGCAATCACCGGGTCAGCGGCCTCGTCGATGTTCTCGACCGCGTGCTCGACAAGGGCCTGGCCATCGCCGGCGACATCAAGATCTCGCTCGCCGAGGTGGAATTGCTCACGATCCGCATTCGCCTGGTCGTCTGCTCCATCGACAAGGCCCAGGAGATCGGGCTCGATTGGTGGAAGTACGACCGCTATCTGGCCCCGAGCCGGCGGGCCGCCCTCGACGGGGGCGACGACGTCCGGAAGCAGCTGCGCCAGCTCGAACGCAAGGTCGCCGCGTTGACCGCCGAGCGCGGTCCGGCGCCGGCGCGCCGCCGGGCGAGGCGGAGCCGACAGAGCGACGAGCAATCGTCGTAGGAGGATGACCGATGGCGGTTGAACGCGCATCCGGCGGCACAAGCCTCATCGACGTTCTGGACCGAGTGCTGGACAAAGGCATCGTGATCGATGCCTGGGTGCGCGTTTCTCTCGTCGGGATCGATCTGATCACCGTCGAGGCCCGTATCGTCGTCGCATCAATCGAGACGTACCTCAAGTTTGCCGACGCGGTCGGGCTTCCGGCCTCGCGGGCAGCGTCCGTCGAGGCGCGTGGCCAAGGGGCTCTGGCCGCCGAGAACGCGGCCCTCAGGGCCCGGCTGGCGGCGACCGCTGACGGTGGCGCCGTCACTCGCCGGCGTCGGCGCACCACGCGCGTCTAGGTCGTGAGCAAGAGCGTGGCCCTCCGTGCCTCCTCCCGGACCTCCGGGACAGAGCTGACCGCTGCCAGGCTCGCCCTCGTCGAGTTCCTGCTCGGCTGCGACGATCCCACCGAGTGCGCCCAGCGGGCCCTCGACTGGCTGGGCAGCCACACCGGCGTCCGGCAGAGTCTCTGCCTGGCGCCCGACGCGGACGAGATGCGGCTCGTCGCCCTCGCTGGCTGCGGCCTGCCCCCGGCCCGCATCAGCCGCTTCTCGGTGGACCTTTACCAGCGTGACCATCCTCTGGTCGAGGCGCTGACGAACGGCGAGCCCTGCGAGGTCTCCGTGAACGGATACGGGGGCGCCGGCAGCGGGTTGCCCTTCGCTGGCCGGACCGCGGTGCTGGCCATTCCGCTGCCAGGCGACCGCTCGGAATCCGAGGACCGCCGTGGGCTCTTGCTGCTGAGCCCGGCCAGCGCCGAAGCATCGCGGGAAGGCCACTGGGTGGCCAGTGTGCTCGGATCCAAGCTGGCCCGGCTTGGTGCAGAGCGCCGGCTCACCGCCGCCCGCGATGGGCTGGAGCGGGATCGGGCGGTGCTCGACAGCATCATCCAGGCCGTCCCCGACCCGGTGCTGCTCACCGACGCCGAGGGCCGGATGATCGTCGCCAACGCCCGGGCCGAGGCCCTGCTGGCCAGCAGCGAGCGGGAGAGCGAGGGGCGGCGGCGGGCCATCGCCCTCAACAACATGCTGTTCTCGGCGGCCCTGGCCGGTCAGGCCTTGGACCGGGGCGAGCCCGCGCGGCGCGAGCTGCTGCTGGTCGATCCTGCCGACGGATCCGACCTGCTGTTCGAGCTGCTCAGCACCGTCATCGAGACCCCGGGCGAGGAGCGGCGCGTGGTCTCGGTGCTCAGAAACGTCAGTGATCTCCGGACGGCCACCGACGAGCTGGAGCAGAACTACCGCAAACTGCACCTGGCCGAGGCGGACATCCGGGCCGAGCGCGACCGCCTGCAACTCGTGATCGATGCCGTGGCCGATCCTATCCTGGCCACCGATCCTACCGGTGCCATCGTGCTCATGAACGATCACGCCGAGCGCTTGTTCACCATGCGCCCGGAGTCGGCCGGCGACGTCGCCGTTCGGGTCCAGTCGAACGACGCCCACTTCACCTCCTTCGTCTCCAACCTCCTCTTCGCCGGCGAGAGCGTGCGCTATCACGGCAGCAGCATCAACCTGCTCGAGCCCGACACCGGCGACACCCTGCCTTTCGAAGCCATCGCCGGCAAAGTGCTGTCGGCCCAGGGCGAGCTGGTCGGCGTCGTCACCATCCTTCATGACCAGCGGGAGGCGCTCGAGCGCCAGCATCTTTACGACCAGCTCAAGCGCGCCTCCGAGGAGCTAGAGGAGAAGGTCCGCCAGGCCACGGGGGAGCTCACGCGCCAGAACGAGCTGCTGCGCCGGCAGGCGCTTCAGCTCGAGCACGCCTCGGCGCTCAAGTCGCAGTTCCTGGCCAACATGTCGCACGAGTTTCGGACGCCGCTGAACGCGATCCTGGGGTACACGAGCATGCTGCTTCAGGGCGTGTTCGGTCCTCTGACCGACGAGCAGAAGAAGAGCCTCGGCCGGGTCGATACCAGCGGCCGGCATCTGCTGACCCTCATCAACGACATCCTCGACATCTCCCGCATCGAAGCGGGCAAGATGCCGGTGCATCTGGCCGAGTTCCCCGTCCCCGAGCTGATCGCCGAGTTGATGGCCGAGGTCGAGCCGATCATCAGCCGCACCGGGCTCACCGTGCTGAAGGAGTTGGCCCTCGACCTGCCGCCGCTCAACAGCGACCGCGCCAAGGTCAAGCAGATCGTTCTGAACCTGCTCACCAACGCGCTCAAATTCACGCCGGCGGGCTCGGTGACGGTGGCCGCGGCCTGGGAGGCGAACCGCGACCGGCTGCTCGTGGCGGTGGCCGACACTGGGATCGGGATCGCTCCCGAGGACCAGGCCAAGATCTTCGACGACTTCAGCCAGGCCGACAACTCGCCGACCCGGAACTACGGCGGCGCCGGCCTGGGCCTGGCCATCTGCCGGCGGCTGGCCTCGATGCTGGGTGGCCAGATCCGGGTGGAGAGCGCGCTCGGCAAGGGCTCCACCTTCACCCTCGTCCTGCCCCGGACGCTTCACGAGCGATGACTGATCAGCCGCTGGTTCTGCTCGTCGACGATTTCCAGGACAACCGCGAGATGTACGCGCTGTTCCTGCACCACGCCGGCTTCCGGGTGGCCGAGGCGGGCAACGGTCACGAGGCCCTGGACCAGGCCTTCGCGCTGGTGCCCGACGTCATCGTAATGGACCTGTCGCTGCCCGGGCTGGACGGATGGGAGGCTACGCGTCGGCTCAAGCGCGACCGGCGCACGCGCCACATCCCGGTGCTGGCCCTGACCAGTCATGCGCTGGAGGGCTTCTCGGAGGGCGCCAAGGCGGCGGGATGCGACGGCTTCGTCACCAAGCCGTGCCTACCCGAGCAGCTCGTGGCCGAGATCCATGCCCTGCTGGACGGGGCACGCAAGCCCGAGTCGCGGACCAGCACCCAGGGAGGCGCATGAAGGCCAAAGCCAAGCGTCGGGAGGCGGCCGAGCGTGGCCGGCAGGGGGCGCCCCAGGGCGGCGCCGCCGGCGCCCCGGATCGACGCGCGAGCAAGGCTTCAGCGGTCCCGACCGCCGACCACCTGGGCAAGTACGTCTATTGCGTGGTGAACGCCTCCGGGCCGCTGCAGTTCGGCCCCATCGGCATCGGCGCCCGGCCTACCGAGGTGCACACCATCAACTACAAGGACATCACCGCCGTCGTCTCGGACACGCCCATCGAGATCTACGATCCCACTCGCGAGAACGTCCTGGCCCACGAGCGGGTCAACGAGACGGTGATGCGCACCCACACCGTCATTCCCATGTCCTTCGGCACCGTGTTCAAGACGCGAGAGGACATCGTGGAGCTGCTCCGGGGCGCCTACGAGGCCTTTCGGGACGTCCTGACCAAGATGGAGGACAAGCTGGAGTTCGGGCTCAAGGTGCTGTGGGAGCGGGACGTCATGATCCGCGAGATCGAGCGGCAGGACGACGACATCCGGCGGCTCAAGGCCGAGATCAGCGCCCAGAAGGGCTCGACCTACTTCGCCCGCGTGCAGTACGGGCGGATGGTGGACGCTGCGCTCCAGACGTTGTCGGAGCGCTACGTCAACGACGTCTTCGGCGGCCTGCGGGACGTGTGCGTGGCCTCCCGCGCCAACAAGCCCATCGGCGAGAAGATGATCATGAACGCCGCCTTCCTGGTCACCCGCGACCAGGAGTCGGCCTTCGACGCCCGGGTCAAACAGATCGGCGCCCGGTTCGACAAGCTCATGTTCAAGTACACCGGCCCCTGGCCCCCCTACAACTTCGTCAACATCCGACTGAAACTCGAGCGCGCGAAAGAGACGAAGTGATTATTCTGGACACGCTGTTCATCGGCGGCCTCAAATTCGTGCTCTCGAAGATCGCCCAGGCGGTCGACGCCGAGCTGGACGATGAGAATCGCCTGCGCGAGGAGCTGCTGGCGGCTCAGATGCAGGTGGAGCTGGGAGAGTTGAGCCCGGAGGAGTTTGCCCCGCTGGAGCGCGCGATCCTGGCCCGCCTGCGAGAGCTCCGGCAAGCCGCCGGTGAGGCCGCACCCGGCGCGATGAAGGTGACGGGGGTGGAGGCCCGGGCCTGGGACGACGAGTAGCCCCGCAGTATCGGTTCTTCGGGGGCAAGGGCGGCGTGGGCAAGACGACATGCGCCGCCGCAGCGGCGGTTGCCAGCGCCGAGGCCGGCCGCCGCGTTCTGCTGATCTCCACCGATCCCGCTCACTCCCTCCGCGATGTCTTTGAGCGAGACAGATCCTCGCTCGCGCGCCCGACACCGGTCCCAACCAGGCGGGGCGAGCTTCAGGCTGTCGAGCTGGACGCCGATCGCGCGCTGGATCGCTGGATCGCCCGCCGCCGGCGCCCACTCGGCGTGATCGTGGGCCGGGGAACCTACCTGGACGCGGACGATATCGACCGCTTCCTGCGTCTGTCCCTGCCCGGCGTCGACGAGCTGATGGGGCTGGTGGAACTCAGCCGGCTTGCCCGGGCGGAACCGTGGGACGAGGTCATCGTGGACACCGCCCCGACCGGTCACACCATCCGGCTGCTCGCCATGCCGGCCACGCTCGGCCGGATGGCCGCCGTGCTCGACGACATGCAGGCCAAGCATCGCTTCCTCGCCGAAAGCCTGGGAGGGGCCTACCGCCGGGACACCGCCGACGCCCTCATCGACGAGATCGCCTCTGACAGCGAGGCCCTCGAGAGGCTCCTGCGCGATCCCCAGCGCTGCACCTTCGCCTGGGTGCTGCTGCCGGAGACGCTCGCATTGGAGGAGACGCGCGACGCCGTCGGCCGGCTGGCCGAGACGGGGATCCCCGTGGCGGAGATCATCGTCAACCGGGTCACCGCTTCCCCCGACGGCTCGTGCGTTCTCTGTGAGGGGCGCCGGCGGGCCGAGAGCGCGGTCATCGCAGCCATCCGCGCCGCCTTCGCCGGCCGGCAGATCCGGTTGATTCCAGCCCTGCCTGACGAGCCGCGCGGCCTCGATGCGCTTCGCGCGCTCGGCCGTCTGGCCCGGTGGGGCGCGCCGGGTGGGGGGAGGGGGCTCGCGAGACCCGTTCCCGCCGCCCACAGGCGGGCCGCTCCGTGTGAGGTGGAGCCCAGCCCCAGCG
>JBOHPP010000169.1:0-4715 GCA_050731755.1 Candidatus Rokuibacteriota bacterium | reverse complement strand
GACCCCAGAAGGCGATCCTCGCTGTCGCCGCGTCCATGCTCACCGCCGCCTACTACGTGCTGCGGCGCCAAGTTGACGACCATGACCTCGGCGGCGATTACTTCGCCCGCCGCGACAAGGCCAAGCTCGCCAAGCGCCTCATCGCACGGCTTCACGATCTCGGCCTTACGGTGGAGGTGCGCGCGGCCTGACTCAGGGCGCATTTCTTTCTAACGGGGGCCGCGAGATCGGCTCGCTCCGTGGGTGGCCTGTTCCAGGTGCGTTGGGAGTCATTCTAACGAGTGCCGCGAGATCGGCTCGCTCCGTGGGTGGCCGGTTCGAGGTGCGCAGGGCTTCACGTAGCGGGGTCCGCGAGGCCGGCTTGCACCGTGGGGGGCGGGTTCGAGGTGCGCAAGGCTTCATTGCCCGATCACCCGTGGCGGCTTGGGCTCGTGGGGGGCGCTGAGGATGTCCGTTGTGTTGCATTGGTGGTCGGCGACAACGAAGTGCCAGTCTCGCGGGTTGATGGGCGCGGTGGAGGTGTCGACCTCGAGCTCGTAGACGCCCGGCGGGAAGTTGGCCTTCAGATCGCGCACCCGCTGCGGCGGTTGCAAGGCGAACGCGCGCCCCATGGCCGCGTTGAACGCGAGTGCCTGCGGTCCGAGGTCGTCGTTCGGGTCGGAGACCTCGAGCTTGACGAACGTGACCTTGCCCTGTCGCTGCTTCCACGGGAAGAACCCGACGCGCTTGATGACGGGATCGTTCGCCCGGGTCGGCTCGGGGACGAGGACGACGGTGACCTGGAGCGTCTTGCCGGTCTCGACCCGTACCGCCTCAGGTTTGTAGATGTAGCCGCTCGAATAGACGTGAAGCCCATACTGGCCGCCCGTCGCCAGTTCGATCCGAAACCGGCCAGCGGTGTCCACCAGAGCGCCGCGGTCCCAGACGTTGTTGTGGATCTCGCCCTTCTCGAGCAGCGCCAGGCCCGGCAGGGGCTGACCGGCCTTGCTCTTGACGGTGCCCGTGATGACGGTCGCGGCTCCGGCATCGGGCGGAAACCCGAGCCCGAACGCCCCCAGCACGACGATGGTGACGATCACGGCCTGCATCATGGCGACGCCTCGTGAGCGGTGGGGAAGGGCCGCCGATCGGCCGGTTCGGCGGTGAGATAGGCGGCGAGGTCGGCCATCGCCGGGGCGTCCCACGCGAGCGCCTCCCCAGGTCGCGCATGATGTTCGAGAAAGCCTTCGAGGGACTCGGCGCGGCCGCCCCGGGTGCGCGGAAACGTGGCCAGGGCCGGCGCGATGGCCGGCGGCGTGTGGCAGGCGGCGCAGCGGCGCGCGTACAGTCCGCGCCCCCGGGCGACGCTCTTGGCCAGCGCACGCAGCCGAGCGGGGAAGACCGGCTGCCCCGCGGCAACCCCTGGCTTGCGAGGGAAGCCGGCGGCCTGGGCGGCGAGGTACGCGGTGATCGCCGTCGCCGCCGGTCGAGGATCAGTGTGGCCGTAGTGCCGCTCGATGGCCTCGGCGTTGGCCTGCAGCAATGTCATCACCCGGGCATGCGGTGGCGGCAGCGGCTTGAACTTGGGGAAGCTCGCCGCCCAGCCCCGCGTTTCGGTCGGGTCGTGGTGGCAGGTCGCGCAGGCGACCGGGTTGGCGGGATTGCCCGACGAGCGCCACCACCGCGCGCCCTCGGCGACGAGCGCGTCCGCGTCAGCTGCTGCTCGGCCGGAGAGCAAGGCGCCGGCCGCCAACGTCACCGCCACGCCCAGACGTCCGCGCCTCATCCCGCCTCGGGCCGGGGGCGAAGACCCGGGGCTGTCGTGTGGAGCACTGTGAGCGCGCCCACCGTGAGGAAGCCGCACGTATAGAGAAACAGGAACGGCACGACGCCGTATTCCCCGTGGGTCCAGGCGAGCCCGGTCGCGAGCGCGCAGTACAGGCCGAGGGCCAATTCGGCGAGCCCACTCGGCCGGCGGTGCTCCGCGTACGCCTTGCCCTGCCACTGGCCCCCGCCGGGGCCGATGCCGAACTTTGGGGTGCGCACGAACGTGAGGTCGCGTCCCCAGAACGCCCCGAGGACGGCCAGGCTCGTGCTCCACGCCACACCCACGCCGATGATCATGATCGTGGGAAGCTGCCAGAGTCGCCGGCGCCAGCGGGGATCGAGCGCACGCTGGGCGTAGGCCAGCATGCAGGCCGGCCCCAGCGTGGCCAGGGCGAACACCGCGCTCACCGCGGGCACGAGCGGGGTCGGCGGGGCCAGCTCCCGCGCCGCGAGCAGCGGGATCGACAGCAGGACGACCGCGAGCATGAGGGGATGAATCATGTAGTAGGTCAGGTGGACCGCCGCCTGGTACTTCACCCAGCGGCTCAGCGGGGCGCGGAGGACCTCGGGCAGGAGCTTGAGCGCCGTCTGGATCGAGCCCTTCGCCCACCGCCGCTGCTGGGACTTGAAGCCGGTGACGAGCACCGGGAGCTCGGCCGGGCACACCAGCTCCGGGCGATACTCGATGCGCCAGCCGCGGAGCTGGGCGCGGTAGGAGAGGTCGAGATCTTCGGTGAGCGTGTCGTGGGTCCAACCGCCCGCGTCCTCGATCGCCGCCCGGCGCCACACGCCAGCCGTCCCGTTGAAGTTGAGGAAGAGGTCGCCGGCGCAGCGGGCCGCCTGCTCGACGCCGAAATGGCCATCGATGCCGAGCGACTGGGCGATCGTCAGGAGCGAGAAGTCGCGGTTGAGATGGCCCCAGCGCATCTGGACCACGGCGACCCGGGGATCGGCGAAGTGCGGGAGGGTGGTGCGGAGGAAGTCCGGCGGAGGGACGAAGTCGGCGTCGAAGACGGCGATGAACTCGCCTCGCGCCTCTTTGAGGCCGGCGGCGAGCGCGCCGGCCTTGAAGCCGGTGCGGTCGAGGCGGTGGATGTGGGCGACGCTGAGGCCGCGGCCGGCGAGGGCCCGCGCGGCGTCCGCCAGGATCGCGGTGGTGTCATCGGTGGAGTCGTCCAGGATCTGGATCTCCAGGCGATCGGCGGGATAGTCGACCGCGCCCACGGCGTCCAGCAGGCGGCGGGCCACGTAGCGTTCGTTGTAGAGCGGCAGCTGCACCGTCACTGGTGGCCAGTCCGCCGGTGCCCCCGGCGCCGGCATCACGCGGCGGCGCCATCGGTGCAGAGCCACCATCACGTAGGCGTTGACGCCGTAGAGGAACAGGCCGAGGACGGCCACAGCGTAGATCGCGCCCACGAGTACCTGGAGCGCGAGGATCATCGTGGCCCACGCGACGATGCGGGAGCGGCGGGCAGGGGAGCGCCGGCTCGACGACGCAGGCGCTCACCCGCCTCGACGGGGTTCGTCATGGCGGGCCGACGACGGCGCCACTCCCAGAGCAAGAGCGCATAGAGGGGGAGAAATTCCAGCGTCCGGGCCCAGAACGGGAACTCCGCGGGCGACACGTACTTGAGGTAGGAAAGGGCCACGGCGCCGCTCAGCCAGAGCCAGGCCGGCGAGGGTGACACCGTCAGGAACGGTAGGATCCACATCACGTACCAGGCGTGAAGCGCCGTCGGCAGCAGGAGCAGCCAGGCGGCCACCGCGGCGAAGCCGGCGGTGAAGACGCCGTCCACTCCCTCGCGAAGGCTGCCGCGGATCCGTAGCAGCACAGAGAGGAGGAGGCCGAAGAGCAGAAGCATCGCGCTGCCGCGCGCCACCTCACCACCCAGGCCGATTCCCTCGGTCACGAACCAGCGCAGACCGATGTTGAAGTCCTCGGCGCTCGAGAAATACTGGGGCAGGAAGCCGAGCACCCCGAGACCCACCGGCGCGGCATAGAGGAGGTAGCCGGCGGCCAGCACCCCGAGGCAGGCGGCCGGGAAGCGCCGGTCTCCGCGACGCCACCAGGCGAGGGCGAGCGCCAGCGGGTAGAGCTTCAACAGCACGGCGGCCCCCACGGCGGCGCCGGCCATCGCCATCCGTCCCTCCTGGCGCCAGAGGAGCGCGAGGAGCACCAGCGGCAACAGCGCGGGCTCGACATGGGCCGCCTGCACGCCCTCCAGCACGGCCAGCGGCGCCCACGCGTACAGGATCACGGCGCCGGGCGGCCGCCCCATGCGATGGAGCAGGCGCAACAGCAGGGCGCCGGTGGCCATCTCGCACCCGAGGAGGAAGAGACGCCAACCGAGCAGGCTGTCGGGGAACACCGTCGTCACGGCAGCGAACACCATCTGCGTCCCCGGCGGGTAGACCGTACGCGCGGTCGGGCGGTTGATGTTCGGGGAGATCGCCTCATCGCGCAGATGGGCCAGCTCGGGCGCCGCCGGCGGATGCCGGTAGGGGCTGATGCCGGCGCGTTGCACGCGCCCATCCCAGAGGTAGCGATAGACGTCGGAGGAGAGCACGACTGGCGTGGGCAGGACGGCCACCCGGAAGAGCAATCCGAAACCCAGCACCAGGCCAAGCACGACGCGATCCTCTCCGCTCCGGCTGACGGTCAGCCACACGGCGCCCAGATAGAGAGCGAAGAGAACGGCGAACACGATCACGTGGCGCGTGAAGACGTTCATCCCATCGCCGAGCAAAAGGCGACTGTCGAGCGCGTAGCCGACAAGGCTCACGACGCCGAGCCCCCCCAGGATGAACCGCATGACCGCCGGCATCCACACGGCGTTCACGTTGCCCGCCGGAGCACGTGCGCCCAGCCCGCGCCCGCCGCCGCCCGCCGGGCCAGCGCGGGCTCGAGC
>JBOHPP010000168.1:0-5429 GCA_050731755.1 Candidatus Rokuibacteriota bacterium | reverse complement strand
CCATCGGCGAGGCGTTCTACCGCCACTGGATTCGCGCGCTCAACTTCCTGGAGGACATGCCCAAGATCACCGTGGCGGTGCTCCACGGCTACGCCATCGGCGGCGGCCTGCAGCTCGCGCTGGCCTGCGACCTCCGCGTGGCCACCGACGACGCCATCATCGGTTTGGGGGCCACGCGCCACGGGCTCATCCCCGACGGCGCCGTGTTGCGGCTGGCCCGCGTGGTGGGGCTGGGCCGGGCCAAGGAATTGGCGCTGCTCAACGACACCGTGAGCCCCACCGAGGCGCGGGCCATCGGCCTCGTCAACTGGGTATGTCGAGCGGCCGAGCTGGAGGCCACGCTGGCCACGCTGGTCGGCAAGACGCGTGAGGCCGCGCCCACGGCGGCCGCTCACACCAAGCGTCTGCTCCACGCGTCGTTCCACCGGGATCCGCGGGCGATGATCGAGGAGATGGTCACCGCCCAGCACGACTGCATGGCCTCGTGGGAGATCGAGGAGGCCAACCGCGCCTGGCAGGAGAAGCGGGACCCTGTCTTCCACCCACCGCCGGCACGGCGCCGCCGGGAGGAGCGATGACCTACACCGACATCCTGCACGACAAGAAGGACGGCGTGGCCTGGATCACCATCAACCGGCCCGAGGTCCGCAACGCCTTCCGCACCCGGACCGTGCACGAGCTGACCGACGCGTTCCTCGACGCGCGCTTCGATCCCGCCGTGGGCGTGGTCGTGCTCACCGGCGCCGGCGACAAGGCCTTCTGCTCGGGCGGCGACCAGAAGGAGCGCGGCACCGGCGGCTACTCCGCCGACGGCCAGCGCCCCATGAACGTCGACGCTCTGCACACCGCCATCCGGCACTGCCCCAAGCCGGTGATCGCGATGGTCAACGGCTTTGCCATCGGCGGCGGGCACGTGCTGCACGTCCTCTGCGACCTCACCATCGCCGCCGACTCCGCCATCTTCGGCCAGACCGGGCCGCGGGTGGGCAGTGTGGACGCCGGCTACGGCACCGGCTATCTCGCCCGCGTCGTGGGCGAGAAGAGGGCGCGGGAGATCTGGTATCTCTGCCGACAGTACACGGCCCAGGAGGCGCTGGCCATGGGGCTCGTGAACAAGGTGGTCCCGCTGCGGGATCTGAGAGCCGAGGTGGAACAGTGGTGCCGGGAGCTGCTCGACAAGAGCCCGACGGCACTGCGCCTGGCCAAGCAGTCGTTCAACATCGACTCCGAGCCGCGGGCCGGCGTGGCCGAATTCGCCTCCACCGCGCTCAACCTTTACTATCAGACGCCGGAGGCCATCGAGGGCCGCGACGCCTTCGTGGAGAAGCGTCCCGTCGACTTCAGAAAGTTTCGGAAGTAGCAGGCGGTCAGCCATTCCCGTGAAGCCCGGCTGCGTGTAGAGTGCGGCCCGGCATGCCCGACGTCCCCGCCCGCTCCCCGGCGCTCGGAACCGAGGTCCGCGCCGGCGCCACGACCTTCATGGTCATGGCGTACATCATCTTCGTGAACCCGCTGATCCTGGGCTACGCCGGGGTGCCGGGGCTCGAGGGCCAGGGGCTGCCCTTTGCGGCGACGCTGACCGTGACCTGCCTGACCGCCGGCTTGCTGTCCATCGCCATGGGACTGGTGACCCGCTACCCATTCGCGCTGGCCCCCGGCATGGGCCTCAACGCGGTGGTGGCCTTCGAGCTGGTGGCCGGTCGTGGGCTCACCTGGCCCCAGGCCATGACCGTCGTCTTCCTGGAGGGCCTGGCCATCACGGTCCTCGTGCTCACGCGATTCCGCGAGGCGGTGATGGACGCCGTGCCCCTGGGCCTCAAGCGTGCCATCAGCGTGGGCATCGGACTGTTCATCGCCTTCATCGGGTTCTTCACGTCGGGCTTCGTCGTGAAGCCGGCGTCGGGACCGCTGCCGGTGGGGCTCGGGTCGCTCACCGGGTTGCCCGTCGCCGTGTTCGTGCTGGGGTTCATCCTGACGGCCTGGCTGCTTGCTCGCCGCGTGCGGGGCGCGCTACTCATCGGCATCCTCGGCACCACCGTGTTGGCCATCCTGCTCAACGGCCTGATCGCGGGCTGGCAAGGGTTCGCCACGCCGGGGGCCGCCCAGCTCCCCCGGGCCATCGTGCAGGCGCCCGACTTCTCGACCTTCGGGCGGCTGGACTTCGGCCTCTTCGCCCGGCTCGGCGTGATCACCGCGGTGCTGGCGATCTTCTCCATCATGCTCAGCGATTTCTTCGACACGATGGGGACGATCATCGGGGTGGGCGGCAAGGGCGGCTTCCTCGACCGGGACGGCCGGCTGCCGCGCGCCAACCGGGTCTTGCTGGTCGACTCGGTGGGGGCGATGTTCGGCGGCCTCGCGAACGCCAGCAGCAACACCACCTACATCGAGAGCGCCGCCGGTGTCGCTGAAGGCGCGCGCACGGGCATCGCCTCGGTAGTGGTGGGGGGCCTGTTCCTGCTGGCGATGTTCTTCTCACCGCTGGCCGCGGTCATCCCGGCTCAGGCCACGGCGCCGGCGCTGATCCTGGTGGGCTTTTACATGATGACCATCGCCCGGGACATTCCCTGGGATGACTACGAGGAGGCCGTGCCCGCCTTCGTGACGATGCTGGCCATGCCGTTCACGTGGTCGATCACCAACGGCATCGGCAGCGGCTTCATCACCTACGCGGCCATCAAGCTGCTCAACGGCAAGGGCCGGCAGGTGCACTGGATGGTCTATCTCGCCTCCGCTGCCTTCGTCCTCTACTTCGCGCTCCCTCTCGTCGAGCAAGCGCTTCGCTGATCGCTCGCTGAGATCCTTCACGAGCTGAGGGCCTGCCGGCCGGCGCTCTTTGCTGTAAGTACCCGTCTTTCCGTCCCAATTGCCTTGACAGGGGTGGAGCCCTCCGGGTAGACTCTCGCAACCCGAGGCCGGCCCTTCTAGCCCGGACTCAGCGACCCGCACGGCAGCGGTAACCGCGGAGGCGAATTGGACGTACTCGCGACGGGAAGAGGAGAGTTGCGCGAGACGCTGGACCGCGCTCGCGACACGTTTCCCAAGCTCGTGCGCGCCAACGCCGAGCGGTTCCCCGGCAAAGTCGCCATCCGCGAGAAGGACTATGGCATCTGGCAATCCTTCACCTGGCGGGAGTACTTCGAGCAGGCCCGGCTCATCGCGCTCGGCCTGGCCTCTCTGGGCTTCGCCCGCGGCGACAAGACGGCCATCATCGGCGACAACCGTCCCGAGCTCTACTGGGCGGTCATGGCCACCCAGGCGCTGGGGGGCGTGCCCGTGCCGCTCTACCCGGACGCCGCCGAGAAGGAGTTGCAGTACATCGTCGACCACGCCGAGGTCCGCTTCGCCGTGATCGAGGACCAGGAGCAGGTGGACAAGCTGCTCCGGATCAAGGCGCACTGCCCCCGGCTCGAGCACGTCGTCTACGAAGATCCGCGGGGACTGCGGAGCTATCGCGAACCGTATCTCACCAGCCTGGCCCAGCTCCAGGAGCTGGGGCGCAAATTCGAGCGGGAGAACCCCACCCACTTCGACGAGGAGGTGGCCCGGGGCGGGGCCGACGACCTCGCCATCATCTGCTACACCTCGGGCACCACGGGCACACCCAAGGGCGCCATGCTCTCCTACCGCAATTTGATCGTGACGGCCGGCAACGCGGCGGCGGTCGAGCGCCTGCGGGCGGACGAGGACATCCTGTCGTATCTGCCGATGGCCTGGGTGGGCGACCACATCTTCTCCTATGCCCAGTCCATCCTGACCGGCTTCACCGTCAACTGCCCGGAGAGCGCGGCCACCGTCCTTCAAGATCTGAAGGAAATCGGCCCCACGTACTTCTTCGCGCCGCCCCAGATCTGGGAACGGATTCTGACGAACGTCATGGTGCGGATCGAGGACTGCGCCTGGCCGAAGCGCCGGATGGTGCGGTTCTTCCTCGACATGGCCCAAGCCATGGAGCGCCGGCACCTCGGCGGCCAGCCGGTCCCGCTCTGGCAGCGGCTGCTCTACCCTCTCGGCAGGCTGCTCGTGTACGGACCGCTCCGCGACAACCTGGGCCTGCGCCGCGTGCGCCGGGCCTACACAGCGGGCGAGGCCATCGGTCCCGAGATCTTCGTCTTCTTCCGGGCGCTGGGCATCAACGTCAAGCAGCTCTACGGGATGACCGAGGGCAGCGTCTTCATCACGATCCAGAAGGACGGCGCCGTCCGCGTCGACACCGTGGGGACGCCGATCCCCGGCGTGGAGCTGAGAATCTCGGAACAGGGCGAGGTGCTCTACCGGAGCCCCGGCGTCTTCTTGGGTTACTACAAGAACCCGGAAGCCACCGCTCAGACCATGGAGAACGGCTGGGTGCACTCCGGCGACGCCGGCTTCATCGACCAGGAGGGGCACCTCAAGATCATCGACCGGGCCCGGGACGTGGGCCGGCTGGCCGACGGCACCCTGCTCCCCCCGAAGTACCTCGAGAACAAGCTGAAGTTCTCTCCGTACATCCGGGAAGCCGTCTGCATCGGTCAGGACCGCCCCTGGGTGGCAGCGCTCATCAACATCGACCTGGCCGCCGTCGGGAACTGGGCCGAGCGCCGGGGGATTGCCTATACGAGCTACACCGATCTGAGCCAGAAGCCCGAGGTGTACGAGTTGATCCACCAGGAAGTGGCGCGGGTGAACCGGAGCCTCCGGGACGACGCGGTGCTGCGGGGCGCGCAGATCCGGCGCTTCCTCATCCTGCACAAGGAGCTGGATCCCGACGACGAGGAGATCACCCGCACCCGCAAGGTCCGGCGGCGGTTCATCGCCGAGAAGTACGCCTCGCTCATCGAGGCCCTCTATTCGGATCGGGACCGCATCCAGGTCGAGGCGCAGGTGACCTACGAGGACGGCCGCACCGGCACCGTGCGCGCCGACGTCCGCATCCGGCCTGTCGAGGCCGCGGCTCCGGGAGGCCCATGAGCCAGGCCTCAGGGCCTCTGCTGGCGGTGGACGGCGTCAGCGTCCGCTTCGGGGCCCTGGTGGCGCTGAACCGGGTGAGCCTGGAGATCCGGCGGGGGGAGATCCTCGCCATCATCGGCCCCAACGGCGCCGGCAAGACGACCCTCCTCAACTGCATCAGCGGCTTCTACCACCCCTACGAGGGCCGCATCGTCTTCGAAGGCAAGGACCGGACGCACCTCCGGCCCTACGATGTCGCCGCCCTAGGCATTGCCCGCACCTTTCAGAACGTGGCGCTGTTCAAGGGCATGACCGTGCTCGACAACGTCATGACCGGCCGGGTGCTGAAGATGGGGGGCAGCTTTCTCCAGGACGCCCTCTACTGGGGACCGGCCAAGCGGCAGGAGATCGAGCACCGGGCCTTCGTCGAGCGGATCATCGACTTCCTGGAGATCCAGGCCATCCGCAAGACGCCGGCAGGCCGGCTGCCGTACGGCCTG
>JBOHPP010000167.1:0-27052 GCA_050731755.1 Candidatus Rokuibacteriota bacterium | reverse complement strand
CTCGCTGGCCCGGCGGAGGGCCTGGTTGAGCTGCTCCATTCGCTGGGACTGGTAGCGGACCGACTCGAAGAGGGCCGCATTGCTGAGGGCCACCGAGAGCTGCCGGGCCGCGTTCTGGAGGAACCCGCGCCGGTCCTCCGACAGCGGCTCCAGCATCGCCACCGCCAGCACCCCCATCGATCGGTCGCGATGCTCCAGGGGGAACCCCGCCACGGCGGAGATCGCCAGCTCCCCGACCCCGGTCCGAAGCGCCAAGCGCTCGCCGCGGGGCGGCGCGGAGATGATGATCGACTCGCGGCGCTGGATGACCTCCGTGGGCAGGCCTCCAGGCGACAGCAGCGCGGTATCGAGCGGCGCCGTGTCGATGCCGGCGTATGTCTTGAGCCGCAGGTCGGCCGCCCCGTTCTCGGTAAGGTATACGGCCACCAGGGGTGCCCGAAGCGAGGCAGCGATCTTTCGCGTGGCTTCGTTGAGGATGTAGCTCCGGTCGAGCGAGTTCAGCAGCGAGGCAAGTTCCCCGTAGCCGCGCTGAATCTCTTCCTGGGCCCCGAGCAGCACGCTCGCCGCCTGGGCCTCGCGCGCGGTCTGCTCGAGCGCCCGCGTCCGCTCCGCCACCTTGGCCTCGAGGCCCTCGTACCGCGCGCGCAGCCCATCGGCCATCTCGGCGAACCCGTGCAGGAGCGCCTTGAACTCCCTGATGCGCGAATCGCGCCCGCGGAGCGCGTCGGCGCCCTGGAACCTTCCGGCCGAGACCTCGCGCGTCGCCGCCACCAGGGCCAGGATGGGACGGCTCAGGAACCGGCTCACCACGACCGCCCACACCGCGGCGACGGCCAGGCCGAGCAGGCTCGAGATGACGAGGCCGTTGATCAGGGAACGCAGCTTCCCCATCTGCGACTCGGGACCACGTGAGGTCCAGACGACCCATCCGGTCGCGGGCACGCGCACGTAGGCGGCCCAGCGCGTGTCCCCCCTGAGCTCCGAGACGTAGCTGATCGTGCCCTCGGCCTGGCGCTTCGCGGCCAGGAAGACGTCCCCGCCGGACAGGTCGCGGGCCTCGATCTCCCACTCCTGCGAGCTGTGCGCGATCACGCGGCCGTGGCCATCGACCACGCCGATCCGAAAGGAATGCGACGGATGCAAGCCATGGACGGAGCCACGCAGATGGTCGAGGTTCAGGCCGCCGCTCATGACGCCGATGACCTCCCCCCGCGAGCGGATCGGCGCAGCAACCGCGATGGTGGCGCGAGCCAGCGCTTTCCCGATGACGACGTCGTAGGACGGTTGGGGCACGGCGTTGATCGCCTCCTCGAACCACCGTCGGTCCCCGTAGCGCCGGCCGATGTTGGGCCGACCCTGGGCATCGGCGGGCGGCGAGAACGCGACAGCGACGCCCTGACGGTCGGTCACCAGCAACGTGCTGAAGGAGGGGTCCCGGAGGTTGGCGGCCTCGATCAGCGGCGTCAGGACCTCGCGACGGGGCAAGGTGTCACCGCGGGCGGCGCGACCAATCTCCTGGGCCAGGGTGTCGATGAGGTGCCGGCGGTTCGTCATGTACTGGTCGAGACTGGCGGCGACCGCCCGCGCCAGGCCGAGGTCCTGCTCCAGATCCTCCTTGAGCGCTTCGCCCGTGATCCAGAAGTAGCGCTGGGCCGCGAGGGTCAGGACGGTGAGGGCGGCGGTGAGGACGAGCGAGACGATCAGGACGAGTTGGATCGAGAATCGGCGGCCGTTCGTCATCGCAGCCGGTCCCGGAGGAGGGCGATCAGCGATCCGACGTCGATCGGCTTGGCGATGTAGCCGTCGCAGCCCGCGGCCAGCGCCCGCTCCCGGTCCCCGGCCATGGCCTGGGCGGAAACGGCGATGACCGGAATGCTTCGCGTGGCCGGATCGGCCTTGAGCCGCCGGGTAGCTTCCCAGCCGTCCAGGACGGGCATCTTCAGGTCCATCAAGACCAGGCGCGGAGTGAGATCCCGGGCCAGGCGCACCGCTTCCAGGCCATTACTCGCGGTGGCGAGCCGGACATCGAGGTTCGCCTCCTCCACGACCATACGGATCAAATCGAGGTTCTGCGGCTCGTCATCGGCCACGAGCAGGGTCCCGCCACTCATACCGGTCCCGATGGCGAGCGTTTCACGCTTCTCCTAGTCTTAGCCGACGCCGGGACCCAGCCTGAAAGGAATTCTTCAGTAAGTGGTGGTGCTTAGAGCCGGGGTCGGACGTCGGCCGCG
Organism: Candidatus Rokuibacteriota bacterium; assembly: GCA_050731755.1. Lineage (GTDB taxonomy): Bacteria > Methylomirabilota > Methylomirabilia > Rokubacteriales > CSP1-6 > JBOHPP01. Next base: position 24,821 of record JBOHPP010000167.1, on the reverse strand, counting down.
AACGCGGACAGCACGCGGTCGACGTCGTCGAGGCTCTTCGGCGAGAGCGCGGGCGGCAGCCCGTAGTACGGGCTCAGGATGACGTGCTCGAGCCCGGCGTCGCGGTACCGGCGCAGTGTGTCCGCGATGGCCTCCGGTGCGCCGACGAGGGGCTGCGGGGCGCCCGGCAGCGCGGTGTCGGTGATCGCCAGGGGCATCAGGGCGGCGATCTCCGCCCGGCCCGCACGCCCGGCCTGGCGACGGAGCGCGGCCAACTCGGCCACCTTGTCGCGCAGAGCCTCGGGAGTGAACCCGCGCTTCGTCGGCGCATGCCAGATGGGAAGCCAACCGTCGCCCAGCTCGGCGGCGCGGCGGAGGGCGCGAGCGGTATTGCCGCCGACCCAGACGCGCGGCGGCTGGAGCGGCCGGGGCGCGAAGACGGCCTCGCCGAGCCCGGGGAACTTGCCGCTGAGCCCGGCGCGCTCCCCGCTCCAGAGGGACCGCATCACGTGCAGGGCTTCGTCGGTGGCCGCACCGCGCTCCTCGAACGGGGCGCCCAGCGCGCGGTATTCCTCCTCGAGCCAGCCGGCGCCAACACCGACGATCAGGCGACCACCGGCCAGGGCGTCGAGCGTCGCCAGCTGCTTGGCGAGGACGACCGGATGGCGATAGGGCAAGACCAGGACCGCGGTGCCGACGGTTACCTTGGCGGTGTGGGCGGCCACGAAGGCCAGCGTCGTCACCGCCTCGTAGAACTCGGCGCCGAACCGCTCGGTGAGCTCGCGGGGGTAGACGATGTGATCGGCGACCCACACGGACTCGTACCCCAGCGTTTCGGCACGCTGGGCCAGCCGGAGCGTACCCGCGCCCGAGGCCAGGGCGCCGAAGTGCGGAAGATGGACGCCGAACCGCATAGCGCTCACGGGCTCGGCAGGAAAAGCGCCCAGGTCGCTCGAAGCGTCCACATCGAGAGGAGAAAGCCGCCGGCGATCGCCAGCGAGGCGCCACCCACGAGGCGCACCCGTTGCTGCAGCGCCTCCACGGGGGCGCGCCCGCCCCGCGCGGCCAGGGTCCCGGCGATGGCGAGGGGCACCACGAGCCCGAGGCCGTAGGCCGCCAGCGTCGCGGCGCCGAGCCACGGGCTCTGCCGAGCCGCCACCCACCCGAGCATCACCGCGTACGCCGACAGCGGGCTGAAGATGGCCATCGTGACGCCGAACACGAGCGCGATCACCAGCGCTCGCCGCGTGAGGCTGGTCCGGGCGCCGGCGATCGCCGCCCCGGGGACCGCGCGCAGGTCGGGCAGCAACGAGCGCATGAGCCCCAGCTCACCAAGCGCGATGAGCAGCGCCAGCACGCCCAGCACGCTGAGGGCCACCGAGGCCAGGGCCTCGCGGGCCCACGGCGTCGTCACCCGCGGCGCGAGGGCGGAGCCCACCCACCCCATGGCCGCTCCGAAGAGGGCCAGGACCGCGAGCAGGACGCCCGTGAACACGCCCAGCGTCGCCAGCCACCGTCGCTTCGTTTCCGCCTCCTGAACCAGGGGCGCGATCGTGAAGATCATCGGCGTCCATCAGGGGACGCAGATGCGCGGCACCCCCATCACGAAGGCCAGGACGATCACGGCCCACGCGGTCCCCAGCGGCGCGCTCGGATCGGCGAAAAGCGCGATGAACCCCTTGTAGGCGCCGCTGAACCCCGGCCAGTTCCACGCATAGCCGAGAACGCCGCCGGCCAGGGTCGCCCCCGCGAACAGCCCGACACGATTCCGCATACCTCCTCCTTGCTACAAACTCGGATCCTCCGACACCCGGACGAGCAGCTTGCCGAAGTTCCGGCCCTCCAGGAGCCCGATGAACGCGCGGGGAGCGTTGGCCAGACCCTCGACCACGTCCTCGCGGTAGCGGAGCCGGCCCTCCCGCATCCACTGCACGGTGTCGCGCAGGAAATCGGGGGTGCGATCGACATGGTCCGAGACGATGAAACCCTTGATGAGCGCGCGGTTCACCAGGATCGGCGCCAGGTTGGGCCCCGCCGGCGGCTCGACGGCGTTGTACTGCGTGATGAGCCCGCAGAGCGGGATGCGGGCGCCCGGGTTGATGAGCCGCAGCACGGCGCCGAGGACGGCGCCGCCCACGTTGTCGAAGTACACGTCGACGCCGGCCGGGCAGGCCTCGCGAAGCGCACTGACGAGATCCGGCGCCCGGTGACTGACGCAGGCGTCGAACCCGAGGTCCTGGACCGCGTACTCGCACTTCTCCTTGGCCCCGGCCACTCCGACGGCGCGGCAGCCCTTGATCTTGGCGAGCTGGCCGACGACGGCGCCGACGGCGCCGGCGGCGGCCGACACGACGACCGTCTCGCCCGGGCGCGGGCGGCCGATGTCGAGCAGCCCGACGTAGGCGGTCAGACCCGGCATGCCCAGCACGCCGAGCGCTGTCGAGATCGGCGCGATGCCGGGATCCAGCTTGCGCAGCGTGGGGCCCTTGGCAACCGCATACTCCTGCCAGCCGTCGTAGCCCAGCACGAAATCGCCGCGGACCAGGCCCGGATACCGGGACTCGAGCACCTCGCTGACGGTGCCGCCGACCATCACCTGGCCCAACTCCACCGGCCGGGCATAGGAGCGGCCCTCGTTCATCCGCCCGCGCATGTACGGATCGAGCGAGAGGTAGATGGTGCGGGCGAGCACTTCGCCCTCGCCCGGCGAGGGTCGCGGCGAATCCGCCAGCGCGAAGTCGTCGGGTGCGGGCGCGCCGACGGGACGGCGCTTGAGCACGATCTGTCGGTTCATCGATCCGGCCATGACCGCCCTCCTCGGGTCATCGAACGGGGACCTCGACGGCGGCGGCCATTGTCGCCGGGCCGGCGCGAGTTGTCGAGCCGGAGCGCGAAGGTCAGGACGCCCGCCCGGCCCACACGGCGTACAGCGGGTCGCCGTCGTCCGGCGTGTGAGCGTACTCGGACGCATCGCTCCAGCTCTGACCGAGACCGCCGGCGGCGTCGAAGTAAGCGATCACCAGCGCCACGTGCTGCTGGTCGTTCGCGGCCCGCCAGAGCGCGACGGCCTTCTCGGGGAAGCAGCGATTGCTGAACGTCACGATGAACGGCCCACCGGGCCTCAACGTCCGGCGCACCTCGCGGAACACCTCCACCGGGCGTGTGAGGTACTGGACGGAGACGGCGCAGAGCGCGGCGTCGAACGCCTCGTCGTTGAAGGGCAGGGTCGGTTCGTGATTGAGGTCGTGCACGAGGGCCTGGCTGAGCCGCGGGTTGTCGACCATCTCCTCCCGATTCAGGCCGAGGCCGATGGCGGTGCCGGTGAACGTGGCCGGCAGGTGACTGCGCCAGGACGCCATGAGGTCGAGCACGCAGCCACGGGGCGGCAGGAGCGCCGCATAGAGCCGCCCCAGCGTGCCCAGTGCGGGGCCATCCAGGTGCGTCACCCGACGAGGCCAGGCGTAGAAGAGGCTGTCGTCCTCCTCGTTCTCGCGGCGGAAGGCGCCCGGCGGAAAGGCGGCGGGCGGCGCCACTCAGGCCACCACGAAGGCGTCAGCGGCCCTGCCAGTCGGGCTTGCGCTTCTCCAGGAAGGCGCGGACACCCTCCTGGAAATCCTGGCTCAGATAGCACGACAGGATGATGTCCTCGGCGTCGCGCAGGGCGGCCGGCGCCGTCACCCGGCGGGTCGCCTCCTTGACGGCGGCCAGGGTGAGCGGCGCCAGCTCGCTGAGGTGGGTGGCCAGCTCCTTGACCCGGCCGGGGAGCGCCGCCGCCGAGTGCACCTCGTCCACCAGCCCCATCGCGCGGGCCTCGGCCGCGTCCACCAGGCGCGCCGTCAGCAGGATATTGCGCGCCCGCACCGGCCCCACGGTGGCGGCCAGCAGCGAGAAGCTGAGCGGCGCTGTGCAGTTGCCCAGGGTGCGGGCCACCGGGGCGCCGAAGCGCGCGTGCTCGGCGCTGAGTCTGAGGTCGCAAGCCAGGGCCATGAACAGCCCGCCGCCCACGGCGTCGCCCTGGACCATGGCGACCGTCGGCTTCTTCATCGCGTGCAGCCGCCCCAGCACGCGGGTGACTCGCCCCTCGTACTCGAGCGCGTGCTCGCGCGTGCGGAACTCCAGGAACTGGCGGATGTCGGTGCCGCTGGCGAACGCCCGCTCGCCGGCGCCCCGCAGGACGAGCACACGCGCCCCGCGGTCCTCGTCCACGCGCTCACACACGTCGTGCAGGCGCTCGTACATCTCGAAAGTCATGGCGTTGCGGGCATCGGGGCGGTTGAAGGTGACGACGACGACGCGACCTTCCTGCTCGACGACGAAATCGGTGGACGCGGAGTCCACGTTACCTCGGCAGCATCCGGGCCAGCGTCTCGAGGTGCCGCAGATCGGGCCTGAACCCGATGCCGAGCTCGCGGTACAGGTGCACCACCGCCTCGTTGAGCGGCGTCTTGAGACCGAGCCGCCGCCCCTCGGCGACGACGTGGCCGTTGAGGTAGTCGATTTCCGTCCGCCGGCCGCGCATCACGTCTTGCAGCAGGGAGGGCCGCCCGCCGCTGAGGGACTTGGCCCCGGCCGCCATATCGGCCATGACCCCTTCGCGATCACGGCCGGCCGCCGCCTGCACGAATCGGCCGGCCTCGATCCCGAACAACGGCTCGACCTCGTGCCCGCAGGCCCGGCCCACCTCGACGACCTCGGCCGCGATCTGGATCGCGATCCGGCAGGCCTCGGGCTCGCTGCGGATTTCGGCCGAGCCGAGACCCGACAGTCCGGCCAGGGGGTTGGCCATGCAGTTAATGGCGAGCTTGGACCACCGCTCGCCCCAGAGATTGGTGGTGACCTTCGCCGGCGCCACGTCACTCATGACCTCGGCGAGCCGGCGCGCCCGCGCGGTTTCGGCGCCGTCCAACTCGCCGATCTTGAACCCGACCTTCTGCGAATCCGTGCGCATGGCGTGGCCCGCCTCGTAAAGACCAGCGCCGATGGTGATCACGCAGCCCAGCGTCCGCTGGCGACCGGCGATGGCGGCCACGCGCTCGTCGTTCATGCCGTTCTGGAAGTCCACGACGACGCCGTCGGGGCCGAGGTGTCGCACGGCCAGCGCGGTCGCCCACTCGGTATCGTAGGATTTCACGGCGACGAAGGCGGCGTCGAACGGCGCCTCGACGGCCTGGGCCTCGTGGATGTGGCAGGCTTTGACCGGGATCACGTGCTCGCCACAGGTGCCGGAGAGCCGGAGCCCCTTCCGCTTCATCGCCTCCACATGCTCCGGCCACTGGTCGATGAGCGTAACGTCCCGACCGGCCCTGGTCAGCAACCCGCCGACCACGCAGCCAATGGCGCCTGCTCCGACGATCCCGATCCTCATGCCGGCTGCCTCCTCTTCACGTGGGCTGGCCGGCAGGATAGCACTTCGCCGCGGGACCGAGGTCGGGGGTTCGCTGGGCGGCGGACCGGTCAGGTGACCGGTGGAGCTTGCACCAGCGCCGCGGCCGGGCGCCGGCGATCGAGGAACCAGATGCAGAGCAGAAGGTAGGCCAGGCCGACGAGGAATCCGCCGACAACGTCGGAGAGCCAGTGCGCCTCGAGGTAGAGGCGGCTGGCGGCGACGGCCAGCACGACGCCGGCGCACATGGCGCTGGCGAGGCAGCGCCGGCTCCGCGCCGGGCACGATCGATAGACCAGATAGGTGACGATCCCGAAGAACACGACGACGCTCAGCATGTGACCGCTGGGAAACCCCCAGGGCAGCTCGTTCGGCCGTGGGCGATCGATCGCCCACTTAGTCAGCAGCTGGAGCGCGCCGGTGCCGGCCATGAACGCCGGCAGCCCCACGGCCCACCGCCGGCGCGATCGCCACAACACCGCCGAGCCCAGCGCGATCAGGGGAATCAGGCCGCTTCCGGCGCCCAGCACCGAGACCGCCTCCATGGCCGGATGCAGGCTGTCGTGCCGCAGCATCTGGACCATTCCCCGGACGGTCCGATCGAGATCGAAGGAGTCGTTCGGCGCGGCGAAGACCGCGAGCGCAATGAACCCGACGAGGGACAGGGTTGCCCCGGCCAGGAGCGCTCGCGATTGGGTCATGACGCCCTCATTGTAGCGCGTCCGGCAGCCTGCCGTGGGGTGGTCCCCAGGGCCCGGTATGGCACGGGAGTTGAAGCGACCGTACTGCGTGCGTCTCCTGCGCGTCGTTCTCCTCCTGGCCGGCGCCGTCCTCCTGACGATCCTGGTCGCCCGCATCGGCTGGGCGCCGATCGTCGACGTTCTGGCCCGCCTCGCCTGGTGGCAGTTCGCCCTGATCTGCTTGCCCTATGGCCTGGTGATGGTCGTCGACACCCTTGGCTGGCGATACGCCTTCACTCGGAGCCAGGCGCCGTTTCATCGGCTCCTGGGCGCGCGGATCGCCGGTGAGGCCATCAACGTGGTGACGGCGGTCGGCTCCGTCGGAGGGGAAGCCGTCAAGGCGTGGCTCCTCCGCCGGGACGTCCCGTACGAGGAGAGCGTGCCCTCGGTGATCATCGCCAAGACGACCATCACCGTGGCCCAGGCGCTCTTCCTCCTGATCGGAATCGTCCTGGCCTGGACCACACTCGCGGTGGATTCCGAGATACTGGGCGCGATGCTGTGGTTGCTCGTGGTGGAGGTGCTTGCGGTAGGCGGGTTCTTCGTTGCGCAGGTCATGGGCCTCGTGGCCCGTGCCGGCCGGCTTCTGGTCTGGGCTGGAGTCCTGGAATCCGCCGACTACGCCCGGCGTCTGGACCGGGCGCTCCGGGACTACTACCGCGAGCAGTGGCGACGGCTCGCTCTGTCGGTCGGCTTCCACCTGGTGGGCTGGCTTCTGGGGGCCCTGGAGACCGTCATCATCCTGGCCGTGCTCGCGATGCCGGTGCCGGTGAGCACGGCGACGGTGATCGAGGCGCTGGGCTCAGGCGTGCGGTTCGCGACCTTCCTGGTCCCGGCGAACCTGGGCGCCTTCGAAGGCGCCAACGCGGCGGCCTTCGCCGCGTTGGGGCTGGGAGCCGGGGCCGGGCTTGCCTACAGCCTCGTACGGCGGGCACGCCAGGTAGTGTGGATCGGCGTGGGTATCGTCTTGCTGCTGGTCATGCGCGCGGGGGCCGGGCGGGCCCTTGGGCGTCGTGCGCGGAGCCGCCGCTCGCCCGCTTAGGCTACTCGGTCGCCTGACAGCGGTTCGGGGGCGTCGGCCTCGGCCTCGACCGTGCGACGCTCCAGGCTTTCGATGCTGCCGGGAGGTACCAGCAAGGGCAGCACCCGCCGCCGCGTGCGCAACTCCTCGGGCTGGCGGCCCTTTTCGGTGATGACGACACGCTGGCCCCGGGCCAGGACGATCCCGTTCCACCGGCCGGGGGCCCGCAGCATGAGGCGGACCAGACGCAGCGCCACCGCGCCCCGGCTGACCCGCGGCACGACGAAGACGTCGAACATGCCGTCGATTGGCGACGCCGTGGGCGTCAGGCTAAGAAAGCCCCGGTAGGTCTCCACATTGGCCACGGTGACCAGGATGGCGCGCTCGGTGACGACGCGCCCGTCGATTTCCACCGTGATGGACGGGATCGGCCGCTCGAAGAGAAACCGCCGCGCGAGGCCGTAGTAGGCGAGGTGCCGGAGCCAGCGAGCGCGGGGCTGGCCGCCCCCGCGCTCGACCGCCTGCTGGATCCTCTCGAGGATCCCGTAGCTGCGGTGCGACAGGAAGATCTCGTCGCCGATGACCCCCACGTCGACCCAGCGGACCTTGCCGCGGGCCAGGAGATCGAGCACGGCCTCCACCCGGCTTGGGTGGCCGAAGGCTCGCGTAAAGATGTTGCCGAACCCGTTGGGCACAGGCACGAAGGGCACCCGCAACCGGATCGAAGCCTTCGCCGCGGCGCTGAGGGTGGCATCACCGCCCACGCAGATGAAATGAGAGAATCCACCTTCGCACGTCGCCGCCCACCGTTGCAGTCCGCCCACTCCCTCGAACTTCTGAACGGCCGGCGTGTGCCCGCGGGTCTTGAGCGCCCGGGCCAGGCGGCGGGCGGTGGCAAGGGCCCGGCCCTCGCCCGACCCTGGTGTCACCACGATGTGGACCTTTGGCTCCATCGGCGGAACGAATGAGCAACCGATGTGCCAGACCGTGGCGTTGTAGGAAATTCTTTTCCGCATCAAGGCCGGCTTGCCCAGGCGGCGCCGGGCGAACTACCATCTCGGCCGGAGGGTGATCCGATGGCGACTAAAAGCTTCCCGGTCTTCGACTGCGACAGCCATATCGTCGAACCGCCCGAAATCTGGGACCAGTACGTCCCCTCGGCGGTGCGGTCCTGGGTCAAGACGCAGTTCCACTGCTCATCAACGGGCGCGCCGTCCCGGCGTCACGCGAGCGCGCGAACGCGGCGGAGGTCGGCTGGCCCCGGTGGCCGAAGAAGCTGATCGGCGCCCTCACACCGGGCACCGACGAGTGGAAGGCACAGCTGGGCCGGCTGGCCGGCTGCCGTGACCCGCACGCGCGTCTGCGCGACATGGACGCGCTGGGGATCGACCAGGTGATGCTCTTTCCCAGCTGGTTCGTCCGCCTGGCCCTGGTGCGCGACGCCGAAGCCGCACGGATCCTCGCCCGCGCCTACAACGACTGGATCGACGATTACGCCGCCGTCGATCGGCGCCGGCTGTTCCCCTGCGCCGTGCTGCCGCTGCAGAGCGTGGAGCACGCCCGGGAGGAACTCAAGCGGGTGGCCGCCCGCGGGTTCAAGGCGGCCGCCGTCCGCCCATGCTTCTGGAACGGGCTCTACCCGACCCTTCCCGAGTTCGATCCGCTCTGGCGGGACTTCGAGGACCTCGGCCTCGTGCTGGCCATGCACACCTTCCCCTCGCGCGAGGCGCTGACGCCGGAGTGGGCGCAGCGCATCGCCCGCACGCGCGCCACCGGGGCCGGCCTGCTGTTCACCGACGAGGCGGTCGTGTACTCGCCGGGCCAGTTCGTCAGCAACATCGTGTTCAGCATGGAGCCCAGCATCGACGCCTCCGAGTCGCTGGGCTTCATCTTCGAGGCGATGACGTGGCTGACCACGGTGCTCATGACCGGCTGGCTGGAGAAGTTCCCCCGGCTGAGGTGCGCGGTCCTGGAATCGAACGCCACCTGGCTGCCGCTGGTGCTGGCTCGGAGCCGGAACTTCCTCGACCTGTACGCCTTCCAGCGGGCCAAAGCCGTCCGCGACCCTTCGGACACCTTCTACGGTCAGTGCTTCATCGCCTTCGAGGGTGACGAGGAGCCGGTGTACCGGATGTGGGACCTCTACGAGCACGTGGGGCTATGGTCGTCGGACTACCCGCACCACGACGCCGAGGAGGCCTGGGAAGCCTTGGAGCTCATGAACAAGCACAACGTCCCCGCCCGCGTGCAACAGAAGCTCCTGGGCGAGAACGCTCGTCGCCTGTACGGGATCGACCCCGTGATGGTCGTCAGCGACCGCATCGCGGAGTACGAGCCGGCCAAGCTTCCCTGGTAGCCTCGGACGGAAGGAGATGGGGCTCGAGCAGGCGATCGACGACACGCTCCGGCAGGCCATCCGCGAGCGGGACGCGCGCACGGCGGCCGTGGTGCGCATGATCAAGACCAGGCTGGCCGAACGGCGCACCGCCAAGGGCTTCGCGGGGACGGTGGACGATGCGCTCGTCCTCGACGTCATCGCCGCCTACCGCAAGCAGCTGCAGAAGGCCCTGGCCGAGTTCGAGAAGTTGGGCGAGCGCGGCGCCGCCCAGGCCGCCCAGCTTCGGTTCGAGGTCGAGTTCTGCGAGCGCTACCTGCCCCAGCGCGTGGACGAGGCGGCCCTGCGCGCCCTGGTGCGCGAGCGACTCGGCGCCCTCGGTATCACCGATTCGAAGCAGGTGGGCCGCCTCATCGGCGACATCATGAAGACGCACAAGGGGCAGGTCGAAGCGGCAGACGTCAAACGGATTGCCCAGGAACTCCTCGCGACGTGATCGGCTTCAAGCGCCCACCAGGTTCGACGTCGAAGGTGGCCTGCTCCATCACGCCGGCGCCGGCCGTTTCCTGGTGCGGGTCAGCCAAGTCAACAGCCCCCCGGCTACACCCAGGGCCGCCACGACGATCGCCTTCCAGAACCGGCTCAGCAGCCCGCTCTGCACGGCCTTCACGGTAGCGACACCGGCGCCGCCGGCCACCAGCGTGGCCAGTCCGTACTCGGCCAGCTTGTCCTGTCCCCGCACGAACTCCTCGTAGCGCTGGCCGGGCTTGAACGAGATCCCGGCCACGATGCCGGGAACGATGGAGCGGGCCTCGGCGAAGGTCGCCGCATCGGTGACGAGCGTCACCGAGATGAGGCCGCGCCGCCCGAGGACTCGGGTGTTGTAGTTGATGATTTCCCGCTGCTCGTCCTCGGGTCGTCCCACGAGCGCCCACACCAGGCGTCGGCTCGCCGCGTCGTAGCGGGGCTTCTCCGCCCATCCCAAAATCTGGAGCGCCGGGTGCCCACCCACCCGCCGCTGCTCGTTGGCCTGGTCGGTTGCGCGACGGACGGCTTCCAAGAGTGAATCCGCGTTGAGCGAGCGGCCGTCGTCGTCGCGGACGTACCCCGTCTCCTCCCACTCCAGCACCACGAACCACTCGGCACCGGTCTTGGGCAGGATCGTCCCCAGCTCACGCCGCGTGGCCGGGTTGCCCAACGCCTCCATGAGCCGGCGCGTGTCGTCGGCGTCGATGAAGTCGTGGTCGCCGTCCACCACCAGGGCCGCCAGGTTCCGACCCAGGTCCACCGTGGCCGGCCCCGCCAGCGGCCTGAATTCGGCGAGATCGGCGGCGGCCGGCGCGCCCCCGAGCAGCAGGGACGCCACCACGATCCTCACGATGGTGAGAGGCTTGCGGCCGCTCCTCATCCGGGGGGCGCTCGTCGCCGCGGCCATGCGTGCGGAGCAATGGGCGCCGGCCATCAGCCACCCCGGCACGCTCAGGAGCAGGAACATCAGGCTATTGCCGACCAGGCTGGTCCAGACACCGTACTCATACCAGCTGACCACCAACCAGATCGGCAGCAGAGCCAGGAACGCCCAGATCCACCCGTAGCCGAGCGCCGCATAGATCACACCACGCACGGGTTCTCCGTCGGCGATGAGCGTGGCCCCGATGGCAAGGGGCATGAGATTGATCGCCCAGGCCACGAGCAGCGCGAGGACCATCAGGGTCGTCGACGCCGCCATGGAAGCGCCGCGCCGGTGACCGGCCGGGTTGAGCACGGGGAGGCTGAACGGTCCGCTGGCCAGCGGCGTGGAGCGCAGCGTCTTCCAGCGGGCGGTGATGATGACCGTGAGCACGAAGGCCATCACGAACACGAGGGCCGCGTCACGTCCGACCGGCCGACCGTAGAGGGCGGTCAGGGCGTCAGCGATCGAGCCGAGCAGCGTGTTGGTCACGGTCCTCACAGCGGTGCCAGCGCCCATAGACGCTGCGCGCCGCGAGCCCTGCATCGAGCAACGGATATGCCAGAGCTGGACGCGGTGATTCTGGTGGATTTCCCAGGAGTTAGGCAGCAGCCAGAACGAGCGCGACTCCCCTGGCCTTGCCATTACGTCACCCTGACCGGACAGAGATGGGATTTCACGACGGGAGGGCTCGGGTGTCCTACCGGTCAGGAGAGGGTCATGGGCGGCGAGCCCTTCGAGACGATCGTGGGCCGACACCACGGAGAGATCTACCGATATCTGCGCCGCGTCAGCGCGGGCGCGGCCGAGGACCTCTCTCAGGAGACATTCTTGAGAGCCTACCGGGCATACCCCGTGCTGGCGGCGGACGCCAACGTCCGTGCGTGGCTCTTCGCCATCGCGACCAACCTCGCCCGCAACCACAGCCGCAACGAGAACCGGCGGCGGCTCGCCCATGAGGCCATACGGGCCGGGCGACGTGAGAGCGAGGGCGAAGGCCCGGAAGGCGCGGCGCGCTTCAACGAGGCGCGGGCCTCGATGGACCGCGTGATCCATGGCTTGCCTCTCAAGCAGCGCGCCGCGTTCATTCTGAGGAAGTTTCACGACCTCCCGTACGAGGAGATCGCCCGGAGCTTGACCTGCTCGCCGGAGAGCGCTCGGGCTCACGTCTTCCACGCCTTCCGAAAGATCCGGCAGTCCGTGAACGGATACCAACTCCCCGGAACGGAGGCGGACCGATGAAGACCAGGCCCAGTTCCTGCCGCGAGATTCAGCTCGATCTCATTGCCACCGCGGCGGCCGAGGCGGCGTCCGATGCCGCGGAACGTGTCGGCGCCCACGTGAGCGCGTGCGCGCCCTGTCGCACGGACCTCGGTCGTTATCGCGCCATCGATCGGCTCGTCGGCGACCTCCGGCAGGCGCCGGCCCCGGAGGCCGATCTGGCCCGCTTGCGCGAGCGGCTGGCTATGGGCCTCGCCGACCTGCGGCGGCGCCTACTCAGGTACGGTGTCTGCTCGTCGCCCGTCGGGCGCGTCCTGATCGCCACGTCCGAGGACGGCGTGGCGCTGGTGAGGTACCTCGACCGCGGAGCCGCGGCCCTGCCCCGGTGGTTGGCCCGAGCGCCCGGTGTGGAGATGGTTCCGGACGGGGCCGCGATCGAGCGCCTCTCCGGGGAGCTGCGCGAGTACCTGGAGGGCGGGTTGGAACAGTTGGGGTGGCGGCTGGATCTCCGGCTGGCTCCGAGCCCGTTCCATCGCGAGGTGCTCCAGGCGGCCGCCGCGCTGCCCCGCGGCGCTGTCACCTCCTACGCACGCCTCGCGTTCGAGATCGGCCGGCCGGCGGCGGTGCGCGCGGTGGCCCAGGCGCTTCGTCGAAATCCGCTGCCCATCGTCGTGCCGTGCCACCGCGTGGTCGGCAGCTCGGGAACCCTGACGGGCTACGCCGGGAACCGGATCATGGTCAAGGAGCGGCTGCTGGCCCTCGAGCGCATCCCGCTCGAGCGCGGGCGTGGGGAATCGCGGGTGGTCCGCGACGCCATGTACGTGCGGGGCGGCGACGACGCGGACTACTGCCTGCCCACGTGCGGTTCGCTTCCATTCATGACCCTGGCCCGCCTCACGCTGTTCGCGTCGCGAGCCGGCGCGGAGGCCGCCGGTCTCCGGCCCTGTGAGAGCTGCCGTCCCGATCTGCACCCGCTCGCCCGCTGACCTTTCACAACGGCCTCGCTCCGGTGTCGCACTGGATAGAGGAGGCCGCTCATGGTCGAGCTGAAAGTCCTGGCCGTCGTCGGATTGATCCTCACCGCGGTGGTCACGTCGGTGACTGTAGTTGGTGCAGTGGCGCTCGCCCGATGGACGCGCCGGGTGATCCACCGCCGGCTCGCGCCGCAGATCCGTGCGGTGGCGCCGAGTGGTGGCAACGGTGTGTCGTCCCGGGATGAGGCCCAGCGGCTCGTGCGAGGCCGGCAAGCCGCGGGGAGACTCCGATGCTGACGGCGCTCACGATCGCACTCACCACGGCCGTCGTGCTGGTCCTCCCGCTCGCGGCGATCATCGGGCTCCTGGTGGCGACGGACGCGGTCCAGCGGCGGCGGCGGCGCACCATCGTCCGCCAGGTGGACCTCACCGACGCGATCCACCGTGAGCTCGGCGCCATCGTGAGCCCGGTCGTCGAGTCCCGTCGCCGGGGGCGCTGGACCGTCCGCTTGGCGCTGCCCCCGGACCGCCTGGTCACGGCCGGCCGGCTCGCTGCGATCGCCCACCGGATACTGGCCGCCGAGGGGCGTCGCGACCACATCGAGGTGGAGGTCGTCACGCTCTAGGAAAGCGTTTGCCGAGTCGCTCGCCGAGCCCGCTGGCACCGCGGTTGCTCACCAGACGGCGAAAGAGAGACCATGCTCGCTCCGTTCCGCGCCGTCCGCCAAGCGACCGAAGCGCTCTGCGCGCCGCTCGCCATCGAAGACTACGTCGTCCAGGGCATGGCCGACGTGAGTCCCACCAAGTGGCACCTGGCCCACACCTCATGGTTCTTCGAGATCTTCGTCCTCGAACCCCACCTCGACGGCTACCGGCCGCTCGACGAGCGGTATCGCGCGCTCTTCAACTCGTACTACAACGGCGTCGGCCCCCAATTCCCCCGTCCCCAGCGCGGGCATCTCTCTCGCCCGACCGTCCAGGAGGTCTACGCGTATCGAGCCCACGTCGACAAGGGGATGATCGCCCTCCTGGAGAGCCGAGACGTCGAGCCCGAGTCGGAGCTGGGCGCCGTCGTCCTGCTCGGGCTGAACCACGAGCAGCAGCACCAGGAGCTGATCCTGACCGACCTCAAGTACAACCTCGGCCTCAACCCCCTGCGGCCGGCCTATCACGCCCGGCCCATCCCGGGCGGTGCGGCGCCGGCGCTCCGGCTCGTCGAGTTCGCCGGAGGGCTGGTCGACATCGGTCACGACGGGCGTGGGTTCGCCTTCGACAACGAGCAGCCGCGGCACCGGACATATCTCGGACCCTTCCGCCTGGCCTCGCGCCTGGTCACGAACGGTGAGTACTGCGAGTTCATCGAGGCCGGAGGTTACCGCCGCCCCGACCTCTGGCTGTCGGAGGGATGGCTCGCCATGCAAACCCAGGGGTGGCCGGCGCCGCTCTACTGGGAGGCGCACGATGGCGGTTGGCGGCTCTTTACGCTCTCCGGCCTTCAGCCGCTCGATCCCGAGGCGCCGGTGGCGCACGTCAGCTACTACGAGGCCGACGCCTTCGCCCGATGGGCGGGCAAGCGGCTTCCCACGGAGCAGGAGTGGGAGCACGCGGTGGGCGGGCAGCCGCTCGAGGGAAATCTCATGGACAGCGGCGTGCTCCATCCGGTCCCGGCGGCGGCCGGGCGTGAGGGACTGGGCCAGGCGATCGGCGACGTGTGGGAGTGGACGGCCAGCGCCTACCTGCCCTACCCCGGCTTTCGACCGCTCGCCGGCGGGCTGGGCGAGTACAACGGCAAGTTCATGATGAGCCAGATGGTGCTGCGGGGCGGCTCGTGCGCCACGCCGCTCTCGCACATCCGGAGCAGCTACCGGAACTTCTTCCCGCCGTCGGCTCGCTGGCAGTTCTCGGGCATCCGGCTGGCTGAGGACGGCGAGCGCCCGACGCGATGAGCCGCTATCAGGCGGAGGTACACCTCGACCCGGATGATCTCAAACAAAGCCTGGCCGACGACGTGCGCCGAGGGTTGACGGCTCGGCCCAAGTCGCTCCCGCCGAAATACTTCTACGACTCCACCGGATCGGCGTTGTTCGAGCGCATCACGCGGCTGCCCGAGTATTACCTGACCCGCGCCGAGGAGCAGCTGCTGAAGTCCCACGCCAGCGAGGTGATGGATCGCCTGCGCCCGAAAGAGATCGTCGAGCTGGGCTCCGGGGCCTCGCTCAAGATCCGCTGGCTGCTCGAGGTCGGGCCGCCGCCGGACGCGCTTCGTTATATCCCCGTCGATGTGGACGAGACAGCGGTCGCCCACGCCGCGCGCCGGCTGCTCGGTCGCTATCCATTCCTGTCCGTGCACGGCGTGATCGCCGACGTCGAGCGGCACCTGGAGCGCGTGCCCCCGGCGGCGGGCCGCCGGCTCGTACTCTTCCTCGGCAGCACCATCGGCAACTTCGACGCGGAGCCGCGGCGCCGGCTGCTCTCCGCCGTCCGCGGGATGCTGGGGCCCGGTGGCCACTTCCTCTTCGGTGTGGACCTCGTGAAGGACCCGGCCGTGCTCGAACGAGCCTACAACGACGCGGCCGGCGTGACGGCCGCATTCAACCGCAACATCCTTCGTGTCGTGAACCGTGGGCTGGCCGGCGACTTCCAGCCGGATCGGTTCCGTCACCGCGCCTGCTACAACGCACCGGCCGGTCGGATCGAGATGCACCTGGTCCCGGTGGCCTGGCAGCGGGTCGTCCTCAGTGCGCTCGGCCTGGCGGTGGAGCTGTCGCCGGCCGAGACCATCTGGACGGAAAGCTCGTACAAGTTCACCCGAGGCTCGGTGGCGGCGATGCTGGCCGGCGTCGGCCTTGGTCTCGACGCCTGGTGGACGGACGGCCAAGTCGCCCTGGCCGGCGCGGCCTAGCCGCGATGGCGACGCCCACCCCGCGCACCCTCTACGTTCACGACGACCTCACTGAAGACGTTCGCCGCCGGGCCGGCGAGACCTCGGTCGTCTTCCGGCTCACCCGGCGGCTCTTCGAGACGCTCACCCGGGACACCCGGGTCATCGTTCTGACGCTGGAGGAACAGATCCGCGGTCTCGTGGCCCAGGGGGAGCGGGCGCCCTTCGCGGTGGCCGTTGGCGTGGGCCGGGCCGGTGAGCGTGTCGCTTACCAGATTCACGCGCGGACCGGCTGGTTCCCGCTCGTCCACCGCGTCGGCCTGACCCGTGAGGAGCGAGCGACCGGTTACGCGCTCGTGAGCACCGCCAGCCAACCGCTCGGACGGCAACTGGCGGGTCTCGACGCGTTTTCCTCGATCGCCGTGGTCGACGACACCGTCTATTCGGGGTTGACGCTGCAGACCTTGCTCGGAGCGCTCCCGGCGGCGGTGAGATCGCGGACGCGGGCCTTCTGCCTGCGCGCGGTGGTCGAGACGCTGCCCCGGATCACGCCGTTGGCGCCGATCACCGCGGGGTTCACGGCCTCCGGGCGCCTCGACGTGGATGTGAGCTTCATCAACGCCAGCGGTCTCGTGAACCGGGGGGCCATCCGGCGGGAGGGCCAGCCCGCTCTGGCCTTCTACGAGCGCCCGGAATGGATCCGGGCGTGGTTCCCGGACCACGCCGCCGAGGTCCTGGACCTCTGCGCGCGGGTGAGCGACCTCCTCCGGCAGGAGGAATGACGCGGCCGGGCTCGCCGCCGCCGTTCGTCACGATTCTCAAGACGGGCCCCCGCGGCGCCGCACGGCCGTCGGGGCCACGCGAGCCGATCGAGACCAGTCCGGCCACCACCAGACCAAGCATGGCGGCCAGCGGGTGCCAGAAGAATCCGATGACGCTGCCCGTTATGAGGCCGCCGGCGAAGACTGCGGCCCCGTCGAGGCGACCGCCGCGCACGTTTCCGGTCATCGCTGCTCCTTGTTATGGGCCTTCGAAGTTTCGGGGATGCAGCCGGGATGGCCTCGGCTCTGGCGGGAGAGCGCTCGCCGGATCAGGGGGCGCCGGCTCTACGCGAAGGACCTCGGCCACGCTCGGGCGTCCCGGCGGACGGATGGCGATCGTCATGCGCGTGAGCGCGGATTCGGCACGAAGGATCTCTGCGGCGCTGACGCGCTCGAGTGCCGGGCTGGCGGTCGTCGCGCGCTTGAGCGTGGTCCGGTTGGGAGGGGCGACCGATGGGTGGCCCAGCCGGCGCATGATGCGCTTCACGTAGCGCCGTGTCTCCCGGTACGGCGGCACCCCGCGGTAGGTGACGACCGCGTACTCGCCGGCATTGTAGGCGGCCAGCACGAGGGGCAGGTCACCATGGAAGCGGTCCATCAGCCGGCGCAGGTGACGAACCCCGCCCTCGATGTTGGCATAGGGATCGAACGAATCCTGAACGGCGAGGCTGGTGGCCGTCGCCGGCATGAGCTGCATGAGGCCCCGGGCGCCCTTGCGCGACACGGCGCGAGGATTGAACTCCGACTCGGCCTCGATGATGGCCGCGACCAGCCGGGGCGAGACGCCGTAGCGGTCGGCCACCAGCGTGATGTGCGCGTTGATCTCCATCGAATCGATCTCGCGGGTGTCCTCCTCGAAGGCCGCGGCCACGGCCTCTTCGCTGCCGGCCAGCGTGAGGTGCTCGGCGCGCGAGGCCAGGTACGCCGGGATCACCGTGAGCAGGAGAAAGCCCAGGCCGAGGAGATGGGGACGCATGAGCGATGGCAGGCGCGGCCGCGGGCTCGCCGGGGGGCCGTCGTCGCCATGCTGCGGCGGTACGATCGCTGCGCATTCGAGCGGTGGCATGGGTGTCTCGTCGGGCGTCGGTGACAGGCGAGGAGCGCGTCGCCCTGAGGTACTGCTTCGAGATCGCGTTCGGGGTGCCAAGCCAGGGCCTGTCGCCCGAAGGCCTTGAAGGTCCGCCGGTTATGCGCCAACCAGGGGCGTCGCGCCGCTCCGGCCGTATGGGGTGATCGACACCGTGCGTGTCATGTTGGGGTTAGCTCTGCGAACGAGCATGGTTGTAGGTGCGCAGCCGCCAGAACGTGAGCTCCCGTCTGACCGCCCGCAGCATCGCGCCGAGCACGTTCGTGCGCGGCATGTCGGTCGCCAGGTCGGCGGGGCGTTCGACATCCGACCGCTCCTGCCGCGCCACCGGGCTGGTGACGACGGAGGGCCGGCGGGTGCCGTGTCTGACTTCTCGCAGACCGGTGGCGACGCCGACGTCTTCGAGGTAGCGACCGAGGGGCTCGCGGTTGCCGAGCCGGTAGGCCTCCACCACCCAGGCGGCGAGGCCGCGGGGCCGGCCGCCGGGGTCGTGATCGCCGAGACCGCCGAGGAGCTTGAGATGTCCGCTGATGCGATGGCGAAGGATCACGCGCCACTCCTCTCGCCCGTCGGGCGCGCTGACCGGCCAGCTCACGATCTTCCAGGCCGGGGCCAGCTCGCGCAACGCGGCTTCGAGCAGCATCTGGGGATCTTCGCGGGGCGCCGGCAGCGCAGGAAGCGCCGACATCGGCCGGCTACTCCCCGATGATCCGGACCGCCTCCGTGAGGGTGATCCCGAAGTGGCGCTGCACGCGCTCGCGCGTGAGATCCATCAGCGCCTCCACGTCGGCGGCGGTCGCCCCGCCCCGGTTGATGATGAAGTTCGGGTTCTTGGCCGAGATTTCGGCCCCGTTGATGCGCTTGCTCTTGAGCCCGACCTTCTCGACGAGGCCGGCGGCCCGGCCGACGGCGGTGTCCTCCCAGATCGCCGCCGAGGCGAGCGCCATCGGCTCGGTGTCCCGGCGGAACCGGAGACGGCGGTTGATGTCTTTCTGGATTTCGGCGCGCGGGCGCCGCTGGAGGCGGAGGCGACAGCCGATGACCACGGCGTCGGCGGGCAGCACGAGCGCGCAGGCCGTCGCGAAGCCGGCCCGGGGCTTGAGCTCGTGCAGCGTGCCATCGGGCTTCAAGAAGTAGACCGCGGAGACGACGTCGGCCAGCGTGCGCCCGCCGGATCTCAAATTCATGGTCAGCGCACCACCAACGGTGGCGGCCAGGCCGGCGAAGTCTTCGAGGCCACCGAGATCCAGGGCCGCCGCCTCGCGGATCAGCGAGGACATGGTGGCCGCCGCGCCGGCAACCGCTTCCTCACCGTGGAACTCGACTCTCTGCAGCGGCCCGTCGAGCTTCAGCGTGACGCCCCGCACGCCGCGATCACGCACGAGGAGGTTGTTGCCGCCGCCGATGATCGTCACCGGCAACTGCTCGCGCTCGGCGAACATCAGCGCGTGCCGGACGTCGTCGGGCTCGTGCGCGAGCACGAAGATATCGGCCCCGCCGCCGATACGGAGCGACGAGTGGTAGCTGAGGGGCTCCTTGAACCGGACCTCGCCGCGGATCGCTCCCAGCATCTCCCCACGCTCCTTCGGGCCCTGACCTTCACCCGCCCGGAGGGTGAGCAGGTTCAATGCCAGAGCGGCCCATGGCGTGTAAGTGCCGTCTGGAGCGGAAATACCGGCAGGAGAGGGACCCTGGACGGGATTCAGGCATGCCAGCCCGGCACCCCATGTCAGGATGAGAACGGAAGCGTCACTCGGGGTAGCCGGGCGCCTCTGAGCGAGGGGCGCGTTCCGGGTGGCGCTGGCGACAGGCCCCGGAGCGCGCGGAACTCTGCGTCGTCGGGTTCGGCGAGTTGCTACTTCGCGAAGTGGTCTCGGGCCAGCGGTGGCCGCACCTCGGTTCCCGTGAAGAGCAGCGTCACGATGATCTCCACCGACGCGTTGCCGCCGAGCCCCTGGCAGCCGATCGCCGCCCGCGTGGGCTTGCCGCGCTCGCCGAACACCTCGACGAGCAGGTCGGCCGCCCCGTTCACGACGCGCGGCTGATCGTTGAAGCCGGGCGCCGAGTTCACGAAGCCGGTCATGTGGACGATCTGCTGCACGCGGTCGAGGTCGCCCAGGGCGTATTTGACGGTGGCCAGCGTGGTGAGCGCCGCGTAGCGCGCGGCCTCGTAGCCCTGAGCCACCGTCAGGTCCTTCCCGACCACGCCGGGCAGGTAGGATTGCCCGTCCTTTCTCGGCGTGGTGCCCGATAGATAAAGGAGGTTCTGCACGGGGAAGTGAGAGACGTAATGGGCGCCCGCCGGGTTCGTGCGGTACAGATCCTCCAGGTTCGGCACCGTCAGTCCCAGCTTTCCGATCTTTTCCTCCGCTTTCATGTCGGCCTCCATCGTGGGTGTCGTCGCGCGATCGGGCCACGACCGCCGTGGGCATGCCACGACCGCGGCGTCATCGTAGCCCAGCGCTGGCTATATTAAAGTCTTGAAGCGAGGTAGAGCGGGCGAAGCCCCGCGACCTAGCGGGGGTCCCGGGTGTCGGCCAGCAGGGACCCTGGAGCGGGCGGGCCGGAGCCGCCGTCGGCGCACTCGCGGACAGCGAGGGAGGCGGGCGTGGCGCGGGCGAGTCGCGCGTAATTGCGGAGGGCCCGACGGATCGTGGACAGCCCGGCCGGAGGGAAGTACATGCCCCGGCCCATCTGGATCTGTCGCTCGAACGGCTCCCCGCGGAGAATGCGTTCCAGCACGCCGGTGAAAGCCTCGGACGCCGTCCGCTGAAGCCGCGCCAGATATTCGGGGAAGCTCAGCCCGGCCGGGATCGGCACCCGCTGGCGGACGATGACATCGCCGGCGTCCACCTTTTCGGCCACCACGTGGATGGCGAAGCCCACGCTCTCCGGGCGGTCGAGCGCCAGCGCCCAGAGCATGCAATCCGAGCCTCGGAACTCCGGCAGCAAGCCCAGGTGCCGGTTGAGCGCGCCGCGCCTGGCCAGGCCATAGAACGCCGGCTTTAGCACCGGGGCGCCGGCGAGCAGGATGTAGTCGGGCCCGAACTCCTTCACGAACGCCAGGGCCTCGGGGGCGTGAGGGTCACGGGACACCAGAACGGGATGCTGCCGTGTCATCCGAGCCACGGCGTCCGCATCGAGCTCCGGAAACGGATCCACGCGCCGCTGGCGAGCGAGCACGCCGAGCGCACGGCCCAGCAGGAAATCGGCGAGGTACCGCAGGCCGCGGCGGCGCGCGAGCCGCCCGATCACGCGAAGCTGATCGGCCAGGGGCCGCCCCGCGAGGTCGAGGATGGCGATGCGCTGCTCCCTCGACTCCAGGAAGCGGGCCAGGAAGTAGGCCTCAGGCAGGCCACGGGTGGTGACGATCAGGAACGAGAGCACCACAGGTCCGTGGAGCAAGAAATCTGCCGGACCTCGGCGGGCGCAGCCCGAAGGCGCGCACGCCCAAACTTCTCCCGAACGGGCACACCTCCATAGGGAAAACCGTTTCACAACACTCCACCGGGCAGAGCGCGGGCTGGGAGAAAAACCTCGCTTGTTGCGGTGATAGTGGGCCTGGCATCGTGCGTGTCATCCACAGCACAGGAGAGTTCGCATGACGCCTTCTGCAGGTGCGAAGCCGGGAAGCACTGCACCCGCCGACTTCCACCGGGCACCGCCCGACCAAAAGCTGGAATGCTCCTGCGGAGGAGTACCCCGGATACTTGCGCGCGGATCTGGACCGCGAAGAGGCCTACGGACGATCTATGAGGACCGCGATGAGGACCGAGACTGCTCAAGCGGCCGGGGAGTCTCCCAGGTACCGCCCATTGTCAGGGCACGCGACGCGGGTGATCTTCACGCTCCCATCCGCCGCCAGCACACGAAGGACCGAAGCCACCGCCTCCTCCGACATGCCGAGCTTGGCCGCGAGCTCGCCGCACGGCAGCTCGCCGGCAGCAGACAAACACCCGAGGACTTCACGCTCGATGTCGTCCCACCAGCCGTCCATCGTTCCCCCCGTCCCTGCCCCCGCGGCAAAGGTCGGTTCGCACGACTTATCCGAGACTCAGACCTTAGGCTACGTGCCGGCGGCTGCCAACCCCTGAAATCTTTTTCCACCAGCGTGGTCTGACGTCACACCGACGGAACTCCTGGCCTTGGTGCCGTCCACCATTTGACAGACCGCGCCGGACGCCCTAGGCTCGGCGAACACTTCGATCCGGGAGGAGGCCCCGATGCACGACGCGCGCGGCGATGCCAGCGCGATTCGTCTGGAAGCACGCCCCGAGGGCCTCACCCTCGAGGCGGCCCGGACCGCGCTGATCGTCGTCGACATGCAGAACGCCTTCGTCAACCCTGGTGGCCTGCTCGATCAGGCCGGCATCGACATCTCGGCCGCGCCCTCGACCGTCGAGGCTGCCCGGCGGGCGATCGCGGCGGCGCGGGCCCTGGGCATCGGGGTGGTTTATCTCACAATCGGCTACCCGGCGGATCTCTCCACCGCGGGCGGACCCCACTCCCCGAACCCGCGCAAGGAACTCGCCCTCCGGCTCATGGAGGCCCGGCCCGACTTGCGTGGCCGGTTGCTGATCTGGGAGACGTGGGACGCTGCGATCGCTGACCAGGTTCGGCCTCAACCGGGCGATCTGGTCGTCTCCAAGCAGCGCTACAGCGGCTTCGCAGGCACGCCGCTCGATCAGGTCCTCCGCTCGCGCGACATCCGCCATCTCATGTTCATCGGCGTGGCCACCAACGTGTGCGTGGAGTCGACCCTCCGCGACGCGTACTTCCTCGAGTACTGGCCGGTCCTGATCGAGGACGCGACGATGCAAGCCGGCCCCGCCGTCTGCCAGCAGGCGACCGTCTTCAACGTAGAGCACTTCTTCGGCTGGGTCACCACAAGCCACGCATTGGCCGACGCGGCCGCCGGCGCCGGTTTAGCGGCCCCGGCGCACCGCGCGGCAACCTAAGGAGGCGCACTCGATGCACCGACGGCTCTCGTTCTCCCCTCCCTCGCTGTTCACGCTCCTGGCTTTCGTCGCGCTCCTGGCCCTGCCCGCCGTCCCGCCGGCGTCCGCCCAGACGGCACCCATCAAGATTGGGGCTCTCGGCCCCCTCACCGGCGGTGCCGCCGTCATCGGCGCCGGGGAGGTCAACGGCATCAAGCTGCGGCTCAAGCAGCTCGACTACCAGATCGCCGGTCGCAAGGTCGAGCTGATCGTGGAGGACGATGCGGGCGACCCCACCACCGGGCTCACCAAGGCTCAGAAGCTGATCGAGCGCGACGGCGTCGACGTCTTCCTGGGGCCGCTCCTGAGCCACGTCGTGCTGGCGGTGCGGGACTACGTCGGCCAGAAGGGCGTTCCCCAGCTCACTTTCGTGGCCCAACCACCCGAGGCGGCGAAGCACCCAACCGCCTTCGTGCCGTCCTGGAACGCCGTGCAGGTCGGGCGCATCTTCGGCGACTACGCGGTCCGGAAGCTCGGCCACAAGCGCGCCCTCATCGTGTCATCGCAGTACGTCTTCGGCACGCGCGTGTCCGACGGCTTTCGCGAGGGCTTCACCAAGGCGGGAGGGACCATTGTGAAGGAGGTCTACCCGCCGCTGGGCACGCCCGACTTCGCGCCGTTCCTCGGCGGCCTGCCTCCAGCCGACGCGGTGTTTTCGTTCTTCCCCGGCGCCGACGCCATCAAGTACGTCAAGGCCCGGCAGGAGTACGGCCTGGACAAGACGCCGCTGCTGGCCATCGTGAGCACGGTGGAGGGCATGCTGCTGCCCGCCCAGGGCGATGCCGCGCTCGGCGCGCTCGCCATCACCCACTACCTGGAGGACTTCACGATCGCCGCCAACCGCGACTTCGTGAACGCCTACACCCAGGAGTACGGCAAGCCACCGCTTGGCTACTACCCGGCCCTCGGCTACACGCTGGTGCAGATCCTGGAGGACGCCCTCAAGCGCACGCAAGGCCGGTCGACGCCGGCGGAGCTGGTCGACGCCATCAAGCGCGTGGACATCCAGACGCCCCAGGGCCGCTTCCGCTTCGACCCCGAGAAGCGCTTCCCGATCATCGACTACTACATCGTCAGGGTCGTGAAGAAGGACGGCAAGCTCACCCACGAAGTGGTCGACACGCTCAAGGACGTCAAGCCGGAGTAGCTGCTCGGCCGACGGGGCGTGGGCGGTGGGGGTCGCGGGGACCACGCAGTAGGCGTCCGCTGACCGGTGGCGGCTGGGCTCCATCGGGGCACGCGGGGGTCCGCGATCGGTTGAAGGGAACGGGTCCCCGCGACCCCCACCGCCCACGCCCGGTCGGCCGGCCCTCCGCCGGTGCCGGCCGGCTCGTAACGTGACTTCATGATGGATGCTAGCCGTTCGACTTGTCGGCTTCCCGCACGTCGGCTATAGTGCTGATCGCCGGTGAAAGGGACGGCTTCACAGCCCCTTCTGCGATCACGTGAGCCGGCCTTCCGCCCGGCCCGAGTATGTGCTGGGTACCCTCTGTCATCCGGCGACGGGCCCAACCGACGGCGTCTCGCCCGGGAGGCCATACGGACCCAGCATTGCAGCCACCCATCCGTTGGCCAGCCTCTCTTCAACTCAAACGCGCCGGGATAGGCTGCGACCCCCGTGCAGCCTATCCCGAAAGCGAAGGGCGAACTCCAGATATTCCCGACACGTTCCGCCGCACTGCGGTACACGTGGACAAGATCCTGAAAGGCGCGAACCCCGCGGAGCTTCCGGTGGAGCAGCCCACAAAATTCGAGCTGGCGATCAACCTGAAGACCGCCAAGGCGCTCGGTCTCACGATTCCGCAGTCGGTGCTGCTGCGCACGGATGAGGTCATACAGTAGGCCGTGATGAGACCGCTAGATCAGGGGGCGGCGAACTTCCCGCTGCAGCGGACCGGGGGCTCGCGTTGCTCGCCTCCCGGCCGCTGAGCG
>JBOHPP010000166.1:0-4313 GCA_050731755.1 Candidatus Rokuibacteriota bacterium | reverse complement strand
ATCCCCGGCTTCGACCTCGGCAACTCACCACTGGAGTTCACGGCCGACCGCGTGCGCGGCAAGCTCGTGGTCTTCACCACCAGCAACGGCACGCGGGCCTTGCTGGCCGCCCGCCCGGCCGCCGCGGTCGGCGTGGCCGGCCTCGTCAACCTCAGCGCGGCGGCGGCCTGGGTGCTGAGCGGGCGCCGCGACGTGACGGTGGTGTGCGCCGGCGAGCGCGGGGCCGAGTCCCTGGAGGACCTCGTGTGCGCCGGACTTCTCGTCGAGCGCCTGATGCGGAACGAACCGAGCGCGGCGCTGACGGCGGCTGCGGACACCGCCCGGAGCGCGGGGCGGGAGTACGGCAAAGACGTGGGGCGTCTGGCCCAGACCGCGCCATGGGCGCGGCGCCTGTCCGGGCGCGGCCGGGCCGCCGACGTGGCCGCCTGCCTCGCGCTCGACACGACGACGCTGGTGCCCATCTACCGCGCCGACGTTGACAAGGTGGTTGCCCGCGGGCAAGGATGATGCCGTGAACCTACCGATCGGTCTCACCCTGACGCGCATCGTCGCCGTCCCGCTCCTGATCGTGTTCCTGATTTCCTCCTCCCGCGTTCACGCGGTGATCGCGGCTGGGATCTTCATTCTCGCCTCGCTCACCGATTGGGCCGACGGCGTGCTGGCTCGGCGGCGCAATCAGGTCACGACCCTGGGCACGCTGCTCGATCCCATCGCCGACAAGCTCCTCGTCGCCGCCGCGCTGGTCTCGCTGCTGCAGATCGACAAGGTGGCGGCGTGGGTCGTCATCGTCATCATCGGGCGCGAGCTGGCGGTGACCGGGCTGCGGGCCGTGGCGGCCAGTGTCGGCGTGATCGTCCCCGCCTCGCGGTTGGCCAAGTGGAAGACGGTGAGCCAGTACGTGGCCATCACGCTGCTCATCGTGGAGAAGAGCGTGGGCGCCCCGGCCTTCCAGGTCACCGCCACCGTGGTGCTCTGGGTGGCGCTGGCCCTCACCGTGGTCTCGGCCGTCGATTATTTCTACCGCTTCTTCCGCAAGGCGGACTACCGCGCGATCGTGCCGGACGAAGAACGCTGGTCGTGACGCTGCTCGGCGGCGCCCTCACCGCCTATCTCATCGGGGCGATTCCCGTCGGCCTGCTCGTCGCTCGCGCCTTCGGCGTTGCTGACCTCCGGGCCCGGGGCAGCGGGAATATCGGCGCCACCAACGTGCTCCGCACCGCCGGTCGGGCGGCGGCCCTGCTCACGCTGGCCGGCGACGCCGCCAAGGGATGCCTGGCCGTCGTGGCCGGCCAGGCGCTGGGCGGAGGAACGCCGACGGCCGCCGCAGTGGCGGCGGTGGCGGCGGTCGTGGGCAACTGCTGGTCGGTGTACCTGCTCTTCCGCGGCGGCAAGGGCATGGCCACCGGACTGGGGGCGTTCCTCTGGCTGGTCCCCCTGGCCACGCTGACGGCAGCGGTCGTCTGGCTGGTGGTGGCGGTGGTGTCGCGGTACGCGTCCCTGGCGTCTCTGGCCGCGGCGCTCGCCGTGCCGCTGGCCGCGCTGACGCTGGGCCGCTATCCGATAGACTCGGTCGTCGCCGGCGCTGTGGCCACCGCGATCATCGCCTCCCGGCACCGCGACAACATCGGGCGCCTGCTGGCGGGAACCGAGCGCCGTCTGGGCGAGCGCCGGGCATGACCATCGGCGTCATCGGCGGCGGCAGCTGGGGCACGGCGCTGGCCATCCACCTGGCGCGGGCGGGGACAACCGTGCAGCTGTGGGCCCGGGAACCCGAGGTCGTGGACGGCATCCGGCAGGCGCGCCGAAACCCGTTCTATCTGAGCGACGTCGAGTGCCCGCGCGGGCTGCGCCCCACGACCGACCCGGTCGAAGCCGTCCAGGGCGCCGAGGTCCTCGTCGTGGTGGTCCCCTCGGAGTTCTTCGCCGCTACGCTCAAGAGCGTGGGACGGATCCCGCCGGCCGTGCCGATCGTTTCCGCCACGAAGGGGTTCGACCCCGAGCGTCACCTCCGCATGAGCGAGATCGTGGCCGAGTCCTATCCCGCCGCGCCGGTGGCCGCACTGTCGGGCCCCACCTTCGCGCGCGAGGTCGCGCTGGGCCGGCCCACCGCGGCCGTCATCGCGACTCGCGACGACGCCCTGGCGACCCGGCTGCAGCACGCGCTGGGCACCCGCGAGCTGCGGCTCTACACGAACCGCGACGTTACGGGCGTCGAGGTGGGCGGGGCGCTCAAGAACGTGATCGCCATCGCCACCGGGCTGGCTGATGGTCTCGGCCTCGGTGAAAATGCGCGAGCCGCGCTCGTCACCCGCGGCCTGGCCGAAATCACGCGGCTCGCCGTGGTGCTGGGGGGCCAGGCGCGCACCCTGGCCGGCCTGGCCGGGCTCGGCGATCTGGTGCTCACGTGCACGGGGAGCCTGTCGCGCAACCGCGCGCTGGGCGTGGCCCTGGCTCGTGGGCAGACCCAGGCGGCGGTGGAGCAGGAGACCCGCATGATCGCCGAAGGGGCCCGCACCGTCGCCTCGGCGCTGGCCCTGGCCGCGCAGTATCACGTGAGCCTGCCGATCTGCGCGGAGGTGGGGGCCGTGCTCTTCGAGGGTAAGCCGGCCCAGGACGCGCTGGTCTCGCTGCTGAGCCGCGCGACGCGCCCGGAGGAGGAATGACGACGCGCCCGGGAGAGTCGAGTGTCTGAGCTGCGCAAAGATCCCGTCGTGGGGCGGTGGGTCATCATCTCGGGAGAGCGGGGCCGCCGGCCCTCCGATTTCGGTCCCGAGCCGGCGCGGCCGCGCCTGGCCAGCTGCGTGTTCTGTCCCGGCTACGAGGACAAGACGCCCCCCGAGATCCTGGCCGGCCGCCCGCCCGACGGCCGCCCGAACGGGCCCGGCTGGTCCTTCCGCGTCGTGGCCAACAAGTTTCCGGCCCTGCGCATCGAGGGCGAGCTGGAGCCCACCGGCGAGGGGCCCTACGATCGTATGAACGGCGTCGGGGCCCACGAGGTGATCATCGAGTCGGCCCAGCACGACGCCACGCTGGCCACGATGTCCGTCGACGCGGTGGCCGACGTATTCCTGGCCTGCCGGGAGCGCGTGCTCGATCTCAAGAAGGACACGCGCTTTCACTACATCCTGATCTTCAAGAACCACGGCGAGGCCGCCGGGGCGTCGCTGGAGCACCCCCATACGCAGCTCATCGCCACGCCCATCATCCCCATCATGGTGAGCGAGGAGCTGGCCGGCGCCTTCACGTACTTCGAGATCAAGGAGCGCTGCGTGTGGTGCGACATCGTCCGGGAGGAACGGCGCGGCCGGCGCCGGCTGATTCTGGAATCCGACGGCTTCGTGGCCCTGGCGCCGTTCGCGCCCCGCTTCCCCTTCGAGACGTGGCTCCTGCCCGGGCGCCACCGCTCAGCGTTCGAGGACTCGGGCGTCGACGAGCTACGCGCGCTGGCCGGCGCCCTGGGCACGCTGTTGCGGCGGATGAACCGGGTGCTGAACGATCCTCCGTTCAACTTTATGCTCCACACCGCGCCGCTCCACGAGTCGAGGCTCGACCATTTCCACTGGCACCTGGAGATCATCCCCAAGCTCACCCGGGTGGCCGGCTTCGAGTGGGGCAGCGGCTTCTTCATCAACCCGGTGGCGCCAGAAGACGCCACTACCGCGCTGCGAGAGGCCGCCGGCTGACTGGACGCCGCTCCGGGCCGTTGGTAAGATGAGGCGCCGTTCGCGACCGGGGACGCGGGAATAGCTCAGTGGTAGAGCACGACCTTGCCAAGGTCGGGGTCGCGGGTTCGAATCCCGTTTCCCGCTCCAGCACTCATACAATCCGACGAGCCTCGATCTCGGGGCGGCGTAGCCAAGTGGTTAAGGCGGAGGTCTGCAAAACCTCTATCCAGCGGTTCGAATCCGCTCGCCGCCTCCATCATTCTCATCGCGTCGCGCTGCTGTTCACAATGTGCGGCATTGCAATGGACATAGGGTCACAGTAAAAAAGACCTGTTGGCGGTCACGGGGGCGTGGCGCAACTGGCATCCGCGAAGGCCTTAAAAGCCTTTGTCCCGTGAGGGACTTGCAGGTTCGAATCCTGCCGCCCCTACCAAAATTCTCCTCGCTCACGTCGCAAAAATGGCCGACGTCGCGCGGCTCGACGCGATCATCGGCCGACCGAGGAGCCCGGGCCGTTTCTGCTGGCGCGAGAGGCGAGCGCCAGGGGTTACGGTGACCGGTCGTACGTCGGCAGGGGGCTCCCCAACCTGAAGTGCAGGATCCCGAACACCTCATGCAAGCCGTCCTCCACAGACCGACGGGAGCGCC
>JBOHPP010000165.1:0-11808 GCA_050731755.1 Candidatus Rokuibacteriota bacterium | reverse complement strand
CAGCGGCAGAGGTTGCCGGCGATGGCTTCGCGGATCTCTGCGTCCGTCGGCAGCGGGTTCTCCTCCAGCAGCACCTTGGCCGTCAGCAGCAGACCGGGGGTGCAGAAGCCACACTGCAGCCCGTGGTGCTCGTGGAACGCTTTCTGGATGGGATGGAGCTCCTCACCCGTCGCCAGCCCCTCCACCGTCGTGATCTCGGCACCGTCGAGCTGGATGGCGAAGAGCAGGCAGCCGCGGACCGGCTGGCCGTTGAGCAGCACCGTGCAGGCGCCGCAGACCCCGTGCTCGCAACCGACATGGGTGCCGGTGAGGTCGAGGTCCTCCCGCAGGAAGTCGGCCAGGTTCGTGCGTGGCTCCACCGCGCGCTCGTGATCGCGGCCGTTGACGCGGAGCCGGATGCGACGGCTCATGCTGCCTCACGCGCGCGGGCCCCGGCATCCGTCAGCGCGCGGGCCATGAGCGTCCGAGCCACGCGCGCGCGGTAGGCGGCCGTGGCGTGGATGTCGTCGTGCGTCGCGATGCGCGCCGCGCCGGCGCGCGCCGCCTCCTCGATCAGGGCCGTCGCCGGCTCGCGCCCCATCAGCGTCGCCTCCGCTTCGTGGGCTCGCTGGGGAGCCGGGCCGCTGCCGAAGACGGTGATGCGAGCACTGGCCACCCGCCCGCCGCCCAGCATCAGGACGGCGGCCGCCCCGACCAGCGCGAAGTCGCCGTGCCGGCGGGCGACCTCGTGAAAACCCCAGCCGGCGCCGGCGGACGGCAGCGGCCAGCGCGTCTCCATCACAATCTCGTCGGCAGCCAACGCGGTGACCAGCGGCCCCCGAAAGAACTCGGACGCCGGAAGGACACGCTCGCCGCGCGTGCTGCGGGCCACGACGCTGCCGTCGAGGGCCAGGAGCAGCGCCGGCAGCTCGGCGGCGGGATCGGCGTGGACGACGCTGCCGGCCACCGTCCCTCGGTTGCGGATGGCCGCGTGCCCGACGTGACCCAGACCGGCCGCCAGCAGCGGCGCCCCCTTCACGGCCCAGCGCTCCAGCGTGCGCTGCCGGACCAGCGCGCCGACCGCGAGCACGCCGTTCCGCTCGGTCAGCGTGTCCAGCCCCGAAATCCGGTTGATGTCGACCAGCACGCGCGGGCGCGCCAGCCGGAAGTTCAGCATGGGCACCAGGCTCTGGCCGCCGGCTAAAACCTTGGCCTCGTCGCCGTGGCCGGCGAGCGCGGTGACGGCGTCGGCCACCGAGCGGGGATCGAGGTACTCGAACGAGACTGGTTTCACGGGTTGCCGATCAACGCGAGCAGGCGGGCGGGGCTCACCGGGGTGGCGGTGATACGCACGCCGAAGGAGGCCAGGGCATCCTCGATGGCGTTGGCGATCGCCGCCGGCGGCGAGATCGCCCCTCCCTCGCCCAGCCCCTTGACCCCCAGCGGGTTGCGCGGCGACGGGCACTCGAGGTGGACGGTGTCGATCGGCGGCAGCTCCATGGCCGTCGGGACGAGATAGTCCATGAGGCTCGCGGTGAGGAGCTGGCCCTCGGCATCGTAGATCATCTCTTCGAACAGCGCGCCGCCGACGCCCTGGGCCACGCCGCCGTGCACCTGGCCCTCGACGATGAGCGGGTTGATGACCTTGCCGCAGTCGTGGGCGACGACGTACTTGAGCAGGCGCACGTGCCCGGTGCCGACGTCCACCTCTACCTGGGCCACGTGCACGGCGCTGGCGTAGGTCACCGTCGGCACGTGGTGGTAGGCGCTCGCCTCGAAGTTGGGGGGCGCCACTCCGGGTTGGGCAAAGGTCGGGATCGAAGCCTGGATCACGCGCGCGAGCGGCACGGCCGAGGCCGGAGCGCCCCGCACGAACGCGCGGCCGTCCTCGATCTCGACGTCGGCCGGCGCCGCCTCCAGCAGTGTGGCGGCGGCCTTCACCAACCTCTCGTGGATCTCGCGGCAGGCGTCGGCGATCGAGTTGCCGGCGGTCACCGCGCTGCGGCTGGCGAAGGTGCCGACGCCGAAGGGTACGGCGGCCGTGTCGCCGCCGATGACCGTCACCCAGTCGAGCGGCACGCCCAGGGCGTCGGCGGCAATTTGGGCGAACGAGGTCTCGTGGCCCTGGCCCGAGTTCACGGCGCCGGTGGCGACGGTGGGGCGACCGGCGAGGTCGAGCTTCACCGTCGCGCCTTCGAAGGGGCCGATGGCCGTACCCTCGACGTAACCCGAGATGCCGATGCCGCGGTGGACGCCCCGGGCGCGTAGTCGCGGCTGTTCCCGCCGGAAGTCCTCGTACCCCGCCGCGGCCAGCGCCGCCTCCAACGCGCCGGGGAAGTCCCCGCTGTCGTACACGAGCGGATTGCCGTCGCGGTAGGGCATGCCGAAGTCCCAGGGCAGCTCGTCGGGTCGGATATAGTTGCGCCGGCGGATCTCGGCCGGATCCAGGTGGAGTTCGCGGGCCAGGCAGTCGACGATGCGGTCCATGGCGAACACGGTCTCCGGCCGTCCGGCGCCCCGATACGGAGCGTTGGGCGTCTTGTGAGTGACGAGGCCGGCGACGTCCACGCGCATGTTCCGGATGCGGTGAGGGCCGATCAGGTGGGCCACCGTGTTGTAGGGCAGCACGATGCCCCAGGCGTTGTAGGCGCCGAGATCGAGCCGGATGCGGTCGCGGACCGCCAGGATCGTGCCGTCGCGCCGGGCCGCCAGCGCGATCTCGTGGATCTGGTCGCGCGCGTGCGCGGCGGCCATCATGTGCTCGCGCCGATCCTCGATCCACTTCACCGGACGGCCGAGGACCATCGCCGCCAGCGGGACGAGCAGGTCCTCGGCGTAGCCCGAGGCCTTGGTGCCGAAGCCGCCGCCGAGGTCGGGCGCGATCACCCGAATCTTGTGATGGGGCAATCCCAGCGCTCCGGCCAGGCCCTGCTGGACGAAGTGGGAGACCTGCGTGCTGTTCCAGGTGGTGAGGCTGCCGTCGCGCCGGTCCCACTGCGCCACCACGCCCCGGGTCTCGAGCGGCATGCCGACGTAGCGCTGGATGTGGAGCGTCTCGCTCACCACGACCTCGGCGCCGGCGAAGGCGCCCGCCGGGTCGCCGATGCTATGGGTGAAGGCGACGGCGGCGTTCGTTCCCCACTCGGGATGCACGAGGGGAGCGCCGACGCGCTCGGCCGCCGCCACGTCGGCGACGACCGGCAGGGGCTCCCAGTCCATCTCGATCGCCTCCAGCGCGTCCTCGGCCAGCGCCCGGCTCTCGGCGACCACCATGGCTACGATCTCGCCGACGTAGCGCGCGTGGTCGCGGCAGAGCGCGTACTGCGGCGCCTGACGAATGTCGAAGGTGACGGCCGCCGCCAGCCCCGGCGGTGGCGCGCCGAACACCGGGAGGGGCGTCATCCACCGCTCGAAATCGCCGAAGGCGAACACGCCGGCCACGCCGGGCCTCCGCGCTGCCGCAGTCCGCATGCTCCCCAGGCGCGCGTGGGCGTGCGGCGAGCGCAGGAAGGCCGCGTGGAGCAAGCCTGGGAGCTTTACGTCGTCGACGAACCGCGCTTCGCCCCGCAGGAAGCGGGGGTCCTCGCGGCGGCGGACGGCGGCGCCGAAGTACCGGGCGCCCATCGCGCCGGCTCCTAGCGCTTACGGCGGACCGGCAGGATCCAGTCGAGCCAGGGCGCGAAGGCGGCCAGGAACAGCCCGGGAACGGCCACGCCGGCGATGACGCCGAGGATGCCGAGGAAGACGAGCGAGATCAGCGTGATGAGGGCATCGAAGGCGACGGTCATCACTCGACCTCGAGGACCATCTCGATCTCGACGGGGATGCCCATGGGCAGCTCGGCCATGCCGACCGCCGACCGCGCATGCTTGCCGATCGTCTCGCCGAAGACCTCGACCATGAGGTCGGAGAAGCCGTTGATCACCTTGGGCTGGTCGCCGAACCCCTCGGCGGAGTTGACCATGCCGAGGACCTTGACCACGCGCTTGATGTTGTCGAGGCTGCCCAGCGCGACGCGCGTCGTGGCCAGGAGGTTCAGCCCGACCTCGCGGGCCACCTGGTAGCCCTGCTCCACCGACAGGTCACGGCCGAGCTTGCCACGCGCCGACGGCCGGCCCTCGCGGATCGGGCCGTGGCCCGACACGAAGAGCAGATTGCCGACGCGCACGGCGCCCACGTAGTTGGCCACGGGCTTGGCCGGCGGGGGCAACGTGATGTTGAGCTCCTTGAGGCGGGCTTCGACGCGCATCGAGGCATGTCCTCCTTCGCCGCGGAATGACAGAGCGCGGCCATCGTGTCACACTGCCGGGGTGTCCGTCAAACCGTCGTCCGTCATCCCCGTGCCGGCGGCGTCGCTCGTCCTCCTGCGTGACCGACCGGCGGGTGGGATCGAAACGCTCCTCATCCAGCGCCACCAGCAGAGCCGATTCGCCGCGGGCGACTTCGTCTTCCCGGGTGGAAAGCTGGAGGCGGAGGACACGCCCGAGGAGGCGGCGGTTTCCAGCTTCCGCCTCGACGTGGAAACCGCCGCCCGGCGACTCGACCTGGAGGCGGCGCCGCGCACGGCGCTGGCCTACTTGGTCGGCGCCATCCGCGAGGCCTTCGAGGAAGTCGGTGTGCTGCTCGCCGATGGAGTCGACGGGCGGCCGGTGCTCGACGGTGCTCTTTGGTTTGCCGATTATCGGCGGGCCTGCCAGCAGGATCACCGCGCGTTCTGGGGCATGCTGTGTGACGAGCGCCTCACGCTGGCGACCGATCGCCTCGTCTACTTCGCCCACTGGATTACCCCCGAGGAGCAGCCGCTCCGGTTCGACACGCGCTTCTTCGCCGCGCCCATGCCCGACGGGCAGCAGGCCTCCGCCGACGAGCGCGAGATCGTCGCGGTGCGCTGGCTGACGCCGGCCGAGGCGTTCGACGCGCGGGCCCGCGGCGAGATCTCACTGCGCCTGCCCACGATGAAGAACCTGGCGCTGATGGCCGGCGCGCGATCCGTGGCCGAGGCTCTGCACGGCCTGCAACACCTCCGGGTCACCGCCATCCGCCCGCGGCTCGTGGTCGAGGGCGATGCCCGCCGCGCGATCTTGCCGGGCGAGCCGGGGTACTACTAGCGATCAAAGGAGGCCGCCACGGCGCGGCGCATTGCCCGGCGGGGTGGGGAGGACTATACTTCCGCCCAGCGTCGTCCGTCCGTCGAACGCCGGCTCAGGCACCCGGAAAGGAGTTGGGTGACGATGACCGCTCAGACCGACGCGACTCCCGCCGTCTCCGCTGCTCCCCCGTTCGACACCGCGCGCCTGTACCAGGAGGGCTTCATCGCCGGCGTCATCGGCGCCGGCACGGTGGCGCTCTGGTTCCTTGTCATCGACGCAATCAACGGCCGTCCGCTCTACACGCCGACGGTGCTCGGGACCGCGCTGTTCCGGCGCGGCGCCGCGCTGACGTCCCTGGAGACGCTGCCTATATCGCTCGACATGGTGCTGATGTTCACGTGGGTGCACGGCATGGCCTTCGCAGTCATGGGCGGCCTGGTCTCCCGCCTGCTGGCGATGGCCGAGCGCAATCCCAGCATCGGCTTCGGCATCCTGCTGCTGTTCGTGATCTTCGAGTTCGGGTTCACGGTGGCAGCGATGCTGTTCGCCGCGCCGATCCTGAAGGTCCTGACGTGGCCGGCGGTGTTCGTCGCCAACCTGCTGGCCGCCGCCGCGATGGCCGGCTACTTTCGTCTTCGCCACCCGCGCCTCCAGGTCAATCCGTAAGCCGCCGGCGCTTGCGCCCGGCGGTCATCGGCGGCGCCTTTCTGTCCTTCCTCGCCTGCGCGCCACTCGCGGCCCGGGCCGAGCGGGAGCACTTCCAACTCAAGCTGGGCGCGACGTACGAACAGGGGGACTTCGGTAGTCGGGAAACGACCCACAGCCTCTACGCGCCCGTCACGCTCCGCTACCTCGGCGAGCGCTTCGACGTCGCCGTGACCGGCTCCTTCGTTTCTCTCGACGCTCCGCAGGGGGTCTCGCTCGTGGACGGCACGCCCCAGGTGACCGACGAGACCCAGGACGGTCGGGAAACCGCGTCGGGCATCGGCGACACGATCCTCAAGTTTCGCTACTTTCTGGTCGACGATCGCGGTCCAGACTCGTGGGTGCCGTCGCTGACGCCGTTCGTGAAGCTCAAGCTCCCCACGGCCGACGAAGACCGCGGCCTGGGCACGGGCAAGCCGGACGGCGGCTTCGGCGTGGAGTGGGACAAGCAGTTCGGCAGGGTCTTCATCTTCGGAGACGCCGGCTACACCTTCATGGGTGATCCACCCGACACGAACTTCCGGGACCGCCCGGCGGCCAGCGTGGGGGCGGGCATGGACGTCACCGAGACCGTCACGGGGAGCCTGCTCCTCGACTGGCGCCGCGCCCTCTTGTCCGGCAATGACGATCCCCTGGAAGTGCTCGGCATCGTCACGGTGAAGCTCTTGCCGGTGATGCGGCTGAGTCCCTACCTCCTCGTCGGGCTCAGCGACGGCAGTCCCGACTTCGGCCTCGGCGTCGAGCTGTCCTACCGCTTCGGACGCTGGTGAGGGCGCTTCCGCTCTGGCCCGGTTCTTGCGCTTGGAATGACGCAGGCGAACATCGCTATGAACCTGTTTGCTCACCATGCGCTCACGGCCAGCGTCGTGGCCAGCGCGCTTGGCGGCATCGTCCTCACCCTCCTCCTCTTCCTGGACGCCACCGCACCATCCGACGATGAGGCGCCGGACGTGGTCCGCCGGCGCCGGTTCGTTCTCCGCCTGGGTCACACAGTAGCCGCGGCCTGCTTCGCCGCCACCGCCGTGCTGGCCACCGTCGTCATGTCACGCCAGAGCGGCCCCCGGCCGGGCGACGCCGGTCGCCTCGATGAGGAGATCCGCGCGCTCGACACGCGGGTGAGCGCCGTCGAGACGCTCGTCCAGCGAATCGCCGCGTCGGTCGAGACGCTCGTGCGCCGGGTCGAGGCCGACGACGCCGTCTCCACGTCCATACGATCCTCCGCCGACAAGCCCGCCGCCTCGCCCCGCTGAGTCACTGGCTCAGCGATTGCTGCTCCAGTCCGACAACGTCGACCGAATGCACACCACTGCACACTACGCACTCGTCGCCGCCATAGTCGCGGGCGTCGTGGGAGCGCTGACCGTCTGCCTGTTGACGTACGCCTATGGGTTCACGCCCGACGACGGACAACCCTCGGCCGTCCGGCGTCGACGGTCGATCGCGCGTCTGGGCCAGGGGTTGGCCGGGCTCAGCTTCGGGCTGGCCGCCATCGCCGCCGTCGTCGGCTTGCTGGCGTCCTCTCGCGCGTCGGCCGCCGTCGACGGTCGCTTCCAGACGCTGCATGGACGTGTCAACGACCTGGTCTCCACGCTGCAGAGACTCGGCGACGCGGCCGACAGGCTGCAGACGCTGGTTCCCACGCGTGGCCGCCTGGACTCCCAGGCATGGAGAGCCGAACCGAGCGCGGGTCCCTCGGCCCGCCCCGCTGTCGCGCAACGGCCGACGCCCGTGGATGCCGGCCGGCCCCAGGACGCATCGGTGACGGTCCGCGACGGCGACCTGGTCCGCGCTCATGTGAGCGTGCCGACCCTGGAGATGCTGCAGAGTGAAGCGCTGGTCTCGAGCACACCCTCGACACCGAGCCCCCACCTCTTTCCACCGCGCGTGACGCAGCCGATCGGTCGGCCGGTGCCTCGGGAGGCCGCGCCAAGCGCGTCGGGCGCAATTCCACTCGCGCCAGAAGCGCCCCCCGCCGCGCGGTTCGAGCGCGTCGAGCCGCTTCGGCCCCCAGGAGAGCCGTCCGAGGCGACCTCGATCTCCATGGCCCCGGCGCCTCGGGTTCCCGACGTCGTCGAAGTGCCGCGGGCACCCGAGGTGAACGCTCGCATCGCGCCTCCGGCCGTGCTCGAACGCCGAGACAGGCCAGAGCGGATCGAGCGCGGCGAGCGGATCGAGCGTCGTGAGCGCAGCGAGCGTCCGGAACGAAGCGGGCGGCGCGAGCGCGCTGAGCGGCCCGAGCGCCGCGGCCGCGACTAGACCCGCAGGACGATCTTCCCGAACTGCTTGCCTTCGGCCAAGCGCTGCTGGGCGGCGGCGCCGTCCTTGAGCGGCACGACCTCGTCGACGATGGCCTTGAGCCGACCCTCGAAGAACAGCCCCATGACGTCGTGGAACTCCTTCCGGTTCGCCATGGTGGAGCCGATGATGTGCAGCTGGTTCCAGAAGACGACCCGGATGTCCGTCTCGCCGATGGGCCCGCTCGTCGCGCCACACGTGATCAGGCGGCCGCCCTTGCGCAGCGCGCGCAGCGATTGCTTCCAGGTGGCCGCGCCGACGTTCTCGATGACGGCGTCCACGCCGCGCCGGCCTGTCTTCTCGTACACGACCTTCGCCCAGTCCTCCCGGGCGTAGTTGATGCCCACGTCGGCGCCGATCTGGCGCGCCCGCTCGAGCTTGGCGTCGCTCGACGAGGTGACCCAGACTCGCGCGCCGCAAAGCTTGGCGATCTGCACCGCCGCCGAGGACACGCCGCCACCCACACCCAGGATGAGCACGTCCTGGCCCGGGCGCACCTGGCCCTGATTGACCACCATGCGCCAGGCCGTCATGTTGGTGAGCACGAACGACGCGCCGTCCTCGTAAGAGATGTGGTCGGGCAGCCGCAGCGCGTTGGCGGCCGGCACCTTGACGTACTCGGCGAGGCCGCCGGGCACGTGCTCGCCGATGAGGCCGTACTGCACGCACAGGCAGTCCTCGCCCTGCCGACAGAACTCGCAGCGGCCGCAAGAAAGGCTTGGATTGACCACCACCCGCTCGCCCACCCGCACCTCCCGCACGTCGGAGCCCAGGGCGGCGACGTCGCCGGCGATGTCGCATCCCGTCCAGAACGGCAGCGGCGTTCTCAGCGCGGGGATGCCCTCGCGCACGAAGATGTCGAGGTGGTTCAGCGCGCAGGCCCGCACGCGAATCACGATCTCCCCGGGGCCGGCCACGGGGTCGGGGACGTCTCTCAGCGCGAGCTTGTCGGGGCCCCCGAACTCCGTGAAGGCCAGAGCCTTCATGCCGAGCGGCCCTGCCCGGCCTCCCGCGCGTTCACCAGCACGGCCATGTTGCCGTAGGGATGCCGGTTCTCGCGCATGAGCTGGTGGCACTCGGGAATGTCGTCGAAGCCATAGGTCCCGCTCAGCGCCGGGTCGACCTTGCCGTCGGCGACGAGGCGCGTCACGGCCGCCGCCTGCTCGTCGTTGGAGAGGTGGCTGCCCTGGAAGCGCTTCTGACGCATCCAGTGGTAGCGCAGATCCATCGTCACGTTGTAGCCGGTGGTGCCGGCGCAGATGACGACCATGCCGCCGGTGGCGCAGGCGAAGCCCGAGGTCGGCAGCGTCGACTCTCCGGGATGCTCGAAGACGATCTTGGGACTGACACGCTCGCCCAGGGCGTCCCAAAGCGCTTTGCCGAAGGCCCGCGCACCCTTGACCCACTCGCCATACGCCTTCGCGTCCTTGGTGTCGGGCAGGGGCCCCCAGTGACTGAACTCCGTGCGGTTGATCACGCCGACGGCGCCGTGCTCGAGACAGAACTTGCGCTTGGCCTCGTCGGAGATCACCGCGACAGCCCGCCCACCTCGCGCCCGGGTGATCTCGAGCGCCATGCTGCCCAGCCCGCCGGCGGCGCCCCAGACCAGGACCACGTCGCCCAGCTCGACCACGTGCGGCGGCCAGCCCATGAGCATCCGCCAGGCTGTGGAGGCACACAGCAGGAAGCACCCCGCCGCCTCCCAGGTCAGCCGCCTGGGCTTGGGCAGGCACTGATGGGCCTGGGCCCGGGCGAACTGGCAGTACGAGCCGTAGTTGGTCTGGTAGCCCCAGATGCGCGTGCTCTCGGCCAGCATCGGGTCCTGGCCCGACCGGACCCACGGGTCGTCCGGCCGCCACCAGCCGCTGTGCACGACGATCTCGTCGCCCACCTTCACGTTCGTGACGTTGGGTCCGACCGCCCACACGATGCCCGAGCAGTCGCTCCCGCCGGCGTGGAAGTCTTCGGGCTCACCGAGCCGCTGGCGCTCGGCGATAACGTCCACCGGCGTCCCCAGCGCCGCCCACACGTTGTTGTAGTTGATTCCCGAGGCCATCACGTAGATCAGCACCTCGTCGGCGCCGATCGCCGGCGTGGGAATGACCTCGCGGCGCCAGGCGTCACGAGGCTCGCCGAAGCGGTTCTGGCGCACCACGTAGGCGTGCATCCGCGCCGGCGTCTGGCCGAGCGGCGGCCGCTCGCCGAGGTCGTAGAGATCTTTCATGGCACTCTCCGGTTAGCCGTTGAACTCTTTGACCACGCGGGGCAGGCGGGGATCGTCGAGGCCGGGCTGGTGCGGCTGATAAAAAGCCGTGCGGTCGAGCAGGCCGGCGTATCGCTCCTGGATCCGCGCCGCGATCGTGTCGTAGGAGCCGGTCACGGCGTAGGTGTCGACCATCTCGTCGGTAATGAGGTCGGCCATGCCCGTCCAGTCGCCCTCCACCGACTTCCGGTGCAGGTGGGGCACCAGGTCCTGCCAACCGTGGGCGGCCAGGACGGGCTCGTACGTCCGCGTCGAGGCATAGAAGGCGATCTGCTGTCGCACGGCCTGCCGTGCGCGCCGGCGCTCCTCCTCGGTGTCGCCGATGGCGACGAACGTCGCGGTAGCATAGGTGAAGTCCCGGCGCGTCCGGCCCCCCGTGCCAAGGCCCTCGTCGACGGCGGGTTGGACGTACTCGCGCAGGTACTTCGGGCTGTTGAAGGGGTGCACGTGCAGGCCTTCGCATACCTCGCCGGCCATGCGGCACATGGCGGCGTTGACGGCGGCGATGTACACGGGGATCTTCGGGTGTCCGATGGGGCCAGGGTTGAAGAACGGCGTCATGAGGTCGAAGCGGTAGAACTGGCCCTTGAAGTTGAGCGTGGTCCCGTTCTGCCAGCAATCCCAGATCGCCCGGAGCGCCAGCACGATCTCCCGCATCTTCGGCGCCGGCGATTCGAACTTCACCGAGAACCGCCGCTCGTTGTGACCCTTGACCTGGGAGCCGAGGCCCAGGATGAAACGCCCCGCCGAGGCCTTCTGCAGATCCCAGGCGATGTGGGCGGTGACCATCGGGCTCCGCGGAAACGCCACGGCAATGGCGGTGCCGAGCTTCACCCGCGACGTCACGGTGGCGGCCACGGCCAACGGCAGGAAGGGATCGTGCTGGGTCTCCGAAGACCAGAAGCAGTCGAAGCCCATCGCCTCCACCTTGCGGGCGTAGGCGGGGATGGACGTGAGATTGTGGGTCAGCATGCCGACGTCGAGCTTCACGGTGCGCTCTCCTGAACTCGAGAATCAGTGTCCTTGAGTTGGCCGGGCATCAGCTCACATTTCGTACAACCAGACACTCTTGGTCACGAAGCGCTCCTGAGGGTTCAAACTCCAGGGAGTAGAATTTGAGAGGCCCGTTCGGCTCAATCCATTCGCCGATAATGATCCCAAGGACGCCTGGGAAGGGGCAGACTTCTGCGAATGCCTTGACGATCGGGGTCCATCGTTCGATGAGATGCGATCGCTTCGGCCGCTTCCACACGCCAGGCGTTTCATCCCACTGGGCTACCGTCATCAGGACCTTAACCGGCGTCGCGAGGCAGCACAACGTTCGGACCTCTCTGACAGCGCTCTCTGGGGCATTTTCAGATTCGATGAAGATCAGTGGGACCTTGATACCATTTTGTGCCGTCCTTGTCATCGCGAAGTCGACGCGACGTAATTCAATTTCAAGATCCAACTCCAACCTGATCGCGACACGATCAA
>JBOHPP010000164.1:0-12578 GCA_050731755.1 Candidatus Rokuibacteriota bacterium | reverse complement strand
CCATCGGCGTCGATGACGTTGTAGGTGCGCGCCATGGCCAACCTCCTTTCGAGGACCGCCCCGGCTCCGCTGGGGCGGCCCGAGCGTTGGGGGTTTGGGGGCCATTTCCGGGCCCCCATGGAGTCATCAGATGATGCCATCGCGACGGAGCGCGTCGAGCTCGGCCGGCCCATAGCCGAGCAGCGTGCCGTACACCTCGGCGTTGTGCTCGCCGAGCAGCGGCGCGCGGACAACCTCGGTCGGCGAGTCGGACAGCCGCACCGGGTTCGCCGGCATCGGGTACGGGCCGCGCCGGGGATGCTCCAGGTCGACGATGAACCCGCGCGTTCGTAGATGAGGGTCGGCCAGGACCTCGTTGGAGTCAAGCACGGCGCCGCAGGGGATGCCGGCGCCGGCCAGGATCTCCAGCGCCTCGTGCTTCGTCCGCTTCTCCGTCCACGCCTCGATCATGGCGTCGATCTCGTCGACGAACTGCACGCGGTCGCGCCGGTCCCAGTAGCGCTGGTCGTCGCCCAGCTCCGGCCGGCCGGCAATCGTAGTCAACGTCCTCCACATCTCGACGGTGGCGACATGGATGAAGACATAGTCGTTCGGCCCGAAGGGGCGGCAGCGATAGATGTTGGAAGGCGCCGCGCTCGACGAGCGATTGCCCTGTCGGGGCCCGGGCTTGCCGGTGGCGTAGGACTCGCGCAGGTGGATCCGGAGCAGGTTCACCACGGCGTCCTGCTGGGCGACCTCGATCTGCTGGCCCAGGCCCGTCGCCTGCCGCTGAATGATGGCGGCCAGGATGCCGATCGCGGTGTGCAGCCCGGCCCCGGTGTCGGCCAGGCCGCCGATGGCCTTGGTCGGCGGGCCGTCCGGCCATCCCGTCATGCTCATGGCGCCGGCCATGGCCTGGGCGATCCACTCGAAGGACTTGTACTCCGCGTACGGCCCGCCGCTGCCGAACCCCTTCACCGAGGCGGCGATGATGCGTGGATTCAGGCGCCGGAGACTCTCGTAGCCCAGTCCCAGGCGCTCCATGACGCCCGGCCCCATGTTCTCGACGACGACGTCCGCGCTTCTCACCATCTCCTCGAACATCGCGCGGCCGCGCGGCGCCTTGAGGTTGAGCGTCACGCCCTTCTTGCAGGAGTTCAGCAGGAGGAAGAACCACGCATCCTCGCCGCGCTGGTCGGAGAGCGCGGTGCGACCGGGCTCACCGGCCGGCGGCTCGATCTTGATGACGTCGGCCCCGAGCCAGGCCAGCATCTGGGTGCAGGACGGGCCGGCCTCATACTGGGTCAGGTCGAGCACGCGAATCCCGGCGAGCGCTTTCGACGACATATTGACCTCAGCCGCGCTTGGGTGGCGTGTGCTGGAACGGCAGCACGGTGTAGCGCGCCCGCTCGATTTCGACGACCAGAACCACCCGCTGCTCGGGATTGCCGCGCATCGGAAACTCCTTGCCGGTGTACTTGCGGGAGAGCCGGTCGATCACGTTGAGGTTGCGATCCGACCGCCGCTCGACGACGCGTCCCCGAAGCTGGGCTTCACGGTAAGGATTGTCCATGGCCACGACGGACAGCGACACGCGTGGATCCCGCTTCGTGTTCTTCCCCTTCAGCGAGCCCTCCCCGGTGGCAATGACAATCCGATCGCCCTCGACGCCAACCCACACCGGGGCCGATTGCGGCGAGCCGTCCGGCATCAGCGTGGCCAGGTGAGCGAAGTTCGGCTCCTCGAGCAGCGTGCGAACGTCGTTCGACAGCAGCATCGGCGCCTTGTTCTCCTTCCTACCTGGGCGTCCCGCTCGCCTGGGCTTCCGCTCGCGCCCGCAGCCGCTGCCGCACCCTCTCCACCACATGCGGCGGAGCGGTCCGCGGTGACCCGGCAGAGAACGGTGGCTGGGGGTCGTACTCGATGCCGAGCTGGATGGCCTGGGCCACCTCGTCGCCGGCGATCCGAGCGGCCAGGGTGAGCGCCATGTCGATGCCGGACGAGACTCCCGCCGCGGTGATGACCTTGCCCTGCTCGACCACGCGCCGGGAGACCGGGCGCGCGCCGAACTCGGCGAGCCGCTCGAGCGACGCCCAGTGGGTGGTGGCCTCGAGGCCCTCCAAGATCCCGGCCGCGGCCAGGAGCAGCGATCCCGTGCAGACGGAGGTGGTCCACTGGCTCGTTTCGTGGGCCACGCGGAGCCAGTCCAGCAACCGCTGCTCCGTCATGAGCTGACGGGTTCCGAAGCCGCCGGGCACGAGCACGATCTCCGGATGGGGGACCGCCGCCAGCGGCTCGTCGGCGACCAGCGCGAGCTGGCGATCGTCCGTGCGGTACGTCCCCGCGGTGATGGCCACGAACCGCACGCGGGCGCCGGGCAGGCGCGCCAGCACCTCGTAGGGGCCGACGGCGTCCAGGGC
This sequence comes from Candidatus Rokuibacteriota bacterium, assembly GCA_050731755.1. GTDB lineage: Bacteria > Methylomirabilota > Methylomirabilia > Rokubacteriales > CSP1-6 > JBOHPP01. Next base: position 10,179 of record JBOHPP010000164.1, on the reverse strand, counting down.
CGTGATGCCTTCGAAGATGGGGATGGCGATGTCCATGCTAGTTCCCTCGAACGACGATTTTGCCGACCTGAGCGTCGGCCTCCATGAACTCGATGGCCGCCGGCAGCTCCTCGAACTCGAACACCTTGTCCACCAGCGGACGCAGCCGGCCGTCCTCGAAGCGGGGTAGGAGGTCCCGAACGAAGCCGCGAACCGTCTCGGCGCGCTGGGCGGCGTTGCGGAGCCGGTTGCTCACGCCGAACAGCGTGAGCCGCTTGCTGTGGAGGGCCTCGAGATCGAGGGTGCTCGTCATCACTCGATCCAGATGTCCCACCGTCGCGAGCCGACCTTCGAAGGCCAGCACCCGGAGGCACTCGGGAAAGACCGACCCACCCACGTTGTTGACCACCAGGTTCACGCCCTTGCCGTCCGTAGCCTTCATCACAGCGTCGTAAAAATCACCGGTGCGCGTCCGGATGCCGACGTCGAGCCCCAGCTTCTCGAGCCGGGCCAGCTTGTCGTCGGAGCCCGACGTGCCGATGACCCGTCCGCCCAACACCTTCGCAGTCTGGAGCGCGGCCACGCCGACGCCCGACGAGACCCCGGTCACCAGCAGCCACTGCCCGGCCGCGAGGCGGCCCTGCGCGACCAGCATGTCGTAGACCACGAGAGAGACCAGCGGCGTTGCCGCCGCCTCTTCCCACGAGAGCCGCGCGGGCACGCGCATCGCCTCCCGCGCATCCATGAGGGCGTACTCGGCGAAGCCGCCGCTGCAGCGCCCCATCACGCGATCGCCCGCCGAGACGCCGGTGACACCGTCGCCGACTTTCACCACGTCGCCCGCGCACTCACCGCCGCCTGGCTTGGCCGGGGCCCCCGCCTTCCCGCCCAGGAGCTCACCACGATTCAACGACGTGGCCCGGACCCGGACGAGGATCTCGCCGGGCTTGGGCTCGGGAGTTGGAGTCACGCGCAGCTCGACTTTCGTGCCGCCGGAGCCCGGCGTGATCCAGTAGGCCTTCATCCTGAACGCTCCTCGTTCGGGGGTCGCGACCGGCCCTAGTGTACTTCCTCGCGCTCGCGGTGGCAGCCCAGCCCCGAGGCTGGGCCGGGCGCCATCTGGCGTCAGCCGAGCAGGTCGCCAAGCGTGACGATGAGATCGGGGAACGCAGTCGGTGAGAACGGCTCGTCCGCGCGCGGCAGGCGGACATCTCGGTACCGGGCGCCAGCCACGCCACGATGGATCTCGATCCGGCCAGCCTCGAGGTCCACCAGCCACGCCTCGGCCACGCCTGACCGCCCATAGAGCGGGAACTTCGTCCGCCGATCGTACAGAAGGGAGGCGCCCGCCACTTCGACCAGCAGCCGCACGTCGGGTGGCTCGGGAAGGCCCCCGGTGTAAAAGTCGGTGCGAGGCGCAAGCAGCATGACGTCCGGCTGCGGCTCCGACTGGTGCCGGGCCAGCAGCAGGGGATTCTGGCTCCACACCACTGCCCGGTCGCCCAACCGGGTCGAGAACAGGTGGTGAATCCGGGCCACGGTGCCAGCGTGGCGGCTGCCGATCGGCGACCTCTCGATGATCTCGCCCTCGATGAGCTCGACCCGGTCGTCCTCGCCGAGAATCCTGGCCTCGCCCATCCGGTGATACTCGTCGAGCGTGAAGCGCCGGCGCCTGAACGTGAGCGCCATGGTGTCCTCGCCTTCCGCCATTCCGCCGTGCCTCCCCATCGCCGTCAATGCCGCACGTTGGATACAGCCGTGATTATAATGCTCGCTCACCGTCGAGGTTCAGGCAGGCGCCCTTCGTGATAGCAGATTGCGCTATCGCCGCCCGCCTCGCCGTCGAGCTCGGGCATCCGGTCGACGACTGCCTGTACCTCGCACTCGCCGCGTCGCACTCCGCGTTGCTCGCGACCGCGGACGACCGGCTGACGCGGGCGGCGGAGCGCCTCGGCGTCGGGGTCTGGAGCCATGGCGGCTCGGCGGGGCGATAGCCGCATGGCGCCGTCGTGCGGCCAGCGCGCTACGTCGTGTACGCCGAGAAGCGCACGGTCTGCGCGCGCGCCTTGTCGTCGGTGATGACGTTGACGACGGCCGGCTTGCCCGAGGCCCACGCGCGCTCCAGCGCCGGCCGGATCTCGTGCGGCTTCTCGACGAACTCGCCGTGGGCGCCCAGGTCCTGGGCGACCTTGTCGTAGCGCGTGTGGCCGAGCTTGCGCCCCGGCTTGGGCAGCGGCCGCGCCCACGGCGTGTCCGCCGTCCACCCGCCGTTGTTGCTGATCACCACCACGACGGGGATCTTGTGACGCACCGCCGTGTCGATCTCCATCGCGTTGAGGCCGTAGGAGCCGTCACCGTGAAGGACGACCACCTGGGCGTCGGGCTTGGCCACCTTGGCGCCGACGCCGAAGGGCAGGCCCACGCCCATGCAGCCGAACGCGCCGGAGTTGAGCCGGTGGCCGGGCACGAAGGTCGGAATCGCCTGCCGGCCGTAGTTCAGGATCTCCTGGCCGTCCACGACGAGGATCGCGTCGCGCCGGAGGAAGTCGCGCACCTCCTTGCAGAGCCGCAGCGGATGGATGGGCACGTTGTCGCTGCTCATGGCCTTGTCGGACTCCGACGACTTCTCGCCGTCGAGGGTGCGGAGCTTCCCCACCCACGCCGCGTAGCGGCGGGGATCGATCTGGCCTTCGGCCTCCGCCCGGAGCTGCTCGAGCACGGCACGCGCGTCGCCCGCGATGGGCACGTCCACGGCCCGGTTATGGCCGAGCTGACTCGGGTTGATGTCCACGTGGATGACCTTGAGGTCGGCGGCGAAGCGTGGCGGGCGGCCGAACTGGATGACCCAGTTGAAGCGCGTGCCCACGGCGAGGACGACGTCGGCCTCAGCGAACGCCGTGCTCCGCGCGTTGAGGAAGGCCAGCGCGTGGTCCTCGGGCACCAGCCCGCGCGAGATCGGCGTCGTGTAGAACGGGATCCCCGTCGCCTCGACGAAGGCCTGGAACACGGCCGCTCCGTCCGACCACCAGACGCCGCTGCCGGCGATGATCACCGGACGCTCGGCGCGCGCCAGTAGCGCGACCGCCTCCCGCACTGCTCCCGGATCGCCGAGCGTGCGGGGGGCCGGGCGCCACGCCGGTAGATACGTGATCTTCTCCTCTTCGACCTTTTCGCCGAGCACGTCGCCCGGTAGGTCGAGGTAGACGGGACCGGGGCGCCCCGTCGTCGCCTGGCGGAACGCCGTCGCGACGACGTCGGGGATGCGCCGGGCGTCGTAGATGCGCTCCGCCCACTTCGTGATCGGCCGCATGACGGCGACCTGATCGATCTCCTGGAATGCCTCCATCCCGAGAAAGACCCGGGGGCTCGACCCGCCGATCGCCACCAGCGGCGCGCAGTCGGTGAAGGCGTTGGCCACCCCGGTGACCAGGTTGGTCGTCCCCGGGCCCGAGCAGCCCATGCAGACGCCAGGCCGCCGCGTCACCCGCGTCCAGGCGTGCGCCGCCAGTGCCGCCGCCTGCTCGTGCCGCGTGTCGATCGCCCGGATGCCGAGCTGGATGCAGGCCGCCTCCGTCTCCAGCATGGGCCCGCCCATGAGGTAGAAGAGCGTGTCCACGCCCTGCGACTTGAGCGCCTGCGCCAGCACCTCCGAGCCTGTGATCGTTGCCATGAGCTGTCCCTTTCCGGTTCGGCGACGAGACCCCGTCGGCACGGAATGTGGCCGCGATCTTAGCACCGCGGCGGGTGTAGGATACGCCGGCCACCGGGCACGAGCCATGGTCGCCCGCGGCCGACCGGCGACGAGGAGGTTCGGCATGGAGTACGGACTTTTCACGATGCCCTCGCACCCGCCCGAACGCAGCCTGTACGATGGGCACCAGTGGGATCTCCAGCAACTGCGCTGGGCCGACGAGCTGGGCTTCAGCGAGGCGTGGATCGGCGAGCACCACACGGCGCCCTGGGAGCCTCACCCGTCGCCCGACCTGCTCGTGGCCCAGGCGCTGCTGCAGACGACGCGCATGCGCATCGGTCCCGGCGGGTTCCTCATGCCGTACCACCATCCGGCCGAGCTGGCCAACCGGGTGGCGATGCTCGATCATCTCGCGCAGGGCCGGCTCAACTTCGGCGTGGCGGCGAGCGGGCTGCCCAGCGACTGGGCCATGTTCAACGTCGACGGCAACTCGGGCCAGCACCGCGAGATGACGCGCGAGGCGCTCGACATCATCCTGCGCCTCTGGAGCGACGAGCCCGAATTCGATCACAAAGGCAAATACTGGCACGTCACCAAGACCGGCACGATGCTCGATACGCTCCGGCCCCACATCAAGCCGTTGCAGAAGCCGCATCCGCCTATCGGCGTGGCGGGAGTGAGCAAAGGCTCCGACACGCTGAAGCTCGCCGGCGAACGCGGCTTCTGGCCGATGAGCCTGAACCTGAACCCCGCCTACGTCGGCAGCCACTGGGAGTCGGTGGAGCAAGGCGCGGCGCGGAGCGGCCGGACGCCGAAGCGGGCGGAGTGGCGCCTCGTGCGCGAAGTCTTCATCGCCGATACCGACGTGGAGGCGATGCGGCTCTCGGCCGGCGGCATGATGGGACGCATGATGAAGGAGTACTTTCTGCCGCTGCTCGCGTCCTTCCAGTTCACCGAGTTCCTGAAGCACCGGCCGGACGTGCCTGACTCCGAGGTCACGCCCGAGTACTGCGCCCGGCACAACTGGCTAATGGGCTCGCCGGCCACGGTGGCCGAGAAGCTCCACGCGATCTACGAGGAGGTCGGCGGTTTCGGCACGCTGCTCCTCTTCTGCTTCGACTACTCGGAGCAGCCCAAGGCGTGGCGCCACTCGATGGAGCTGCTGGCCCGGGAGGTCATGCCGCGCTTCAAGGGCCTGGTGCCGAAGTGAGCGGCGGCGGCTTCACAACCGTGGGGGGGTAACGCATGGCCAGACTGACTCCGATCACCGACAAGAACCAGCTGCCCGTCAAGGACCACGCCATCGTGGACAGCATCGTCCAGAGCCGCGGCGCGCTCCAGGGTCCGTTCACGATGTTCCTGCACTGCCCGGAGCTGGCCGGACGTCTCGCGCATCTCGGCGCCTTCGTCCGCTTCGAGGGCTCGCTCGACATGCGGGTGCGCGTGCTCGCCGCCATGACCGTCGCGCGGGAGCTCGAGGCCATTTATGTGTGGGGCGCCCAGACCGGCGGCGCTCGCCGGCTGGGTGTGCCGGAGGCGACCATCACGGCGATCCGCGAGCAGCACTCGCGCGGCATCCCGCCGGAGGACGCCCAGATCGTGGAGTTCACGCGCCAGCTCGTGCGGAAGCACAGGGTGGACGACGCCAGCGTGAAAGCGCTCCGCCAGCGATTTGGGGACGACGGATTCATCCAGCTCACCGGGACCATCGGGTACTACAGCATGCTGGCCATGACTGTGAACGCCTGCGAGCTGGAGGCCGGCCCGAACGCCGAGGTGCTGCAGGTCTGACGGGTGCGGCTACGGCAAAGGGCGGCGACGGCGATCGTGACGTCCGGACGGGAGAGCGGGGAGATCGAGGCGCCGGCGCGGAAGGTCTGGGTAAACGCCCTCAGAGCGCTACCCTACGTGAACATCAACACCGTCCGCGCGACCTCACCGGCCTTCATGGCGCGGAAGGCCTCGTTGACATCCTCGAGGCGGCCACGGCGGGTGATCATCTCGTCGAGCTTGAGCCGCCCCTGGCGGTAGAGCTCGACGTAGCGCGGCATGTCGACCTTGAAGCGGTTCGAACCCATGCTGCAGCCCTGTACCTTCTTCTCGCGCAGGAACGACGGACCGTCCAGCTCGATCTTCTGCCCGACGGGGATCATGCCGACGATCGTCGCAGTCCCGCCCGGCCGCAGGCACTCGAACGCCTGTTCGGCCGCCTTCTTCAGGCCGATCGCCTCGAACGCGTAGTCCACGCCCGGGCCCGTGAGCTCGCGGATGGCCTTCACAGGATCCGTGGTCGAGGCATCCACGGTGTGGGTCGCGCCCAGCTGGCGCGCGGTCTCGAGCTTGTGGGCGACGACGTCCACCGCGATGATCATCCGGGCGCCGGCAATGACCGCGCCCTGGATGGCCGCCAGCCCCACCCCGCCGGCCCCATACACCGCCACCGTGGTGCCCGCCTCGACGCGCGCGGTGTTGAGGACGGCGCCGACGCCGGTGGTCACGCCGCAGCCGATGAGCGCCCCGCGGTCGAGCGGCATGTCGTCGCGCACCTTCACGAGCCCGCTCTCATGTACCAGCATTTGCTCCGCGTAGGCCGAGAGGTTGGCGAACTGGTTGACGGCCGCGCCCTTCCACGAGAGCTTCGGCGGCTCGTTGGCCGTCCGGACGGGCCGGCTCTGGCAGAGGTGCGTGCGCCCGGTCAGGCAGTACTCGCAGTGGCCGCAGAAGACCGAGAGGCACGCGATGACGTGGTCACCCGGCTGGAACTCGGTCACGTGAGGGCCCACCGCCTCGACGATCCCCGCCGCCTCATGCCCGAGGATGGCCGGCGCCGGAAACGGGTAGAGCCCCTCGATGAAGTGGAGGTCGCTGCGGCAGACCCCGCTGGCCACCGTGCGCACCAGCACCTCGCGTCCGATGGGCTTCGCGATGTCGACGTCCTCAATGGTGAGCTCCTTGTGAGGACCGTGGAATACCGCAGCCTTCATGTCGCACTCCTTTCCAGGGGAGTGTATCGCACGCTGGTCGATCGCGGCGTCCTCGTCGCCGGCGATCCGGAGAGCTGTCTGCTGGATGATTTATGATGGGTCCCCCCCGGACGTCCCCGGGCAGACATGACTCCACTGGGTCGGTACCTCATGAAACCGGACACTTGCTTTCTGGCAGGAACCTTGCTGACCTTGGAGTGCGGTGCATATCGGGCGGCACTCCCCTCGAGTCTCCGTGGCGATCCTCATCGTCTTGCTGTTGCTCGCCACGTTCCTCGAGCGCCACGCGGCCGAGCTTCAATTCAACTGGACCCCCAAGCCCCGGATCGAGGACAGCGACAAGGCCGGCGGCGACGAGATCCTCAACGGCCTCCTGGTCGTTTACGGCCCTGTGGCGCCGACCGTCCCGATCCTCGCCCTCGCGCATCGGGCGGGCGTCGCGCGCCAGGAGCTCGACGCCCCCTGGCTTCTTGCCCGCCTGCCGTCCCTCCGCGCCCCTCCCGGCGCTCTCTCGCTGACCATCGTCTAGGACGATCACCCGTCACGCGGGTGATCCGAGCGAGCAGCTCTTGGGAACCGAGCGAGAGGAGAATCATATGCTCTGCTTCTGGCACCGGCGTCATCTCAGGCTGAGGAATCAGAACGGTTTCACCCTGATCGAGCTGATGGTCGTCATCGCGATCATCGGCATCCTGGCGGCGATCGCCATCCCGCTCTACTCGAACATGCAGGGACGCGCGCGCGTCAGTAAGGCCCAGGCGGACCTCCGCGGTCTCTACTCGGCGCTGGTTGTGTTCGGCGCGCACTGCGGCGATGTGCCGAACACGGCGACCACCTTCACCGACGTGGCCCCCTTGACCTTCGGCTCCGGCACCGCGACCTGCGTGGCCGCAATCGGCGGGGACGTGGCGGTGCTCGGCCAGCAGGTCACCGACTCCAACAATGTTCCCGCCGGGCCGTTATACGGCGGGCGCCTGGCGCCCTCGACGGGCTGGACCTATACCTACACGCGGACGGGTCCGGGCCAGTTCACGCTGACGGGCGTCAACCCCAACGACATGCCCAACCCGCTGACCTTCCCGTAGCCCACGAGCCGCCGGAGGGAGGTCAGCCTTTCTCCGGCGCCCCTGGTTCGTTCGGCGCGAGAGCGGCTCATCGAGGTACCCTACTCGTGACGACACAGACCGCGCGATGATGATCGACGGTATCGACATCTACTGGGTCAGGCTCCCGCTGGCGTTCGTCTGGCGCACGTCGTACGGGGACCAGCACTCCACCGACACGATTTTAGTGAGGATGGAGAGCGGAGGGCATCACGCCTGGGGCGAGAGTTGCCCGCCCTACATTCCCGCGTACTCCTCGGAGCACACGCTGGCGACCTTCCACACCCTTCGCGAGCACATGGCCGCCCGCGTCGTGGGCCAGGACATCGCGACGGCCCACGACCTCCTGGACCGGATCGCCTTCGTGAAAGGCAACCAGTTCGCGCGGGCCGCGCTCGAGATCACTTGGTGGGTGCTGGAGGCCAAGCGCCAGGGGGTGCCGCTGCACGTGGCCCTCGGCGGCGCGGGCGATCGCGTCGCCGTCGGCGCCGATTTTGGGATTCAGGACTCGCTGGACATCCTGATGCGAAAGATCCAGGAGGCGATCGACGAGGGGTTCCCGCGGATCAAGCTCAAGTTCCGGCCCGGCTGGGATCTGAAGATGGTGGACGCCGTGCGGTCCACGTTCCCGCGCTTCACCTTCCACGTCGACTGCAACGCCGCCTACACGCCGGCCGACGCCGACCTCTTCCGCGCGCTCGACCGGTATCACCTGGCCATGATCGAGCAGCCACTGGCTGACGACGGCATGAGCCTGGTCAATCATGCCGATCTGCAGGCCCGGATCGAGACGCCCATCTGTCTCGACGAGAGCGTGCAGAGTCTGGCCCACGTCCAGGCGGCGATCCGGTTGGGGAGCTGTAAGGTCGTCAACATCAAGATGGCCCGGGTCGGCGGCTTGACGGCGTCGCGCGAGATCCAGGCGCTGTGCGCGCAGCACGGCATCCCCTGCTGGGTGGGCGGCATGCTCGAAAGCGCCATCGGCGGGGCGATCTGCGCCGAGCTGGCGACGCTGCCGAACTTCACCTATCCCGGCGACATCTTCCCGTCGTCGTACTTCTACCGGAACGACATCGGCAAGCCTGAGATCGTCCTCAGCGGCCCCGGCGAGATCGCCACCTCACGGGTGCCCGGCATCCCCCAGGAGCCCGATCCCGTCCTGCTCAAGCAGTGGACCGTGGACCACGCTTCGTTCCGGGTGTAGTCGCCGGTCAACGTTTGGCCCTCTTACGGTACGCCGCTAGCTCTTCCCGGACTACCTTTCTCACGGTGTCTGCGAACGGTTCCCGCTCGGACGTCATATGCTCGCGTAGCGCCGCGTTGATGAGAGTCTGGTAATTCCCGCCCCCGGCCTGGTGGGCCCTGGCGCGGAACCAGTCGATGATGTCCTCATCGATCCTGATGGTGATCCTGACCTTACCGGCAGAAGTCTTGATGACCGCCCCCCGCCGGCCCTTGCTGAAGTCATATTCCCTCTTCATCGGCTATCCCCCGTACTGGCGCCGCTCTCGCCGCGTGGCTCGGCGCGCCGAGATCAAGCGAACCCGATCACCGCGCCAGGTGTAAACCACGACGAGCAGTCGTCCGAGAGCATCTAGACCGATTGTCGCGAATCGGTCCTCAGACTAACTCTCTTCTGGGATCGTCACCGCGAGCTCGTCGTAAAGGACTGTTGCGGCGTGGGCGAAGTCGATGCCGTGCTTCCTGAGGTTGCTGGCCGCCTTTCGGGCATCCCATTCAAAGTCCAGTTCCACGCGCAAGTAGTATATGTACAGAAGTACATACATGCAACTGAAGCCTCCAGCGCGGCCTCCAGTGCCTTGGTGATGTGCGATCGATCAGGCACCGGGTTGAGAACGCCGAGCCGGTACACCCTCTACGCCTGCTGCGTCTCGCCCACGCGTGACGCGACGAGGATCCCGACGACCAAGACGACCGTGAGCGCAGCGCGTGTGACCGTTATGCCGCGATGCATCAGACCAATTGACTTGCTGAGTCGGCAGCACTAGCATCACGGCACCTCGGACTCGGAAGGAGGTGACCTGCCGGACCGGGCCCTACGAATTCACGTCGGCAACGTTCTCGCCTCTCGTGGACCGCGAACAGCTGCCACACAGTGGAGAATGGCATGGTCACAGTGCCGAGACTCTGCTTCATCGTCCTGACCGTTTTTTCGTTCACCCTGACGCCCCTACCCATCCTGGCCGCCGAGTGGCGCACCGTCACCGACGATCGCCTCCTGAACGCCGACGGTGACGCCGCCAACTGGCTCATGTACAACCGGACCTACAACGGCTGGCGCTACAGCCCGCTCGACCAGATCACGACCGCCAACATCAAGAAGCTCGTCCCCAAGTTCATCTTCTCAGGTGGCGCCATCGGGGAGCAGCAGATGACGCCGATCGTCAACGACGGCGTGATG
>JBOHPP010000163.1:0-19541 GCA_050731755.1 Candidatus Rokuibacteriota bacterium | reverse complement strand
GTTGCTCCTGTACTACGTGAAGGTGCCGGACTGGTACCGCGGCCTGGTCCTGCTCGTGACGCTGGGCGTCCTGATGCCGTACATCGGGGTGCGCAACACATTCTATCTCGAGGTCGCCACGCAGGTCGGCATCTTCGTGGCGCTGGCGCTAGGGCTGAACATCGTCGTGGGGTTGGCCGGGCTCTTGGACCTCGGCTACGTCGCATTCTATGCGGTCGGCGCCTATACGTGGGCGATCGTGGGATCCCCCCAGGCCTTGAAGATCTGGGAGGGGGTGACGGCCATCTTTCCGCTGGGCGGGTGGTGGTTCTACGCGTTCCTCCTGCTGGCTGTGGCCACGGCCGGGCTGACCGGCGTCCTGCTGGGCCTGCCCGTCCTCCGGGTCCGCGGTGACTACCTGGCGATCGTGACCCTGGGGTTTGGCGAAGTCGTGCGCGTGCTGGCCAACAACCTGGACAAGCCGATCAACCTCACCAACGGCCCCAAGGGGATCACGCCCATCGGCCGGCCGCCCACGCTGCTCGGTCTTCCCTATGGGGAGCACTTCTACTTCCTGGTCCTCGTCATCGTGGTCATCGTCATCCTCGTCAACCGCCGGCTCGAGGACTCGCACATCGGACGGGCCTGGGAGGCGATTCGGGAGGACGAGCTGGCCGCGCGGGCGATGGGTGTGCCCCTGGTACGCATGAAGCTCATGGCCTTCGCCTGCGGCGCGTCCTTCGCGGGGATCATGGGCGTGCTGTTCTCCGCCAAGCAGGTCTTCATCAACCCGGAGTCGTTCACGTTCCTGGAATCGATCGGCGTGCTGGCCATGGTGATCCTGGGCGGCATGGGCTCCATCCCCGGGGCCGTCCTGGGGGCCACCGTCGTGACCGTCCTGAATCTGCAGGTGCTCAAGGGGTTCTCGCTCTGGCTCAACGAGCTGAAGAACGCCGGCGTCACCATCCTCGGCTACAGCCTGGCCGACCTGCCCACCCAGTTCGAGCCGGCCAAGTACGAACGGATGGTCTTCGGCATGATCCTCGTGCTCATGATGATCTTCCGCCCCCAGGGCATCCTGCCGGCCCGCCGCCGCCAGCGAGAATTGACCGGGCCGGCGGCCGCGAACCCCCGACAACAGGACGTGCTGGCGCCGTGAGCGCGCTCTTCGAGGCCCGCGGCGTCACCAAGCGCTTCGGAGGCCTCACCGCGCTCAGCCGGGTGGACTTCGACCTGGACGCGGGCATCGCCTCCATCATCGGACCCAACGGGGCCGGCAAGACCACGCTGTTCAACGTCTTCACGGGGATCTACGCACCCGACGAGGGCGCCGTCACCTTTCGGGGGCGCTCCCTCGTCGGGCTCCGGCCCGACCAGATCACCGCGCTCGGCATCTGCCGGACATTCCAGAACATCCGGCTGTTCGCCAACATGACGGCCATCGAGAACGTGCTGGTGGGCATGCACGCGCGCATCGCGCTCGGGCTGTGGGAAGTGCTCAGCCGCGGCCCCCGCTTCGCGCGGGCCGAGCGTGAGCTCTGGACGCGGGCGGCGGCATTGCTCGAGCGGGTCGGCCTCCGGCCGAGTGCCAACGAGGTCGCCCGGAATCTGCCCTACGGCGATCAGCGCCGGCTGGAGATCGCCCGGGCCCTGGCCTCCGAGCCGACGCTGCTGCTGCTGGACGAGCCGACGGCGGGCATGACCCAGGGCGAGGCGGCCAATCTCATGGCGCTGCTGCGCCGCCTCATTACCGATCTCGGCCTGACCATCCTGCTGATCGAGCACAACATGCGGGTGGTCATGGAAGTCTCCGACCGGGTCACCGTGCTCGATCACGGCGAGAAGATCGCCGAGGGCCGGCCCCGCGAGGTCCAATCGGACGCCCGTGTCATCGAGGCCTATCTGGGCCGCGGCTCCTGGGATCGCACGCGTCGAGCCCATGCTGGAGATTGAGGGCCTCCACGTCTTCTACGGCGAGATCCACGCCCTCAAAGGCGTGGCGCTGGCGGTTCAGCAAGGAGAGATCGTGGCCATCCTCGGCAACAACGGCGCGGGCAAGACGACGACGCTCAAGACCATCTCGGGGCTGCTGGCCCCCCGACGGGGGACGATCACCCTCGAGGGCCGCCCCCTGGTGGGCGTGCCCGCTCACGAAGTCGTCCTGCGCGGGGTCGCTCACGTGCCGGAGGGCCGCCGGATCTTCAACCGCCTGACCGTGCGCGAAAACCTCATGATGGGAGCCTATCCCCGCCGGGACGGGCGGATCCAGGGCGATCTCGATCGGGTCTTCGCCCTGTTCCCGCGGCTTCTGGAAAGGATCACTCAGGTGGCGGGGACGCTGTCGGGCGGCGAGCAGCAGATGCTGGCCATCGGCCGCGCGCTCATGGCCAGTCCTCGCCTGCTGCTCCTCGACGAGCCCAGCATGGGGCTGGCGCCGGTGCTGGTGGAGCAGATCTTCGAGACCATCACCGACATCAACCGGCAGGGCACCACCATTCTGCTGGTGGAGCAGAACGCGGCCATGGCGCTCTCCATCGCGCACCGCGGCTACGTTCTGGAGACGGGCACGATCGCGCTGACCGGGACGGCGGCCACGCTGGCCGAGGACTCCGACGTGCGCCGGGCCTATCTGGGTGAGTAGCCGGACGGCGCTGGCCGGACCAAGAGAACGGAGCGACACATGCTGGGACAGGGACTGACCTGGGAGGAGACCAGCGTCGGCGCCGTCTACCGGACGCTCGCGCGCACCGTCTCCGAGACCGACGTCGTCACCTTCGTGAACCTCTGCGGCTTCATCGAGCCGCTCTTCGTGGATATGGAGTACGTCGCCCGCGAGTCCGTGTTCGGCCGCCGGGTGGCGCCGGGGGCGCTGACGTTCGCGCTGTCCGAAGGGCTCGTCATGCAGACCGGCCTCATCCACGGCACCGGCATGGCCTGGCTGGGCGGCGAGGTCCGCCTGCTGGCGCCGGTCCTGGCCGGGGACACGATTCGCGTGGAGGTCGAGGTCGTGGACAAGCGCGAGACACGAAAGCCCGACCGCGGCATCGTCACCTATCAGCACCGGATCCTCAACCAGCGTGACGAGGTGGTCCTCGAAGCGAAGGTTCAGCGCATGATCCGGCGGCGCGAGCGGGCGCCGGGCGCGTCCACGGCCCGCTGACCGGTGCTCGTCCTCTCCCGGGCCGATCTCCAACGGCTCCTCGCCCCGCCCGCCGTGATCGAGGCCCTGGCCGAGATCTTTCGCCTCCACGCCGCCGGCCACGCCACCGCGCCGCCCCGGGGTGTCGTGCCGATCGGCGACGATGGCATCCTCCTGTTGATGCCGGCCACCGCGCGGGAGCCCGCGGCCGGCGCCGCGCTCGGGGCGAAGCTGGTGTCGGTCTACCCCGGCAACCGCGGGCGAGGGCATCCCACCGTTTACGCGAGCTACGTCGTATTGGACGGTGGCACCGGCCAGCCGCTGGCGCTGCTGGAAGGCACCTACCTGACCGGGCTCCGGACAGGGGCGACTTCCGCGCTGGCCGCCCGATTCCTGGCCCGCGCCGACGCGCGCCGGGTGGCCTGCTTCGGCGCCGGGGTCCAGGCCGGCTTTCAGCTCCTGGCCCTGGCCGCAGACCGCCGGCTGGAGCGGATCGCGGTCGTGGGGCGAGACGCCGCGCGGGCGCGGCGCTTCGCCGAGGGGATGGGCGCCCGGCTCGGCCTGGCCGTCGATGTGGCCAGCGATCCGCGAATCGCCGTCCGTGAAGCCGACATCGTCACGTGCGCGACGACGTCGGCCACCCCCGTGATCTTCGGAGCCGATCTGAGGCCGGGCACCCACGTGGACCTCGTCGGCGCCTTCCGCCCCAGCGACCGCGAAGCGGACACCGAGACACTTCGGCGAGCGCGCGTCGTTGTGGACACCTACGAGGGGGCGCTGAGCGAGGCGGGCGACGTGCTCCTGCCGATGAAGGAAGGCGCGTTTGATCGACGCCATATCGCAGCGGAACTGGCCGAGGTCATCACAGGGGCGCGTCCCGGGCGGACGCGGGCGGATGAGATCACGGTCTTCAAGTCGGTCGGCTGGGCCCTGGAGGACCTGGCCACCGCCAGGCTCGCGTACAATCAGGCCCGAGCTACCGGAATCGGCTCGGAGGTGGTCCTGTGAGTCGGGGACGCGTCGTGCAGATCAACGTGTCAGGTGGCGGCGTTCCCAAGACGCCGGTGGAGACGGCACGCGTGACCGCCCTGGGCCTGGAGGGCGACGCTCACCGCGACCGGGAGCATCATGGCGGCCCCGAGCGGGCCGTCTGCCTCTACGCCCTGGAAGCCATCGAGGCGCTTCAGGCCGAAGGTCACCCGATCGTCCCGGGCGCCATCGGCGAGAACCTGACCATCCACGGTCTCGACTGGCCAGCGGTCGCCCCCGGCTGCGTGCTGCGCGTGGGCGAGGCGCTGCTCCTTCAGGTGACGCGCTACACCTCCCCCCGCGCCAACATCGAGCCGGCGTTCGCCGACGGCGACTACGCCCGGGTCTCGCAGAAGCGTCATCCAGGGTGGAGCCGGGTCTACACGCGGGTGCGGGTCGAAGGCTCCGTGCGCCGAGGCGATCCGGTGCGGCTGCTCACGGAGCGCGAGGCCTCCGCCGCGCTGGCCGCCACCGGCCGGTGACCCGCACCGCCGACGCCGTCATCATCGGCGGCGGCGTCACCGGCACGTCGATCGCGCACCACCTGGCTGCCCGCGGCGTCGGTCGGATCCTGATCCTCGAGCGCAGGTTCCTCGGCGCCGGCGGCACCGGATGGTCGGTGGGCATCATCCGCCAGCTCTACCCCACGCCGGAGACCACCAGGATGGTCCGCCGCAGCCTGGAGGTGTACCGCCACTTCGACGACGCCGTCGGCGGGTCATCGGGCTACGTCGGGTGCGGCGCCCTCATCGGCGTCAGCGGAGCGATGCGGGACCGGCTGGCCGAGACGCTGGCACGGCAGCGACCGATCGGGCTGCGGGCCGAGCTGATCGAGCCGCCGGAGGCCGCCCGGATCGAGCCGCGCATCGACGCCTCCTCGCTGGGCGCGGTGCTCTGGGAGCCGGAATCCGGTTACGCCGATCCCTCGGGCGTTACGCTCGCCTACGCGGCTGCCGCCCGCCGGGCGGGCGTGACGATCGAGCAAGGCGCAGAGGTCACCGAGATTCTCGTGAGCGGCGATCGCGTCCACGCCGCCAGGACCAGCGCCGGCGACGTCGTGCACACACCGCTGATCGTCAACGCGGCTGGGCTCTGGTCGCCGCGCGTGGCTGCGCTCGCCGGCGTGGCGTTGCCCATCGTCGTCGGGCGCCATCCCGTGTTCATCGTGGAGCGCGATCCGGGCTTCGGCGCGCCGCATGTGGTCTACCTCGATCTCGCCGGCGGCGCTTACGTACGCCCGGAGACGGGACGGCTCACGCTGACCGGCTCGCTCACCGACGACGAGGCTCACCACCCCGTCGATCCCGAGCGCCTGGGCCAGGAGGTGGGTCTGGCCGAGGCGACGGAAACCCTCGAGCGCACGAGCCGGGCCGTGCCGCGGCTGGGCGAGGCGCGCTACCAGCGCGGGTACGTGGGCGCGTTCGACATCACACCGGACTGGATGCCCATCCTCGACCAGTCGGCCGTCGGCGGGTTCTGGATCGCGGCGGGAATGAGCGGTCATGGGTTCAAGCTGGCGCCGGCGGTGGGCGAGATGATGGCCGCGCTCGTCTGCGGCGCCGAGCCGCCGGTGAGCGCCGCCCCCTTCAGTCTGGGCCGCTTCGCCGGCGGCGGGGCGCCGGCCGGTACGTTCGTCTCCTCCTATCTCGGCTGATGTAGACTGCCCCTGTGCGGGCCCGACTGGGCGTCGACATCGGCGGCACCTTCACGGACCTCGTCGTGGTGGACGAGGCGACGGGAGCCCTGTCCGTCGGCAAGATCCTGACGACGCCCAAGGACCCGGCCCACGGCGTGGAGCAGGGCATCCACGCCCTCCTCGACGACGCCCGGGTGGCGCCCGGCGCCATCGGCGCCGTCGTCCACGGCACCACGTTGGCCACGAATGCGCTCATCGAGCGCAAGGGCGCGCGGACGGCGCTCCTGACGACGACTGGCTTCCGCGACGCGCTCGAGATCCGTCGCGAGGGCCGCTACGACATGTACGACATCCTCATCGATCCCCCGCCGCCGCTCGTGCCCCGCCACCTTCGGGGCGAGGTGCCGGAGCGGTTGCTGGCCGACGGCTCCATCCTGCGCCCGCTGGACGAGGCCGCCGCGCGGCGGGCCATCGCCGAGCTGATGGCGGCTGGCGTCGAGGCCATCGCGATCTGCCTGCTCCATGCCTATCTGAACCCGGCCCACGAGCGGCGGCTGGAAGCACTGGTGCGGGAGGTCGCCCCCGGAGTTCCGGTGTCCTGCTCCTCGGAGGTCGTCCCCGAGATCCGGGAGTACGAGCGCGCCTCGACCACGACGGCCAACGTCTACGTGATGCCGTTGATGGCGCACTACCTGGAGGATCTCGAGCGCCGCCTCGGTGATCTGGGCATCGCCGGCCAACTCTACATCATGCAGTCGTCGGGTGGTATCGCGCTCCCCGGCGACGCCAAGCGCTTCCCCATCCGCCTGGTCGAGTCCGGGCCCGCCGCGGGCGCGCTGGCGGCCGCGCAGGCGGCCCGAGAGCGGAGCGAATCGCGGCTGCTGTCGTTCGACATGGGCGGCACGACGGCCAAGGCGTGCGTTATCGACGGCGGTACGCCGCTGGTCGCCCGCGAGTTCGAGGTGGCCCGCGCCGACCGCTTCAAGAAGGGCTCAGGCCTCCCCATCCGGGTGCCGGTTGTCGAACTGATCGAGATCGGCGCGGGCGGCGGCTCCATCGCCCGCGTGGACCGCATGGGGCTGCTCAAGGTCGGCCCTGACAGCGCCGGCGCCGAGCCGGGACCGGCCTGCTATAACCTCGGCGGCCGCGCGCCGACCGTCACTGACGCCGATCTCGTCCTCGGCTACCTGGATGCCGAGTTCTTCCTGGGCGGTCGCATGCGGCTCGACGGCCCGGCGGCGCGGCGCGCTATCGAGGAGCACATCGCCCGGCCGCTGGGCATCGACGGGCTGGAGGCGGCCTGGGGAATCCACCGGGTCGTCAACGAGAACATGGCAGCCGCCGCCCGCATCCACGGGATCGAGCGGGGCAAGGATCTCCGCCAGTACCCGCTGTTCGCCTTCGGGGGCGCCGGGCCCGTTCACTGCTGGCAGGTGGCGCAAATCCTGCGCGTCCCCCGCATCCTGCTGCCGTTCGGCGCGGGCGCGATGTCGGCCTACGGCCTTCTGGCCGCGCCGTTGGCCTTCGACTTCGTCAGAACCCACCGGGAGCGGCTGGATGCCGCCGATTGGACCGCGGTCAACGCGCTCTTCGCCGCCATGGAGGACGAAGGGCGCCGGCTGCTGACGCGGGCCGGAGTGCCGCCGCGCGATGTGCAGGTGCGGCGAGTGGCCGAGATGCGGTATTTCGGCCAGGGCCACGAGGTGGAGGCGCCGATCCCCGGCGGCGCGCTCGCGGCAGAGAGTCTGGCCGCCATCACCCGAAGCTTCGAGGGCGCCTACGGCGCCCTCTACCATCGGCTCCCCCAGGGCGTTCCCATCGAGGCCTTGAACTGGCGCGTGACGGTGTCGGGCCCCCGGCCCGGGCTGGCGATGACGCCCCGGGCCGCCGTCGGCGGGACGAGCGCCGAGGCCGCCATCAAGACGAGACGCGCCGCCTACTTTGCCGAGGTCGGAGGGTTCGTGACCACGCCGGTGTACGACCGCTACGCGCTGGGCCCCGGCACCGTCTTCGGCGGTCCCGCCATCGTGGAGGAGCGCGAGTCCACGGCCGTCCTCGGGCCCGGGGCCCGCTGCCGCGTCGACGACGGCCTCACCATCGTGGTGGAGCTTCCGGCTTGAAACTGCTCGACCCGGTCACGCTCGAGATCTGCTGGAGCCGGCTGATCGGCGTGGTGAACGAGCAGGCCACGGCGCTACAACGCACGTCGTTCACCTCCATCGTGCGCGAGGCGGGGGACCTCTCGGCCGGCGTCTTCGACCGCCGCGGCTTCATGGTGGCGCAGGCGGTGACCGGCACGCCGGGCCATATCAACTCCATGGCCCTGGCCATGAAGCATGTCCTGGCCGCCTGCCCGATCGAGACGCTCCGGCCGGGCGACGTGCTGATCACCAACGATCCCTGGAAGACGTCCGGCCACCTCAACGACGTGACCATCTGCACGCCTGTCTTCCGGGACGACGCCTGCGTCGCGTTCTTCGCCTCCACCTGCCACACGGCCGACATCGGTGGCCACGTGCTCTCGGCCGAGGCCCGGGAGGTCTACGAGGAAGGCTTGTTCATCCCCATCCTCAAGCTCTACGAGGGCGGCCGCCCCAACGAGTCGCTGATGGCCATGATCCGGGCCAACGTGCGGGTGCCCGACATGGTGCTGGGCGATTTCCACGCCCAGATCGCCGGGGGCGACGTCGGAGGCGAGCGCCTGCTGGAGTTCATGGGCGAATTCGGGCTCGAGCGGCTGGAGCCACTGGCCGACGAAATCATCGGGCGGACGGAGCGGGCGATGCGCGAGGCCATTCGAGCGCTCCGGCCCGGCCGGTGGGAGTACGCCATCACCTCCGATGGCTTCGACGAGCCGATCACCATCAAGGTGCGCTGCGAGGTCCGGGGCGACGAGCTTTCGATCGACTACGCCGGCTCGTCGCCGGCCAGTGCCCGCGGCATCAACGTCGTGATGAACTACACCGAGGCCTACACGACGTACGGCGTCAAGGTGATCGTGAGCCCCGACGTGCCCAACAACGAAGGCGCCTTCCGCCCGCTGCGGATCCACGCCCCCGAGGGATCGATCCTCAACGTCAAGCCTCCGGCGGCGGTGGCCGCCCGCCACGTCATCGGGCACTTCCTGCCCCACGTGATCGCCGGCGCGCTGAGCCAGGCGTTGCCCGATCGCGTGATGGCCGAAGGCTCGGCCAATATCTGGGGCGTGCAGGTGGCCGGTCGGGATCTTGAGGGTCGTCCGTTCACCCAGATCTTCTTCTCCTCGGGTGGAACCGGGGCCCGGGCCGTCAAGGACGGCCTCAGCGCGACCGCTTTCCCGTCCGGGGTCCTGGGCACCCCGGCCGAGGTGCTGGAAAACATCTCGCCCTTCCTCATCGAGCGCAAAGAATTGCGTCCGGATTCAGGCGGGTTCGGCAAGTTCCGGGGGGGCCTCGGCCAGACGATCGCCTTCCGCATGCGCAGCCGTGAGCCCGTCACCTGCTCGGTGCTCTGCGATCGCACCCGGCATCCGGCGCAAGGGTTTTTCGGCGGTGGGCCCGGCACCCTGGGCGAGGTGCTCGTCGACGGCGTCCCGCCGGGCAACCCGAAGCAGGAGCAGGTGGTGCCGCCCGGCGCCCTGGTGGAAGTTCGCCTGCCGGGGGGCGGTGGGTACGGAGCGCCGCAGGAGCGCGATCCCGAGTTGATCGCCCGCGACGTGCTGGAGGGTTACGTCAGCTAAGTATTACACCCACCCACGACGTCGCGTTAACGATAGCCGGGCTCGTCCCGAGCTGCGGAGCCGACGCGGCGCGCCCGGCAGGGATCGACGGGACCACGCAGCACGCGTTCGCTGGCCCCTTGCGGCTGGGCTCCATCTGGAGCGCGGCGGTCCGTTGCCAGCAATCGGAAACGGGTCCCGTCGATCCCTGCCGGGCGCGCCGCGTCGGCGGGAACCCGTGCCAGCGGGCTCTTTGCACAACCTCAAGGGCCGAACCACGAGCTGCCCGATCGGCTACCGGGTCCTACGCTCCACCAGCCAGGAGCCGCTCAATGTCTCGACGCAAATCATCCTCGCTAATGCCTACCGTTTCTCTGAAGGGCGCCATCAGCAGGTACAACTCTTGATGCACCGACCGCAGATCCCCCCGGAAGGTCGACAGTTCCTCGATGAGCCGGCGCCTCCCCTCGTCACTCGTCAGGTCTTGAACTCGCTCCCGAAAGTAGCGGTGGACAAGGAGGTTCCGGACTTCAAGTGCGCAAGCGAGACGATCAGCAAACCCCTCCTTTACGTCCACGTTCGCTTTCAAGATTCCTATCGGTTGACCTAGTGTTTGCTTGAACTGACGCACCATGAATTGGTCGAATTCGTCGACGGTGAAGCGCTCCTTCCGAACGAGTCGCTCAAGTGCCAAGACGTTGACGAGGGTGTGCTCAAGCGTCTGCGCCCAATAAACAGCATTGCCGAAAACGGTGTAGAGGTCACGCCATGTCTCGCTATCGGGCTGATCCGTGACGGACTCTGGGAGCGTCACTGGCTTGGGCGTCGCTCAACGCTTGCCCGGGGTACTCCGACCACTGCCGTCCGTCGAGCTTTCGACCCCCCGACGTCGGCCGCGGCCCTCCCCATTGCTTGTGGAAAAACGCCACGCCGGCGGCCAAACAGTTATCGCGGACCTCCCGGACCCAAGCGAGCGCTTCTGGTTTAGGGCGCAGGGCTCCATCAGAGAAACGCACGAGAGCGCGATCTCCTGGCCCGCCCGATTCGCCTCCAGTGATGACCCAAGCGACGCCAGCGAGATCTAGCCCGGTCAGGGGCCCAAGCAGCGGCTCAGCGCTGATGAACCGAATCCTCGCCGGAACCTGGCGCAGGCGGTCCACACGCCACAGATACTTCGATGATTCGACGGAGACGCCAATCCAGATGTGCGCTGGGATCGGTTCCCGCCGGTGGCGCGACCAACTAAGCAGCCGATCGGCCCGCTTGGTGAGGACCTGGAAGATGTGCTGTGACGCCCGCGCCATCACGTCGAACACTCGCTCGATGAACGGGTCCGGGATGCGCTCATGGAATAGGTCGCTCATCGAGTTGACGAATACACGCCGAGGCGCACGCCAGCGGAGAGGTAGCTCTAGCCGCTCCGGGTGCAGCCGGACGTCGGTGAAGTCATACAGGCCGAATCGCTCAGTGAGCCGCTCCGCATAGCAGAACTTGCAGCCCGGCGACACCTTAGTGCAGCCGGTGACTGGGTTCCAAGTCGCGTCCGTCCACTCAATCGCGGTTCCGTCACCCATCTTCACCTCCGGGAGCGGTACGGCTTGAATACGTCAGCGATGATACGAGCAGCCGTCTGGTTGGACGAGCCGAAAAAGAGGTAATAGACAACCGCACCGCGGGAGTTTCGCATGGGCAGCGGTTCGGGGACGTGGACGAATCCGGCGAGCTGTTGCAGGCGCCGGCGGAACGCCTCGACAACGACTGCCATGGCTTCACGGACCTGTTCCTCGCCGAAGAGGGTCGCCTGTGTCCTGTAGGCGATCCGACGCCAAGAATCGTCGCCCCACCAGGCGTTCATCCGCTCGATGTCGCCGGGATCGACTTGGTCTCGCTGGTGCCAGAGCACATTGCGGTTGATGTCGGCCACGGGGAAGTTCAGTAGTATGTCAATCGTGCCCAACTGGCCGGCCGTCTCCATCACCTGCCATCTCAGGTGTAGGCCATAGGGGTCAAGAAGGCAGAGCGCGCGACGATAGTGCTCATACCGTACTGTCGGAAAAATCTGCTCGAGGAGGATCTGATTACAGTCCCCCTGGTGGACGTGCGCAGCGACGGGCCGGATTTCGATGAGCTTCCTTAGCATCTCGATCTTGTCACCATCAAGATCGATGAAGTGGTACTCCTTGAACGGGGGGTCGATATTGAGCGCCACGACGGGACTGCCCGCTGTCATCGCCATTCGCTTCTTCGAGATGTGGATACCCGGCCCGGCGAACGCGTCTATGTACACGTGGTGGAAGTGACGCGAGCTCAGGATCCGGGAGTAGGCCGCCGCATACTTTCGAATGATGTCGAGTTTTATCTCGGTCCAGGCGCCGATCCGATCGAACTTGAGAGGAGCCACCTGAGGTTGGTGTCTTACCGGTCGGCGATCAGGGCACCAAGTTGTCCCAACTCAACGGCACGCCGAGCGCTTCGTGCGGAGTGCTCTGCGCGAGCAAGTCTACGTCTACCACCACACACCGCTCGCCCGGGCGGACTAACCGGGCTATTCGATCCGGACACGCTGGTGAGACTTTAACGTCAGAGCTTCCCGTACTCCTTGAGGCGCCGGTAGATCGTCCGCCGCGAGATCCCCAGCGCGCGGGCGGCCTCCTCCTTGTCGTTGTTGTGGACGGCCAGCGCTCTCAAGATGAGCTCCTT
Organism: Candidatus Rokuibacteriota bacterium; assembly: GCA_050731755.1. Lineage (GTDB taxonomy): Bacteria > Methylomirabilota > Methylomirabilia > Rokubacteriales > CSP1-6 > JBOHPP01. Next base: position 7,361 of record JBOHPP010000163.1, on the reverse strand, counting down.
CTCGACTTCGGCCAGCGTGGGGACCGCCTTCGTCTCCACCGACGTCGTCATGGCCGGTCGGGCCGACAGGCTCGGCAGGTCGGCCAGCGTGATGGTCTCCCGCGTGCCCATCGCGAAGGCGCGCTCGATCAGGTTCTCCAGCTCGCGAACGTTGCCCGGGAAGTCGTAGGCGGCCAGGGCGGCGATGGCGTCCGGCGTGATGCCGCGCACGTCGCGGCGGAAGCGCTTGTTGAGCCGGCGGATGAAGTGGTTCACCAGCGCGGGGATGTCTTCCCGCCGTTCGCGGAGCGTCGGCAGCGTGATGCGGATGACGTTGAGGCGGTAGAAGAGGTCCTGGCGGAAGATGCCGGCCTTCATCGCCTGCTCGAGGTTGCGGTTGGTGGCCGCGATCACTCGCACGTCGACGGAGAAGGCCTTCGTCGAGCCCACCGGACGGACCAGCATCTCCTGCAGCACCCGGAGCAGCTTCACCTGCAGCTCGGGCGGCAGCTCGGCGATCTCGTCCAGGAAGATCGTGCCTTCGTTGGCTCCACGAAAGAGGCCGAGGGCGTCGGAGACCGCGCCCGAGAACGCCCCGCGGACGTGCCCGAAGAACTCGGACTCCAGGAGGTCGCGGGGAATGGCGCTGCAGTTCACGGGGATGAATGGGCCCTTGGCCCGGGCCGACAGCCGGTGGATGGCCGCCGCGACAAGCTCCTTGCCGGTGCCGCTCTCACCCTCGATCAGGACCGGCGAGTCGGTCACCGCGACCTTGCCGATGACCTCCTTCACCCGAAGCATGGACGCCGAGCTTCCGATCAGCTCGTTGACCGTGAGCTCCTCGCCCAACCGCATGCGGAGGGTCTGGACTTCGCCCCGCAGGAACCGCCGCTCCATGAGGCGCTGCATGACGTGGCGCAACTCGTCCAGGATCAGCGGCTTGGAGAGGTAGTCGTAGGCGCCTTCCTTGAGCGCCTCGACGGCGGAGGCGATCGTCGGGTACCCGGTCATGATGACGACCTCGATCGACTCGTCCCGCTTCTTGATCTCCCGCAGCAGATCGAGGCCGCTCATGTCGGGCATGCGCACGTCGGTCAGCGCGGCGTCGAACACTTCGGTGCGGAGCGCGACGAGGGCATCGGCGCCGGTGCCGGCAGCGGTGACCTGATAGCCCCATTGCGTGAGCGCTTCTTCCAGCAACATCAGGATGGATTTCTCGTCGTCGACGACCAGGACCCGCGCCGTTTGGGCTGTCATCGTACAGCGAATCTATCACGACTGCGTGCCAAAGTGGCCACACTTTATTGACGGTTCTCTGCGGGCGACGTTGCGCCGGCTCGATCGGTATGTTAGCGTGACCGTTGACTTTTCATTGAGGAGACCGCACATGGCTGATACCGCGACCCTCCACCTGACCGAGCAGAACTTCGACGAGGCTCTGGTGGCTCATTCCGGCCTGCTGATGGTGGACTTCTGGGCGGAGTGGTGCGGGCCGTGTCGCGCGATCGCGCCAGTACTTGATGAACTGGTGCAGGGCTCGGGAGGTCGGCTCACGCTCGCGAAGGTGAACGTCGACGAGCATCCGGGACTGGCAGCCCGGTATGGAATCCGATCGATTCCCACCTTGCTGTTCATCAAGGAGGGACAGGTCGTCGACCAGGTGATCGGCGCCGTGCCCAAGGCGCAGCTGCAGAAGAAGCTGGACACGCTGGCCTGACCCAGACGGCGAGGCACGTCAGATATTAGTACCGGCGGCAGAGTTGTCCCGTCGCTCTCCCCCTCGCGCGAGGAGTTTCACGCTCTCGCGGGCCAGGGGAACCTCGTGCCCGTCTTCGCCGAGCTGCCGGCCGACCTCGACACGCCGCTCTCGGCCTACCTGAGGCTCGGCGCGGGCCCGTATTCCTTCCTCCTCGAGTCGGTGGAGGGCGGCGAGAAGTGGGCCCGCTACTCCTTCCTCGGGGCCGACCCGCTCATGGTCCTCACCGCCAAGAACGGCCGGGTCTGGCTCCGACGCGCCGGTCGCCGGGCGGCCCAGCGGCTACCCGACGGCAACCCGCTGGAGGCCCTCCGCGGACTCCTCCGTCGCTTCGAACCCGTCAGCGTGCCGGGGCTGCCACGGTTCCAGGGAGGCGCCGTGGGTTACCTGGCCTACGATATGGTCCGGCACATGGAGCGCCTGCCCGCGGCCGCCCACGACGACCTCGGGCTGCCCGACACGATCTTCATGTTCACCGACACCCTGCTGGTGTTCGACAACTTCCGCCACCGCCTGCTGGTCATCGCCAACGCGCACCTGGAGCGACGCGACGAGGACGCGATCGATCGGGCGTACGATCAGGCCGCCGTCCGGATCGGTATGACGCTGGCCAAGCTCCAGCGTCCGACGCGGCCGCCGGCGCCGCTCAACCTCGCACCGTCGGGCCCGCTGCTGGCCCTGGGCGAGGAAGGGTTCGCGTCGACGATGGATGAGGGCTCCTTCACCGAGTCGGTGCGACGGGCCAAGGAGTACATCGCCGCCGGGGACGCCTATCAGATCGTGCTGTCCCGACGCCTCGACTGCACGCTGCCCGCCGACCCCTTCACCGTCTACCGCGCGCTCCGGACCATCAATCCGTCCCCGTACCTGTTCTATCTTCGGCTGGGCAAGAGCACGATCGTCGGCTCGTCGCCAGAAGTGCTGGTTCGGTTGGAGGGCGACCGGGTCGAGGTGCGCCCCATCGCGGGGACCAGCCCCCGGGGGGCGAGTCCCGCCCAGGACCAGGCGATCGAGCAGGCGCTGCTGAGCGATCCCAAGGAGCGCGCGGAGCACGTGATGCTCGTCGACCTGGGCCGCAATGACGTCGGGCGCGTCGCCCGGCTGGGCTCGGTCCGGGTCACGGAGTTCATGGCCATCGAGCGGTACTCCCACGTCATGCATCTCGTGAGCCACGTGATCGGCACGCTCTCACCCGGCGCCGACGCCCTCGAAGTGCTGCAGGCGTGCTTTCCGGCCGGCACCCTGACCGGCGCGCCCAAGATCCGGGCCATGGAGATCATCGACGAGCTCGAGCTCACCCAGCGGGGCCCCTACGGCGGCGCCGTCGGCTACATCGGGTACTCGGGCAACCTGGACTCCTGCATCACGATCCGCACCATCGTGTGCCACGGCAAGCGGGCCTCGGTCCAGGTGGGCGCCGGAATCGTCGCCGACTCCGATCCCAAGACGGAGTGGCTGGAGACCTGCTCGAAGGCCCGGGGGCTCGTGCTGGCCCTGCGCATGGCCGCCACCACGGCGCGCGCATGATACTCGTCATCGACAACTACGACTCATTCACCTGGAACCTCGTCCAGTATCTGGGCGAGTTGGGCGCCACGCTCAAGGTCGTCCGCAACGACGAGCTCGATGTGGACGCCATCGCCGCGCTCGGTCCCGAGCGCATCGTCATCTCACCGGGGCCCGGTACCCCGGATCAGGCCGGCGTTTCCATCGAGGTGGTCCGCCGCCTGGGGCCCACGACCCCGCTCCTGGGTGTCTGTCTCGGCCATCAGGCGATCGGCCGGGCCTTCGGCGCCACCGTGGCCCGGGCCCAGCGGCAAATGCACGGCAAGACCTCCGCGATCAGCCACGACGCCCGCGGCGTCTTTCGCGGGCTCCCCGATCCCTTCGTGGCGACGCGCTATCATTCGCTGGCGATCGTCCCGGGCACGGTGCCCGAGGCGCTGGAGATCAGCGCGCGGGCCGACGACGGCGAGATCATGGCGGTGCGGCACCGCCGATACCCGATCGAGGGAGTCCAGTTCCATCCCGAGTCGATCCTGACCCTCGAGGGCAAGCGGCTGCTCGCCAACTTCCTGGTATGAAGCCCCGGGCGGCCCGCCTGACCGAGACCTCGCTGATCGAGGCCGTGAGACGGCGGGCGATGGGCGGCGAAGGCATCCGCGTGGGCATCGGCGACGACGGGGCGGTCCTGGAGCCGACGGCCGGCGCCACGCTCATCGCCACCACCGATCTCCTCCTGGAGGACATTCACTTCCGGCGCCGCTACGCCGAGCCGGCGGACATCGGCTGGAAGTCGCTGGCCGTCAACCTGTCCGACGTCGCCGCCATGGGTGGCCGTCCCCGGTGGGCCCTCATCGCGCTCGCCTGCCCGGCCGCCACGACGATGGAGGAAGTGGAGGCCTTTTATGGCGGGCTGCTGGCCCTGGGGGCCGAGCACGGAGTCGCCCTCGTGGGCGGCGACACCTCGTCGTCGCCGGCCGGTTGGTTCGTCAACGTGACCGTACTCGGAGAGACCACCGGAGCGCCGCGCCGCCGCTCCGGCGCCCGCCCGGGCGACGTGGTCGCCGTCACCGGGACGCTGGGGCGCGCCGCGGCCGGACTGGCGGTGCTCGACCGTTCGAAGGCGCCGGCCGGCGTACCGGCCGATACCCTGGCCGACGTCACGACCGCGCATCTGCGGCCCCGGCCCCGTGTCGCCGAAGGCCAGTGGCTGGGAGCGGCCGAGGGCGTCACGGCGATGATCGATCTCTCCGACGGGCTGGCCACCGATCTGACGCACGTCGCGCAGGAGAGCGGCGTGGGCGCGCGCGTGACGGTCGACCGGCTTCCCGTCGCCGAGAGCACCCGGGCGGTGGCCCGGGCGCTGGGCGGCGACGCGCTGGCCTGGGCCACTGGCGGCGGCGAGGACTACGAGTTGCTCCTCACCTGCGGCCCCGGGGCGTTTGCCCGGCTGAGCGAGAGCCTCGAGCGGGCCACCGGAGCCCGGCTGACGCCCATCGGCGAGATCGAGGCGGGTCGCGCGGTGGCCTTCGTCGACGCCCGCGGTCGCACCCGACCGGCGCCGGGATGGGAGCACTTCGTGACGGGGCGCCGGCGTGGCTGAATCCGTCCTCCTCAAGCTCTTCGTGCTCGGCATCCTCGTCGGCTGCTCGGCCATCCTGACGGGCGCCGAAGCGGCGTACTTCTCGCTGGGGCGGGCGCGGCTCCGGCGGTTGGCCAGCGCCGAGCGCGGGGACGCCAGCCGTACCCGCCTCATCGAGCGCCCGCACGACTTGCTGGTGACCCTCCTGGTCGGGATCACGCTCATCAACATCGGGGCGGCCGCGCTGGCGGCGACGCTCGCCGAGCAGGTTTTCGACGCGCGCTGGGGGCTCCTGGCCGAGACCATCGCCATGATCCTCATCTTGACGACCTTCGGCGAGGTCCTGCCGATGACGGTGGCGGTCAAGTACCCGGAGGGATTCCTGGCCGTGGCCCGCTGGCCGGTGGACTGGCTGGGGCGGCTGCTGGCGCCGGTGCGGGTCGGGCTGGCCGCGCTCTCCGACCTCATCGTGCGGATCATCGGCCGGGACCGTGCGGCGCAGCCCGAGCTGACCGAGGAGGAGCTGCGGACCCTGGTGGACGTGGGCGCCAGCGAAGGCGTGGTGGAGCGCGAAGAGCGCGAGATGATCCACAAGGTCTTCGAGCTGGAAGACACCTTCGTCCGCTCGATCATGGTGCCGCGCACCGACATGTTCTGCCTGGACGTCGCGACCCCGGTGGGCGACATCCTGCCCGCGCTGCGCGAGAACCTGCACTCCCGGGTGCCGGTCTACGAAGGCTCCATCGACGTGATCGTGGGGATCCTCTACACCAAGGATCTCCTGCCTTACCTGCATGGCCTGGCCGCTGACTTCGACCTGCGCGTGCACCTGCACCCGCCCTATTTCGTTCCCGAGACCAAGCGAGCCGACGCGCTCCTGCAGGAGTTCCAGGCCAAGAAGCTCCACCTGGCCATCGTGGTGGACGAGTATGGGGGCACGGCCGGGCTGGTGACCCTGGAGGACCTGATCGAGGAGCTGGTGGGCGAGATCGCCGACGAGTTCGACGAGCCGGAACGCCTGATCCAGCGCCTCGATGCCACGACCTACCGGGTGGCCGGCAAGCTTCCCATCGACGAGCTCAACGCGGTGACCGGACTGCAGATCTCCAATCAGACTTACGACACCGTGGGCGGCTGGGTGCTCGATCTCTTCGGGCGCGTGCCCCGCAAGGCCGAGCGCGTGCAGTCGGATGGGTTGACGGTGACGGTGGAGAAGGTGGAGCGCACCCGCGTGGTCGAGGTCCTGGTGAGCCTGGACAAGCCCGACGAGGCTGGGGGCGAGGCGGCGGCATGACGCTGCTGGGGATCGCGGCCTTCTGCCTGCTGGCCACGATGTTCTTCTCGGCCGCCGAGATGGCGTTCATTGCCGCCAACCGGGTCCGGCTGCGCCACCTGGCCGAGGAGGGCCACGCCGGCGCCGCCGAGTACCTGGAGGCCTTCCGCAACCCCCAACGCACCTTGTCCACCGCGATGATGGGTGTCACCATCGCTCACATCGTCGCCGCCTCGACGGCCACCTTCGGGCTGCTGCCGGCGTTCGGCGGCTGGGCCCCGCTGGTCGTCACCGCCGCCCTCACGCCGCTGATGCTGGTGTTCGGCGAGATCATCCCCAAGGCGGTGGCCCGCGAGTGGGCCACCCCCCTGGTCCTCAAGCTCTACCGGCTGCTCACCTGGGCCGCCGTCCTCCTGGCTCCCTTCGTGGTGTTCTCGAACACGGTGGTCACCTGGACGCTGCGCGCCTTCGGCGCCGGCCTGCCCGACACCCGACAGTTCGTCTCCCGGGAGGAGCTGAAGGTCCTGCTCAGCCTGGAACCGGGCGAGGCCGACGTCACCACCCAGGAGGCCGAGCTGATCGACAAGATCTTCGACCTGGGCGACACCACGGTGCGCGAGGTGATGGTGCCCCTGGTCGAAGTGATGATGCTCAAGGAGTCGGCCACGCCGCAGGACGCCATCGCCCTGATGCAGCAGCGGGGCTTCTCCCGGCTGCCCGTCTACCGCGAGCGGGAGACCAACATCGTGGGCGTTGTCGCCGCCATGGATCTCCTGCGGCGAGGCGCCGAGGCCCGGACCGTGGATGAGTTGATGCGCCAGCCGTACTATGTGCCGGAGACGAAGCGCATCGACGACCTGCTTCGGGAGCTGCAGCGGGGGCGCATGCATCTGGCCGTCGTGGTCGACGAGTACGGCGGCAGCACCGGCATCGTGACCCTCGAGGACATCCTGGAGGAGATCGTCGGCGAGATCCACGACGAGCACGACCGTCCCCCGGTGCCGGTAGAGCGGCTGCCCGACGGCAGCTACTGGGTGGCGGCGCGGTCGAACATCGACGAGCTGAACGAGGCGCTGGACTGGAGCCTGCCCAAGCAGGACTACGAGACCGTCGCCGGTCTCGTCCTGGCCACCCTGGGGCGGATTCCTCGGCGTGGTGAGCAGTTCCAACTGCCCGGCTACGTGGTCACGGTGATGGAGGCGGACGCGCGGCGGGTGACCGCGGTCAAGATCGCGCCGGCCCGGCCAGCGCCCGCCGGGCCGGCTTAG
>JBOHPP010000162.1:0-6754 GCA_050731755.1 Candidatus Rokuibacteriota bacterium | reverse complement strand
GTGCGACCATTAACTTGGCGGGGGCACCGGGCGCCCCCTCCAAACCTCCCCGTTCGCGCGAGGTGGGACCATTAACTTGGCGGGGGCACCGGGCGCCCCCTCCAAACCTCCCCGTTCGCGCGGGGTGCGACGACCGTGCCGCCGAGCACCTCGGCGTATACGCGGCGCGTGTCGGCCAGCATCCGGCCCACGTCGAACGCCGCCGCCCGCCGCCGGCCCGCCTGCCCCAGCCGCGAGGCCAGCGCGCGGTCCGACAGCAACGTGATCACGGCCCGGGCCAGGGCAGGCCGATCCCCGGGCGCGACCAGCACCCCCTCGCGTCCATCGGTGATCTGCTCGACGATGCCGTCCAGGGCGCTCGCGACGATGGGGGTGCCGAGCGCCATCGCCTCCAGGATGACCATCGGGAAGCCTTCGTTGAGCGACGGAACGACCAGGGCGTCGACCGCCCCCAGGAATCCGGCCACGTCGGACCGGAAGCCAACCAGCAGGACGCGATCGGCCACGCCGGCGGCGCGGGCCTGGGCCGCTAGCGCCGGCCTGAGGGGTCCTTCGCCGACGATCGTCAGGCGCACGTCTGGGATCCGGGCCAGCACCTCGGGCATGACGGCGATGAGCTCGGCGAAGCCCTTCTGCTCGACGAGCCGCCCCACGGCGCCGAGCAGCCGCGCATCGTCCGGCACGCCGAGTTGGCTCCGGAGCCCGCGGCTGGCCTCGGGAGAGGGTGGAGGGAGGTCGGTCTCGACACCGTTGTAGACCAGGGTCACCCGCTCCGGCCCGAGCGCCCAGCCCGCGACGAGCCGGCGCCTCAGCGTCTCTGACACGACGATGAAGCGGTCCACGCGGTGACGGCCCAGGCGGTCGGCGAGCCGGTACAGCGCCCGCCGCGGCGGGCTCACATCGAAGCCGTCTACCGGCATCTGCACGGTGCAGACGAGCCGGACGTTCGGCAGCCCCAGCAGCGCCAGCCGGGCGAAGAAGTCCGCGCGCGCCCCCTGGCTGTGCACCAGGCCGATGCCGCCGCTCCGCACGAGCCGCCTCAAGCGGACGATGGTGCCGGCCCCAACGCGCGAGGTCATGAGGACGGGTGAGAAGTCGGCTCCGGCCGCCCGCGCTTCGGCCTCGAAGCGCCCGCCCGGCTGCGCGGCGACCGTGACCGGCCAGCCATCGACCGTGAGCGACCGGATGAGCTGCAGGAATCCGCGCTCGCCGCCTCCGAATTCCAGATTGTCGATGACGTAGAGAACCGGCGTCAGCCCGGCCATCGTCCGGTCCGCCCACGAAGCCCATCACGTCCGCCGGCCACGATCGCGCGCAGCTCGCCCGGAGCCAGGCCACGGTGGACGACGAGTGACTGCAGCAGCATGAAGGGAATCAGCGCCGGGCCGTAGGCGAGCCATGCCAGGGGATGGCGGCGCGGCGGCAGGTGCTTGCGGAGGAACAGGTACTTGTTGCGGAGCAGATAGTAGAGACGCTCGGGCGCCCGCCGTTTGCCCGGCGGGACTTTGTGACGGGCCACGGCTGACGGCTCGTAGCGCACCCCGAAGCCCCGGCGGCGCACGCGCACGCAGAAGTCCACATCCTCGTGGTAGACGAAGTAGTCCTCGTCGAACCCGCCGGCCGCCTCCCAGGCCTGGGGACGGACCACCATCGCGCAGGTGATCACGAAGTCGCAGTCGGTCGTGCCCGTTGCCGGCACCTCGCGGAAGCGTCCCAACCGCCAGTCGATGAGCCCGGCCCCGGCCAGGTCGCGTCCCGGGTCGTCGAAGGCCACGATCCGCCCGCCCACGATGCCGATGGAGGGCGCGTCGCCCAACGCCTCGAGGGCCTTGAGCAGAAAGCCGGGCTCGGGCACCGCGTCGTCGTCGAGCAGGAAGAAGAGGTCGCCCGCCGGCGAGGCGCTGGCCGCCAGGACGTTGCGGGCGGCGGCTGCCCCCAGGTTCTCCGGCGAGCGCACGCACTGCACCCGGGCCAGACGCCGGCCCGCGCCGGCGGCCCAGGTTTCCACGGCGGTCACGGTGCCGTCCTGGGAGCCGTTGTCGAGCACGAGCACCTCCACGCGCTCGAGCGGGTAGTCGAGCGCGGTCACCGCGTCCAGCGTCTCGAGCACGTCTCCACGGCGGTTCCTTGTCACGAGGAGAACCGACACGCGGGGCAACGGGCCGGAGGCGATCATCAGGCGCGGGTGGCGTCGCGCCGCCGCTCGTACACCGCGTGGACGGCGGCCAGCACAGCCTCCGGGGTGATCGCCTGGATGTCCTCGCCGGCGCCGACGAGCGGCCAGAGCCTCACGCCGGGGCTGGCCGGTGGGTAACGAAGCGGGGTGAAGCACGAGGTCCGTCCCAGGAGCACCACGAGGTCGAGCGCCAGACCGTCCAGGAAGTACACGAGGTTGGCCGGCCCAGCGTCGAGGCCGATGAAGAGGTCGGCGGCGGCGATCACGGACACGCTCTCGGCCACGCCGAGCGCGCCGCGGGCGTCCATGATCCGGCCGTCGCGGGGCAGGCCTTCATTTCGGCTGCCGTCGACGAGGACGAGACGGCTGTCGGGAAGGGTCTCGAGCAGCCGCGCGATCAGTGCGGCGAAGCGCGCGGTACCCCACTCCTTGTCGAAGTCGTAGTAGGACGACGTCCCGATGTGGGTGTTGAGGGCCACCACGAAGCGGGCCGGATCGGCGAACGCGCGATCGATGAACTCCTGGCCGAAACGCCGCTCGGCGTCGGTCCAGCGCAGGCGGGGGCGGCGAAGGTGGGGATCGCGATCGTACCAGCGCCCGAGCGGATAGGGCAGGACGGCGTCGATCTCGGCGGCCAGGCCCCGTCGGGCCAGCGCGCGCCGGATCTCCCAGGGCGGGGGGAACGCCAGCCCCCACCACGAGCTGAGCGTCTGCGGCCGCGTCCACTCCTCCACGACGACCACACGGTGCACGCCCTCGATCCAGCGGGCGGCGTCCTTCAGGCCCGGGCGGACCAGCACCGTCACGTCGGCCCCCGGGACGCGGGCGCCGACGTAGCGGACGAACTCGGCGACGATGAACGCCACGTCGCCCAGGCCACGGATCCACGCGGTCGCGAAGCGGCGCGCGCCCCGGTGGATGGCGCGTTCGAGCCCGCGATCGGCGTCGAAGGCGCGGAAGAGCAGGCCGCTGGGAACGTGCATGGCCTATGATATGGTCGCGACGTCGATGCGCATTCTGCTGGTCACGCCGCTGTTCTTCCCCTCGCTCTCCGGTGCCGCGGTGTATTTCAACACGCTGAGCCAGGCCCTCGTGGGCCAGGCGCCGGCGGCGCGCGTCACCATCCTCACCCGCGCGCTGGCCGACGCTCCCCGCTTCGAGCGCCGGGGCCGCGTCCGGGTGCTCCGGCTGCTGCCGGCCGTCGCCCGCCGCACGGCCATGGGCGATCGCGCGGCCGGATTGGCCACGGTCCTCATCACGCTGTTCGTCTCACTGGCGCTGCGCAGTCAGGTCGTCCACTACCACACCCTGGTCTCCTATCGCGCGATCCACCGGCTCGCCCCGCTTTTCCGCGCGCCACTGGTGGGCGACATGCGCGACCTGGCCGCCCGGGATGAAGGCGCGTCACTCACCTATTACAGGCACTGTAGCAGGCTCATCTGCGCCTCCGAGAACATCCTCGAGTTCCTCACCGCCGGCGGCTTCACTGCCGACCGCCTGGTGCACATTCCGATTCCTCTCGTACCGCCGGCGCTGGCCCTCCCGGCGCGCGTGGCCGGGGCCCGCGCCCGGTACGGGCTCGCGCGGGCGACGCCCTACCTGCTGTTCGCGGGCGCGATCATCCCGGGCAAGGGTGTTGGCGAGCTGGTGGCGGCCATGGAGCTGGTATGGGCCCGGCTGCCGGATCTGCACCTGGCCCTGGCCGGGCCCCTCACGCCCGCGGGCGAAGCGCTCTTCCCGGGAGGGTTCCGGACGCGCGTCGCTCGTGAGGGACGCCTGCACTACCTGGGCGCGGTGCCCCACGACGACCTCATGCTGCTGCTGCAGGGCGCCGAGATCTTCATCCTGCCGTCGCGAACGGAGGGGCTCGGGCGGTCGTGCCTGGAGGCGATCGCCCTCGGCCGACGCGTCATCCTGCCGCCGGGCGTTCCTGAGTTTCTTCGCGCCTGCCCGGAGGCTGTGCTCGAGGAAGTGACGCCGAAGGCGATCGCCGCCAGGATCGAACGCACGTGGCAGGTGGGCGCGCCGCCCGCCTATCCGCTCGAGCGCCATGAGGCCGGCCGGGTGGCCGCGCTGACGCTCGCGGTCTACCGTCAGGTCGCCGGGTGACCGCGCGCCGCGCCTACGTCCTCAAGCCCGACCCCCACAGCAGCCACTCGGTGATTCTGGGCTGGCTCGGCGAGGGCGGCGGCCGGCGGCTGCTGGATGTCGGGGCCGCCGACGGCCTGCTCAGCCGGCCGCTCACCGAGCGCGGGTGGCGGGTGACGGCGATCGAAGCCGACCCCGCCGCGGCGCGCAAGGGAGCGACCGCCTGCGACCGGATGATCGTGGCCGATCTCAACCGCGACGCGCCCCAACTCGAGGGCACGTTCGACGCCATCCTCTATGCCGACATCCTCGAGCACCTGATCGACCCTGCGGCGGTGCTGGAAATGTTCAATCGTCATCTGGCGCCCGGAGGCCTCGTCGTCGTCTCGGTGCCGAACGTGGCCCACGTCTGGATACGGCTCGGGCTGCTGGCCGGTCGCTTCGAGTACGGCGACCGGGGCATCCTCGACCGCACGCACCTCAGGTTCTTCACGAAACGCTCGCTGCGGACGTTGCTCGGAAAGTCCGGGCTCAACGTGGCCCGCTTCACCAGTACCCCCGTCCCGCTCTACCAGGTTCTGCCGCCGCGCTGGCACACCGGGTGGCTGGCCGCGGTCCACGCCGCCAGCGCCTGGACGGCGCGCCGGCTGCCGCGTCTGCTGGGCTACCAGTTCCTCGTGCTGGCGCGCCGGGGGCGTTGACCGGGCGACTGTCACGAGGAGCGATTGCACAATCCGGCCCGGCGCACGCCATAGATGTAGTAGTTCCCGAACCGGCGCAGCAGGCAGAACTCCTGGGCCAGGAAGGCCTGCACCTCGGGCCTCGCGTACATCTCGGGGGCCCCGCGCAGCCGATGGATCTCGAACACCCAGTACTTCACGTCACGGCGCGCCAGAATCCCCCGCAGTCGGTCCACGTCGATGTACCGACGCGTCGGCGTGACCTCCACATATCGATAGAAGGGGTTGCGCGTGTAATAAGGAAGATCCATGAAGCTGAACAGCAGCTCGTCCCGACGCGCGTTCGCGCGGACGAACTCGACCGACTCGGCGAAGCCGCTGAGCCCGATGCCGAAGAGGTTGTGCGGGCTCGGCGAGCGCGCCTGCTTGACATCGATGGCGACCGCTGCGCTGCCGAAGATCACCAGGAGTCCCAGCGCCGCGGCCGGCGTGCCCGCGGGGCGGGCCCCGAAGACCAGGAGCCCGGTGAGCACGATGGGCAGGACGTGGACAGCCAGCAGCGTCACCCTGGCGCCCATCGTCGCCATCCCCGTCATGAGCGTCGCCGTCGCGATCAGCTCGGGCTGCGCCGCATAGTAGGCCAGGGCCACGGCCACCGCGGTGCCGCCCAGCACGAGCGTCCGCCGGGTCCAGACGATCCGATCGAGCGCCTCGGCGAGCAGGCCGGCGACGGGGATGGCGAAGAGGAAGAGCGTGATGCTCTTGTACCGCGGCCGGCCGTCCGTCGGGATGACGACGGTGTAGGTGAGGTAGATCAGCCAGCCCAGGAGCCAGATGAGGTCCTCCTCGCGGAGAGAGCGCTCGCGGCGATAGCGCGCGATGCGCGCGACGCTGGCGAGGCCGACCAGGGCGACGAAGGCAGGGGTGTACCAGAGCAGGTCCGTCTTCAGCGTCGGCAGGATGTTGCCCAACCAGGAATGGACGTTCCCGCCCAGGTCCTGCCCGGCCTTGCTGAGCGGCCACGCCATGGGTTCCCAGGGATCGAGGCCGGTGACGAGGGCGAACACGTAGTGCGTGCCGATGAAGAACGCGAGCCCGACGGCGCCGATGGTGGCGCCGGCCGCGGCGCCCAAGGCCGGCCGGCCCCGCAGCGCCAGCAACAGGCCGGTCACCACGGGCAGGATCAGCGGCGTCGCGAACTTCGTCCAGAGGCAGAGGCCGAAGGCCAGGCCGAGGACGAGCAGGCGCGCCGCCGTCAGCGGCGCCGGCATGGCGAGCAGGAGCACGACATAGCCCAGCATCGCCAACGGCAGGATGGAGGTATCGGTATCGACGAGCAACGTGCCCTGGATGACGAAGGGGTGCACCAGGAGGAGGAGGGCGGTGAGCCAGCCGGCCCGCGCATTCCCGGCCACCCGGCGGGCCAGGAGCACGGTCAGGCCGAGGGTCGCGATGAACGCCAGGAGGTTCACGTAGACGGCGCTGCGCACGCCGTCGCCGAAGAGTCGAAAGCTCACGGCGATGAGGTAGGGGTAGAGCGGCGGGTGCAGGTTGCCGGGATAGGGCTCGTCGTCGGGATTGAACACCGTGAGCGGCACCCCGGTCTCCACAATGGACCGCGCCCACCAGAGATAGGGGACCAAGTCGCCGACGAGCGGCTTGTCCCACGACGCGGCGACGCACCCGAGATAGAGCGCCGCCGCCAGGAGGGCGGCCCCACGCACCGCCGACCCACCTCGGCGGCTCACGCACGCCTCATCGAGGCGATACTACCCGCGCGACCCGCGAAACCCGGCGGGAAACCCGACGG
>JBOHPP010000161.1:0-5689 GCA_050731755.1 Candidatus Rokuibacteriota bacterium | reverse complement strand
GATCTGCGTGGTGATCGTGTGAAAGCCCGCGGGCATGGCCAGGATCGCCGGCGAGCCGAAGAGGGCCAGGGCCTGGAGCACGGCCAGGATGAACCCGCTCACCAGGGCCGGCGCCACCATGGGCAAGGTCACGGTGCGGGCCACGGTCAGCCGGCCGGCGCCGAGGATCGCGGCCGCCTCCTCGAGGTCGGAGGCGATCAGGGCCAGTGTGTTGGCGATCATGATGTAGACGTACGGGAACGTGTAGATGGTGACGACGAAGACGAGCCCGGGCATCGTGAAGATATTGAGGAGCGGGGCCTCGGCGCCGGTGAGGCTCCGCCAGACCTTGTTGAGAAGCCCGGCGTTGGGGCCGGCCAGCATCACCCAGGCGAAGGCGCCGAGGAAGGGCGGCGTGACGAACGAGGCCATGACCAGGCCGCGGATCAGCACCTTGCCCGGGACGTCCGTCCGCGCCGTGAGCCAGGCCAGCGGAGCGCCGATGGCGACGGAGGCCAGCCCCACCCACAACGCCAGCACGACGGTGTTCCAGAGGGCCCTCTGCAGCGCGGGATCGCCGAACGCGCGGCGATAGTGGGCGAGCGTCGCGCCGCCCTCGCTGCTCACGCTCACCGAGGCGAGCCAGCCGAGCGGCAGCGCCATGAGGAACAGCAGGGCGAGGGCGGCGGCGCCCCAGACAGGCAACGAGCGGTCGACGCCGGCGAGCCGGGACGCTAGGCCGCGGGCGGGCGTCGTAGTTTCCAAGGTTACGAGGGGGCCGGTCGGGTCTTGGCGGCACGTTCCTGGAGATCTTCCAGGACGTCCTCGATTTGCTCGAGCGCTGCGCGCAGGTCGTCGGCGATCTCCGCGGCGATGACGTGGGGTTCGCGCAGACTCGCTGAGTCCTCCAGGCTCTCGTCGCGCAGCCAGAAGAGGTCGAGGCTCACCTTGTCGCGCGCGAGCATCTCTTCATAGGTGTAGGGCCGCCAGCGGCCGTCGGGCGTCGTCTCCGACAAGGTTGCGACCCGATCGTGGCGGCTGCCGGGACGGTAGCACGCCACGAAGTCGTCCAGGTCCCGCCGGGCCATCGGACGTTCCTTCAGCGTGAAGTGTTGGTTCGTCCGGAGGTCGTACACCCAGACAGTCCTGGTCCATGCCTTCTCGCTGCCAGGCTTCCTGTCGAAGAAGAGCACGTTCGCCTTCACGCCCTGGGCGTAGAAGATGCCAGTCGGCAGGCGAAGCAGGGTGTGGACGTCGCATTCTTGCAACAGCTTGCGCCGCATCGTCTCGCCCGCACCACCTTCGAAGAGGACGTTGTCGGGCACCACGATAGCCCCGCGCCCGTGCACCTTGAGCAGGCTCTTGACGTGCTGGAGAAAGTTGAGCTGCTTGTTCGACGTGGTGGTCCAGAAATCCGGACGGTTGTAAGTGACGGCCTGCCGATCGGCCTGGCCCTCCTCGTTGACGATCGTGATGCTCGACTTTTTGCCGAAGGGGGGATTGGTCATCACCACGTCGGCGTGGGCGCTGGGCTCGGCGCGAAGCGCGTCGTCCGTCCGGATCGGCGGCTCGTGGTCATCGTCATCGGGCCCGATGCCATGGAGATACAGGTTCATGGCACACAGCCGGCTCACACCGTCCACCAGCTCCACACCGCGGAGGGCTTCGTAGCGCAGATGACGCTTCTGGTCCCGATCCAGCTTGTAGTGCCTGGCGAGATAGTCGTGCGCGGCCAGCAAGAAGCCACCCGTCCCGCAGGCCGGATCCACGATGACTTCCCCCGGCCTGGGCTGGAGGCAGTCCACGATCGCCGCGATCAGCGCCCGCGGGGTGAAGTACTGCCCTGCCCCGCTCTTGATGTCCTGAGCGTTCCGCTCAAGAAGCCCCTCGTAGGCGTCGCCTTTGACGTCGGAGGACATCGTGGACCAGGTTTCCTTGCCGATCAGCTCCACGATGAGCTGCCTGAGCTTGGCCGGGTCCTGGATCTTGTTCTGTGCCTTCCGGAAGATGAGACCCAGCATCCCGCCCTGCTTACCCAGCGCCTCCAGCGTGTACCGGTAGTGCGCCTCGAGCTTGGCGCCCTCCATGTGCGGCGCCGCCAGGTCCGCCCAGCGGCAGCCCTCGGGGACCGGGTTCTTCCGCCCCTCGAGCGTGGCTCGTTCGTCGGCCATCTTCAGGAAGAGCAGCGTCGTCAACTGCTCCAGGTAGTCCTGGTACGAAAGCCCGTCGTCCCGAAGGACGTTGCAATAGGACCAGAGTTTCTGGACGATCTGGGTGGAGCCGTTGGCCATGGCTAGGCGCCCGGATTCCTGGGATCGATCCAGACGCGATCGAGATACCGCCCGACGAGTGGATCAAAGTCGCGATCTGTCGTGAGCAGCGTCGCCTCGGCAGCCGCCGCACACGCGGCGATCCACAAATCGTTGTCCGACAGTGCCTTGCCGCTTCGCTTCATGAACGTGTCGATCTCTGCGTAGCGATCGAGGACGGGCTGGGCGCTGATGTTGACCGGGACCAGCTCCCGCGTCAGGTCTCGAAGCCGCGCGATTCCGTCGGCCCCCCAGTTACGCTGCCGCGCGAATGCCAACGCCTCGCCCAGCGTCACGACGGACACCAGCGGGCGCTCCGCTCGCTCACGCAACCGGAACCGAGAATCGATCGCCTGCCCGACAGCGCCGCCCCGAACGAGAAGGATGACGATGTTCGTGTCGAGGAGGAGAAGCCTCGACGGCGCGATCATGAAAGACGGTCAAGCGCCTCGGTGATCTCTTCGTCGCTCTCTCCGTCCGGGAGCTGGCCGAGAATCGCGCCCACTCCCGATCTCAGTCCTTGAGGCTGACGAAGCGACCGCTCGTCCAGCGGGCCAAAGATGGGCCCCGGAAGGGAGCCCCACAGCGAGAGATCGTGCTCGTTGGCTTGCTCGATCCGCTCGGCCTCGACGCGGAGCAGCGAGCCGGACGGTCGGAACTTTGCCACGCCTGAGACTATGGCGGCTCGGCCCCACAAGGCCCCCAATGCCGTCAAGTCGATCGCCTCGCTGGCCACCACGCCGCGCACCTGTGCGCCTGATTCGAGGATGAGGGTGAACATCCGGTCGCTGTGCCGTAGAACGTCGAGCTTCCCAGCTATCTGCACTTGCTGATCTGGCGGCATCGCGCTGCGGAGCTGCCGACACGTCTCGATTCCCCGGGCATCGACCCGCAGTGGGATGTCGCCCATCAGTTCGACCGCCTCGACGTCGTGGCGCAAGACTTTGGAGAACTCCTCGCACGTCCTGATGAGCCCGTCATCGTACGCATCGCTCTCCGCCTTGCCCTCGACCGCATCTCGTAAACTCTCCTCAAGCAAGTCGAGGCAGGATCGCGTTGGCTCAACGAACGGGAACAGGTCGCCTTGACGGAACCGCTCCGGAGCGGCGTCCATGAGTGACGGCGCCTCGACGACCAGCACCGTCGAGCCCGCCCTGAGCCCAACGACATCGAAGGCCGCGAGCCGTGCCAACCAGGTCGGCGGCTTTCCCTGGGCGGTGCTCCGGCCTTCCACCCGCAGGCGCACGGCCTGCTGGCAGCCGTCCACCAGGACGTCCAGGAGGTCGCGCAACAGGCCGCCGTCGATCCGGGCCCCTCGCGCACCCGCGCCCGAAATTCGAATCCTCCGAGTAATCAGCACCTCGCCTCCTCAGTTCCCGAGCCACTCATTCTACCCCTGTCGCCTCGACGCTTTCCTCCAACCCGGCCCCCCGGCGCCCTACTGGTCGCCGCCGCCGTCTCCGTTCGGATACGCTCGAGCAGCACCGCTGCCGGTTCATCGGCCGGATCCCGGTCAACCAACTTCCCTTCGAAGGCCCACTGGAGGACTGCCTGGCGCAGGCGGTCGCACCGCTGAAGCGCCATCGACACCGCGACCGTGTTCTGACGGGCGATTGACTCAAGGAGCGAGATCTCGGCGCCGATGCGGACCTGTTCCAGAAGTGGCGGTAGCGGTATCGGCTGCTTGGCCAAGTCGGCAAGGCTCACGTTATACTGACCGGCCGAGGTGGCCGCCTCGGACTCGAGACGTGTCCTGGTTTGCGGCGCGTCCCAGTAGGCGGCAACCCATCGCCCGATCTCCGGCAAGACCATCCGGAACCTGATTAGATAGGAGGCGAAGAAGTGGGGCGGCGCAAGGGTGTCGGTGACAAGCGCAGCCCTCGCTATAAGAGAACGACTCCCATTGGTCCGTATGACCAGCAGGTCTCCAGGGGCTAGTGCTTCGCGGCTGCTCAACGACAGGCTTTGGCAGAACTTCATGTCACTGAGATCCAGCGACCCTTCGCTGACGTTCGGGATTCGCACCACAGGAACTCCTGACGGCTCTCGATCGCAGCGAAGCGAGGTCCCGTACGACGCGTCCCAGCTCAACTGCTCAAGAGTAGTCCAGCACCACCCCTCAGGAATGCGAGGGAGATCATTCTGATCCGGCAATCTCGGTTCCGGGTATTTCTCCTTCCAACCCCCGTCCTTTGGCGACCTGCGCATGACCTCCGTCCTCTCCAGCTCTACTTCTTCGCATCGCCGCCGGCGCTCGGCGAGAATGCGCTTGAGCAGGACGTCCGCGGGCTCGTAGTCGCACCCCTCAGCCCTGGCCAGCTCAGCCTCGGCACCAAGCGGCCCTCGACTGCGGCCCTTAGTGCTGCGGCTCGATAGCGGCCGAGGTTGCGGCGCACGCGCTGTAGTAAGGCTGCCGCCCTATCAAGGCGGCTGACGTACGACTCGATCGCCACAGCGATGCGACGCTGCTCCTCCAGTGGAGGTAACCGGAGCGGAAGCCGGCGCATCGGGGCTTGCGAAAGTTTCAACCGAGTCGTACCGCTAACGAAGCCGTGATAATCGAGCTGGTCAAGTTGAAACTTTAGAAACGCACTCGGCATACCTGCACGACAGCGAAGCACGTGGGCGTGGTTGTTAACCCAGGATCGTCCGCGAACGACGTAGGCCTTCGGCTTAGTCGAATCGAGGAAAGGCGCGCCGTCTTCGCCCAGGAGCACAAGTTCCTCGTCGAACAGATGGCCGTCGATCCAGCCAACCTGCCCGGTTGCGCCGTAGTAAGGGACGGGTCCGTGGCGCCGCGCCCGCTCGCTTGAGTTGACTGGAACTCGCAGGCTGTCGAGGATGTCGACGACTTCTCCGAGCTGAGCCTCGGCCCAGCCGGGCGCCGGAGGTCGATCACTCATGCAGCCAGTACCTCATTCAACTCGTTTAGCAATGGCCGGAGGTTGCTCCCGAACACCTCGCTTGCCCTTCCCAGGCCGCCGGCTTCCACGAACGGCGTGTAGCTGAAATCCTCCGCATCGATTTCGACGCTCGCCGCGATATGGTCGCGGATCATCTCGAGCCAACGCATCTGCTCGGGCGTGAAGTGACGGCCCTGGCCATGCTGCTGGGCGAGCCAGGCAGCAAAGCGCTCGCGGACCCGGTCGGCGAAGGGGACGAGCTCATCGTCCCGGCGCAGGGCAAAGCGGAGGAGCGAGACGATGTCGGTGAGCAGCCGTTTGCCGGAGGCCCCACGAACCTTGTCACGTTCCAGCAGTTCATAGGCGTGCCAGAGTAGCTCCGGTGTCCAGGAACGCGGTGGGGCTGTGATCGCCTCGGCGAGCGCCTTGATGTCCTGGTAGCGGAGGCGGCGGGTGTGCGGTTGAGAGTAAAAGACCTGGAGGGCGTCGACTTCGTCC
>JBOHPP010000160.1:0-16152 GCA_050731755.1 Candidatus Rokuibacteriota bacterium | reverse complement strand
GCCCGGCGTACGCCGCCAGCGCCGCCGCGTCGCCGGCCGCCGCGCGCCCGGCGGCTTCCCGGAGGAGGGCCGCGCCTTCCAGCAGCTCGCTGGTCACGTCCTGCCCGGCGGCCACGCGTTTGTCGAGATCGGCGAGCCAGGAGCGGAATGGATCGGCCAGCGCCTCGACGGTGAAGAGCCAGCGCCCGATGGTGTCGAGCGTGAAGCTGCCGGCCCACCGGTCGTTATCCACGAACCTCATGGGGCTCTCGCGCCAGGCGGCGTCGCCCGGTCCGCGAAAGCGGACGAACGCCACCAGCACGTCGTGCCCCTCCTTGAAGATGTCAGCCGACACCTCGACGACGGCGCCCACCTCGCGCTTGACCGGGAAGCGCCCGCCATCCACGGCGGGGGCGATGTTCTCGATGACGACGGTGCGCTTGAGGTCGGACGGATCGGCGTGCACTCAGCGCCACCTCGCGACGAGATACGGCTTCTGGTGCTCGAAGGCCGCCCCGGCCGCTTCGAGCGCGGCCTCGGTGGCGGCCGCGTCCCGACCCGCCGTGGCCAGCACGAAGGCGGCGGTGCGCCCGAGGTAGAGGGGCACGAGCGAACGCAGGAGGTGCTCCCGGTGCACGACGCCGTAGCGGTGGCCGAGGGCGAAGTCGTACACCACACGGGCCCACAGGTCGTCGCGGAACCGGAAGCGCTCGATGTCAGGCCGATCGAGGGCCAGAACCTCGTCGAGCGTGTCGGGGGCCAGGACGTGCTCCCAGATCGGTCCCAGGTCGCGCACGCCCTGCCGGAACGCGCCCACCATGCGCTCGATGTCCACGGCCAGCGGATCGGTGGCGGGCGGCGCGGGATTCCCCACCGCCGGGACCGGCTCGCTGCCCCGGACCTCGAGCCAGAGGTCCTGGTCCCGGCTCATCAGCGTGAAGACGGCGCCGAGCGTCTGGGCCACCATCGTCGGCAGGTCGCTGGTCCGGGTGCGCGACTCCACGCGCCGCCGTCCGAGCCAGGCCTCCCACAGCGAGAACCCGTCGGCGATGGCCGTACCCACAATCCACAGATCGGTGGCGTCGCGGCTCTCCCAGCGCCGGCGGGGATGGGCGAGCAGGTGCTCGACCAGGCGCGCCGAGAGCGCTTGCGAGCCTGGCAGCGGCTGACGCAGGCGCCGGCCGTAGAGCGCGCGGATGAGCGGCGCCAGCAAGAGGTTGGTGATGGTGCCGTCGTAGCGATGGCGCGAGTAGGCCGGCAGCACGCAATCCGCTTTCTCCTCCCACACCGGGCGGCCCAAGCGGTCGAGCCACTCCGCGGTCATCGTGGTCACGTCGGCCTCGAGCACCAGCATCAGACGCGCGCCGAGGCGGTGCGCGACGTCCAGGGCCAGGTGGAGCGCGGCCGCGCGGCCGGGCACACCATGGAACGGCACCGCCGCCCGTTCGGTCATGGGGACGTCGTGACGAGCCAGAACGACCGGCAGCCCGGCCGCAGCCAGCACCTCCGGGGTGCCATCGGAGGAGCCGGCGTCGGCGTTGACGAGAGCGGCCGGCGCCCCGGCGAAGTGCTGGGCGAGCCCGCCGCGCACCGCCTCCACCACCGCCGGCACGGTGGGAGCATTGTTGTAGGTGAGCAGGCAGACGGCGATCTCGACGGGCCCGGCGCGGCTGACCTGCTCGGTGATCGTGGTGTCGGTGGGCCGGGCGGCTCCGTCCGAGGCGTCGGTCATCCGGTCAGGTGGGTCAGGAGCGCCAGATAATCGGTGAGGTGCCGCGTGAGCAGGAACGTCCGGCGGACGTGCTCGCGGCCCGCCGCGCCCATGCGCGCGATCAACTCCGGGTTGTTGAGCAGATGACGGATGCGGAACGCCGCGCCCTCCACGGAGTGGACGGTGTAGCCCGTGACGTCGGCGATGATCTGCTGGGGCAGGCCGCCGGCGAAGCCGCCCACCACGGGCTTGCCCTTCCACAGGGCCTCGGCGGCGCCGAGCCCGAATCCCTCGCGGATCGACTTCTGGAGCACGATGGTGGCGCCCCGCTGCAGCGCGTTGATCTGCAGCTGAGCGTCGGGGGGCAGCTCCAGGACCACGATGTCGGCGTCGTGGTGAGCGGCTTCCCGCAACTCGCTGAGGACGTCGAGGCTCTCCCGGTCGTCGCCGGCGGTGCCGGCCAGGACCAGCCGCACGTCGTGGTGTTTTTTGACAAGCCGGTACGCGTTCACGACGCCCAGCGGATCCTGCCCCGGCGAGAACGGGCCCACCTGTAGGAGCAGGGGCTTGTCCTGGGCCACCCGCAGGGCAGCCAGCAGCGACCCGACCTCGCGCGGCGTGAGGTCACGGTTCTTTTCGGACAGGGGATCGATGGTGGGGGAGATCACGAACTGGGGGACGGTCAGTCGCCGGGAGAACTGCGGCAGCGAGAACACGGCCCCGTCGTACTGGGCCAGGAACCGCCGGAAGAACGACCAGGCGCGCCGCTGGGCCCGCGAGCAGTCGAAGTAACAGCGCCAGAGCCAGCGGCCGTCGGCGCGGTGGGCCACGAGCGCCGCCGGCTGCACGTCGTGGACCAGCACCAGGTCGCCCTCCAGCGACAGCTTCTTGGCGTTGATCCGATTCATCTCCACCCAATGGTCGAGCGCCTCGTCGGCCAGCACCCGCTCGGCCCCCTCCAGCGCCGCCCCCAGAGCCCGGGTGGTGGCGTAGAAGGCGGGATCGCCGCCGGTGATCTCCCAGCGGGTGTCGATGTCGAGCTCGTTGAGGATCGGCACCGCCGCGTGCAGGATCTCGGAGGACCCGCCGCCGAAACGCCCGCCGCTGATGTGCAGGAAGCGGCGGCCGCGCACCCGCTCGGCCAGCTTGTGAATGATGTCGACGGTGCCGGGCGGCGCGACCTGCCGGTAGTCGTCGAGCCTGTTCATTGTAGCGGAGGCCGCGTGCTCGGCTCGAACCGTGGGTGGCCTGTTCGAGGAGCGCATAGCTGCGCGCCTCTAAACCGATTGATCATCTCGAACCCGGATTGCGAGGCCGGCTCGGGCCGTGGGTGGCCTGTTCGAGGAGCGCATAGCTGCGTTCCCCTAGACCGATTTTTCATCTCGAGCTTCTGTAGCTCCCTCCGCGACGCCCGAATCATACGGGCTCGGTCTCCAATGCTTCGTCGACCAGGCTCAGGAGGCGGGCGCGCACCCGCTCGAGGCTCGTCATGTAGCTGTCGATGCGCTCAATGCGCTCGGCCAGGGCCGGCATCTCCAGCGACGTGCGCAGCCACTCGGCGAAGTCTCCCGAGCGGCGGCCGAGGCGGGCCCGCGCTTCCACCATGTGGAAGTAGATGGCGCTGGCGTCGACGCCGGCCAGCCCGTCGCGGAACTCGGCCAGCGTGGTGGCCTGCGGGCCCAGCTCGACCGTCACGATGTGCGACTGCTGGAAGTGGAACGCCCCGCCGGCTTCCGCCCGCGGCACGGTGCTGAGCCGGCGCAGATGATCGTACACGATGGTGACCAGTTCCTCGCGCAGCTCCTCCAGGCCCCGGAACTCGAACGGGTCTACGACGGCCAGCCGTTCGGCCAGCGCCTGGTCGCGTACCTCCACCGCCGCCCAGCGCGCGAAGTCGTTGCCATAGGCCGTGGTGAGGGGCCGGTGCCGGAGGAAGTAGCCATGGGTGTGATAGAAGACCGAGCCGGGCGGGACTTCCTCCAGGCGGTCCAGCAGCTCGCGCTCGTCCAGCGCCTGCTTGTCCAGGGCCTGGCGCAGCTCCACGCAGCCGATGAACACGAAGGGGTGGGCGGCGCTCTTCATCAGGGCTCTGGCACCAGCAGCGCCACCGGGAAGCTCGCGAAAACGCGCCCGAGCTCCAGCGCCCCGTCAGCGACGATGCGCTCGAAGGTGAGCGCGTTGACGAAGCGGGTCCCGATCTCCGCCGGCACGCCCACGCGCGTCGCCTCGCCCCAGGCCTCGGGACCCAGCGGCGTATCCTCGATTCCCCGGCGGGCCAGCAGGCGCGGCACGATGGTCAGCGCGGCTTCGCCGTGCCCGAGGCGGGCGAAGGCGCAGACATGCTCGGCGAGCGGGCCGGTCGCCTCCAGCGGCCGGTAGTCGCCGTGGGCGAACAGGCTGGCGCGTTCGCGGCGGCAGGCCAGGGCCTGGCGGATCACGAACAGCTTGACGCGGCCGTCCTCCCAGTCCTTCAGGAGATCGCGGGCCAGGGCCGCCCGGTCGTGGGCCCCGGCGATGTCGGCGCCCATCGTCTCCAGCATTCGCCGCCGGAGTGCCCAGTCGACGGGCCGGCGGTTGTCGGGGTCCACCAGCGAGAAGTCCCACAGCTCGGTGCCCTGGTAGAGGTCGGGGACGCCGGGCGCGGTGATCTTGACGAGGGTCTGGGCCAGCCCGTTGAGCATGCCGAAGCGGGCGATTCGCTGCTGGAAGGCGGCGAAGTCCTCCAGGAAGCGCGCCGAGCGGGCCGGGTCCAGGATGACGTCGGTGAAGCGCGTGATGGCCTCGTCGTACCGCACGTCGGGCTCGATCCAGCTCGTGTGCGACTTGGCCTCCTTGATAGCCTTTATCATATAGGCGCGCAGTCGCTCGGCGGAAATCGGCCAGGCGCCGACGAGCGTCTGGTAGATCAGGTATTCGGTGTTCGCGCCCGGCGTCGGCCGCCCGTCCACGTCCGTGCGGTGGCGCCGATTGAGCTTCTGCCAGGCGGCCACGCGCCGTCGCCACTCGGCGGGGATCTCCGACAGCACGTTGATGCGGGCCCGGACGTCCTCGCTGCGCTTGGTGTCGTGGGTGGACGAGGCGCTGAGCCCGTGCGGATGCATCCGCCGGCGCTCGGCCATGGCGGCGTGGAACTCGGACGGCGACGTGCCGAAGCGCGAGGGGTCGCCGCCCACCTCGTTGAGCGAGACCAGGCGGTTGAACCGGTAGAGCACGGTGTCTTCGAACCCCTTGGCCATCACGGGCGCGCAGATCTGCTGGAAGCGCAGCACGAACTCCAGCCGCTCGCGGCGGCCAGCCTCGTCGGCCCAGGGCGGGTGCTTGAGGGTGAGGATGTCCTGGATCCAGTCGTAGATCAAGGCGCTGGTGGTGGGGGTCCGGCGCTTGGCCTGCCCGACGGCGCGGGCGATGTACTCGCGGTCGGCGTCGCTGGGCCCGCGTTCGTCCTCGCCCACGTAGGTCCGGTAGATGGGGAAGTTGGCGATCACCTCGCGCAGCGCGCGGGTCAGGCTCAGCAGCGTGAAGTCCCGGGACGAGCGGTGCTTCTCGGAGATGCCGTTGAGGCGGTGCCCCAGCATGTTCATTTCGGAGGCCATCGAAGTCAGCATGATGAGCTGCTTGGATTCGTACACCACCTCGGCGAAGGGCGGGCGCTCCTTGATGAGTCGCGCGTAGAGCTGCTCCATAGCCCGGGCCTGGCTGCGATCGACGAAGATTCCGTTCACGAGGTTGATGAACTCGTAGCCGGTGGTGCCCTCCACCGGCCAGGCCGCCGGCAGCCGCTCGCCCGGAGCCAGGATCTTCTCGGCGTAGACGACGATCGGCCGGCCGCTGCCCTCGCGCAGGCGCCGGAAATATTCGGTAGGGGCGTAGAGGCCGTCGGGATGATCCACGCGGAGCGCGGTCACCGGGGCCTCGGCCACCAGCCGAAAGAGCAGGCGATGGCTGGCCGCGAAGACCGCGGGGTCCTCGACACGGAGGGCGGCCAACTCGTTGATGTCGAAGAAGCGCCGGTAGTTGATCTCCTCGCCGGCCACCCGCCAGTAGGCAAGCCGATACGCCTGCTCGCTGAGCAGCTCGTCCAGCGGGTCGAAGGACCGGGGATCCCCCGGCGTGCCGTTGAACAGGCGGACGTTGTCCTCGACGAAGGCCCGTACCTCGGCGAACTTCGCCAGGAGCGCCGCCAGGCGCTCGAACCCCCGGTCGTACTCCTGCCGCGAGAGAGCCAGACGTTCGGGATTGCGCTCGCTCCGCGGCGGCAGGGTCACGAACCACGCCGTCAGACTCTTCAGCTCGACCAGGCCGGGATGCTCGCGGCCCAGCTTCGCCTGCAGATCGTCGATCCGGTGGCCGAGGACACGGCCGTAGGTGCGGGGATCGATGGGCAGCACGGCGTCGTGGGAGCGGACGCGGAGCCGGCCGTCGGTCAGCGCGAGCCGGAGCTGGCCGGACTCCAGCGCCATACCGTACTGGTCCCCCAGGATGGGCAGGAGCACCTTGCCGGCGAGCTCGGGCTTGATCGGCGTCCAGTCGATGTCGAAGTACGCCGCGTACGGCGAGGCCGGCCCGTGCTCCAGCACGTCGGACCACCAGGCGTTTCGGTTGCGGGCGATGCCCATGTGGTTGGGCACCACGTCGATGATCAGGCCGAGCCCGTGGCGGCGCAGCGCGTCGGCGAAACGCCAGAACGCCGGCTCGCCGCCCAGCTCGCCGCGGATCCGATCGGGATCGGACACGTCGTAGCCGTGAGAGTGGTCGGACGCCGTCTCCAAGAAGGGCGACATGTAGCAGTCCGAGATGCCGAGGGCGGCCAGATAGGGCACGAGGCGAGCAGCGTCGTCGAGCGTCAGCGCGGGGCCGAGCTGCAAGCGGTACGTCGCCAACGGTGGCGGGCCGGGCGCGGCGCCGGCGCTCACGTCGGTCTCTCGTCGGCGAGATCGAACCCCAACGCGTCGGCCAGCGACCGCAGCGCCAGCCGCGCTCCGGCATGCTCCTGCGAGAGCGCGAAGAACCGGTTCTGGGTGCGCCAGAGGCCGAAGCGTACGCCCAGACGGCGGACTCCCGTCACCAGGGCCTCGGCGGCGGCCACGCGGTCCGGCGTCGGCCGCTCGGCCAGGGCGTCGAGGGCCCGGCCGACGGTGCGGGCCATGATGGCCCGCCCGGCGTTGAGGTCGAGCGTGAGACCGAGCGCCCGCGCCTCGTCGGCCAGTTCGTAGGCTCGATCGGGGATGACCAGCGTCTCGGCGGCGCGTTCGAGCTCGGCGACGATCTCGCCTTCCAGGACGTGCCTGGCGGTGATGCGCAGCACCTCGGGGATCGGCGCCTCGGCCTGGCGGAGGTAACGGACCAGACGCCGGCTCTCCTCCCAGATATGGTGGTAGGTCTCCTCGTGCTTGTCGAGCACGACCTGAATGACCCGGGCCAGCACCCGCCGCCGCTCCTCGATGAAGAGGTGGGGCAGGCCGAAGAGGTCCCGCGGGAAGTACTCGTCGAGCCCGCGCACCATGTCGGCCATGCTGCGCTGGCCGTAGCGCCGCAGGAGGTCGGCCTTCATGGCGTCGTAGCTTTCCGGCCCCTCGTCGCTGCGGATGCCGCAGGAGAAGTCGTGGCCGCCGAAGTGCAGCACCGCGTACATGAGGTCGCGGCCCTCGGCGGTGATCTCGGAGCCGACGCGCACGCGGCCCACCCGCAGCGTGGTGCCGGCGTAGGACTCGCGGGTGTCGTCCAGCCGCTGCACGTGCCAGGCGTAGACCGGGCAGTCGTCGGGATAGTCGTCGAACAGGCCGCTGATGGCGTAGTGGGCGACGACGCGGCGCAGGTCGACCACGGCCGGGCGGACCAGGCGGCGGTAGACGGTGCCGCCGTCGCGGAACTCGGGGACGTTGCTGGGGGCCGCCTCCAGGCGCCGGACGAACTCGGCCTCGAGCTGGCCGCCGCCCAGGTCCCGGAAGTACTGGATGGCCATGGCGGCGTACTTGAGGATCTGCACCGGCTCGATGGCCGAGATCTCCTCGAAGAACCAGCCGCACGAGGTGAACATGAGCAGGCGGTTGCGCTGCATCTCGACCAGGCGCCGGGCTTCGACCTGGGCGGCGCCGTCCAGCAACGCCCGCTGGTGCCGCCCAAGCCAGGCGGTCAGGTGCTGGGCGCTGCGGTCGAGGATCACGTCGACGTAGGCGTCGCGCGCATCCCAGGGGTCCTTGAAGTGGGCGGAGGCCCGCGCCTCATAGAAGATGTCGATCTGATCTCGCAGCCAGTCGAGCGCGTCGCGCAGCGGCTCACGCCAGCGCTGGTGCCAGTCCCCGCGGGTGCGGCAGCCGCAGTCGGCGCGCCAGCGCTCGACGCCGTGGACGCAGCTCCACGAGGTGGCCTCGTGGAGCTCGGCCTCCCAGGCCGGCGGCTGTTCGGCCAGGAAGGCGCCGTAGTTGGTGAGGACGGCAAAGCCCTCGGCCTCCACTTGGCGGAGCGCGGCGGCCAGGGCCATGTCCCCGAACTTCTTGTGGTGACCGTACGACTCCCCATCCGTCGCGCAGTGAACGAGCTGCGGCCCTTCGCGGCCCTCGGCGAAGCCGGCCTTGAGCCGGGCCACCAGGTGCTCGCCGCGATCGAGCGCGTCCTCGAAGGCGATGGCCCGGGAGATCGGGCCGTCGTAGAAGAAGAGCGCGAGGCTGAGATCGCGCGGGCCCCGCCACAGGTAGGCGCGGCTCGGGTCCACCCGGCCGCCGACCTCCTGCCAGGCGTCGTCGCCGATCTTGCGCACACGCCGGGCCTGGTGGGGGGCCAGGATGGTGAATTTCAGACCGGCCTCGGCCAGCACCTCGAGCGTTTCGTTGTCCACGGCCGTTTCGGGCAGCCACATGCCCTCGGCGTCGCGCCCGAAGCGCCGCCGGAAGTCGGCGAGGCCCCAGCGCACCTGGGTGACTTTGTCGCGCCGCGTGCTGAGCGGCATGATCATGTGGTTGTAGACCTGGGCGATGGCGTTGCCGTGGCCGCCCCGCGTCGCCCCGCTCGCCTTGTCGGCCTCGAGAATCTTGCGATAGACGTCGAGAGCGTGACGCTCCAGCCAGGTCATGAGCGTGGGGCCCACGTTGAACGAGATCCGCTCGAAGTTGTTGACGATGTCGATGACGCGGTTGCCGCTGCTCACGCGGCGGGCGGCGGTGTTGGGCGCGTAGCATTCGGCGGTCACCCGCTCGTTCCAGTCGTGATAGGGCGCCGCCGCGTCCTGCACCTCGACGGCCTCCAGCCAGGGGTTCTCGCGGGGCGGCTGATAGAAGTGGCCGTGAATGGCGACGAAGCGGGCTGGGGTCATGCCTC
The DNA here is from genome assembly GCA_050731755.1 of Candidatus Rokuibacteriota bacterium. GTDB lineage: Bacteria > Methylomirabilota > Methylomirabilia > Rokubacteriales > CSP1-6 > JBOHPP01. Next base: position 7,148 of record JBOHPP010000160.1, on the reverse strand, counting down.
GTCCAGCGACCGGAGAAACTCCCGCCGGCCGCCGCGGGGCAGCACCACCAGGCCCGACGGATCGACATGCCAGTGGCGACGGTCGCGGGCTGGGTCCAGTCCGATCTCGGCGTCGGCCGGGATGATGTTGAAGCGGTCCACGATCGCGCGCCGGAGCCGCGCGCCCTTGCCGACCGTGGTGTGGTCCATCACGATCGAGTCCTCGATGACCGCCCCCTCGTTCACCCAGACGCTGCGGCCGAGGATGGAGTGGCGGATGGTCGCCCGTTTGATGAGCGAGCCTTCGGCGATCTGGGCGTTGTCCACCTCGCCGCCGATGAAGCGGGCCGGCGGGCCCGGGAACTGACCGGTGCGGATGGGCCACTCGCCGTTGTCGAGGTCGAAGCGCGGCGCCTCCCCCAGGAGGTCCATGTGAGCCTGCCAGTACGTTTCCAGGCTGCCGACGTCCCGCCAGTACCCGGGCTCCTCGTAGGGCTTCACGCCGGGAACCTCGTTGAGCTGGAAGTCGTAGGCGAAGACCCGATGGGTCGGCACCAGCTCGGGGATGATCGAGCGGCCGAAGTCGTGGTCCGTACTGCGCCGGGCATCGTCGAGCAGCGCGTCGACCAGGACGCCCCGACTGAACAGGTAGTTGCCCATGGAAGCCAGGGCGCGGGCGGGATCGTCGGGCATAGCGGGTGGGCGCTCGGGCTTCTCCTGAAACTCGGTGACGCGGCCGTGGCGATCGACGCCGAGGATGCCGAACTGCGAGGCCTCGCCGAGCGGCACCGGGCGCGCCGCCACGGTGACGTCGGCGCCGGCCTCGCGGTGGAAGGCCACCATCTGGTTGATGTCCATGCGGTAGATGTGGTCGGAGCCGAAGATGGCCACGACGTCGGCGCCGAAGTCGTCGACCAGGTTCAGGTTCTGCAGCACGGCGTCGGCCGTGCCCCGGTACCAGGCCGGCCCCGTGCGCATCTGTGGTGGCACCACCGTCACGAAGTAGTCGGGAACGATGCCGGTGGTGCGCCAGGCCAGGCGGACGTGCTCGATGAGCGACTGCGACTTGTACTGCACGAGGATATAGAGGGAGAGCAGGTCCGAATTCACGAAGTTGGACAGCACGAAGTCGACGATACGATGACGGCCCCCGAAAGGCACGGCCGGCTTCGAACGGTCGCGGGTGAGGGGATGGAGGCGCTCGCCCTTGCCGCCGGCCATGACCATGGTGAGGACGCGGGGCCGGCGCGGCATCGCTCAGCGTCCGGCCGGCGCGCCGAGCCCCCAGGCCGGATCGAGGTCGGGGAAGCAGAAGTCCTGGCGCTCGAGGCGCCGCAGCATGCCGGCCGCCTCCGCGGTCAGCGGGTGACCATCGGCCAGCCCGCGGGCCAGCTCGGCCAGCCCCTTGAACTCGGCGTAGTGCTCGGCCACGCGGCGCTCGGCATAATCGCGAGCCGCCCACGTGGTGATGAGAAACTGCCAGTCGGAGGCCTCCAACAGGAGCAACTCGCGGGTGGCCTGGGCCAGGACACGGCGGAAGTTCTTGTCGCCGCCGTTCAAGCGCTGGAGCAGCTGGGTCCATTCGGCCTCGGCGCTGTATACACGGTCCCAGGTCCACTCGGTGTCGGGGTTGAGCCAGACGCGGTGGTCGCCGCCCTCGCCCCATGAGCCCTCGGGCAGCGACACCGTGCCCCCCGGCCCCACCTCCTGCAGCGCCTCGCTCAGCGTCACCGGCCGCACGCCGGCCTTGGCGAAGCCGCGGGCCACCTCGGCCAGCCACGTCGGCCCCTCGAACCACCAGTGCCCGAACAGCTCGGCGTCGTACGGGGCACAGATCAGCGCCGGGCCCTCAGCGGCGGCGCCGGCCGCCGTGTCGCGCGCCAGCTCCACGAAGTGCCGGGCCTGGGCCTGCACCGTGTGCAGCGCGGCTTCGGGATCGTAGGGTGCCTTGGTTCCCAGGTCGCCGCTGGCATCGGTGATACGCCAGAAGCGCAAGCCCCCCGGCCAGTGCTTCTTGTGGAACTCGAGGTAGGTGAAGTCGCCCGGGTACCCGTGCTCGCGGCTCCACACTTGCAGGGTCGTCCGCGGATCGCGGAAGAACGCGACGGCCTGGCCGGTGCCCCCGCGCGAGGCCACCCGCCACGGCCGGTACGGCGAGCGCCGAGCGGCGCGCGGTGTTTCGGCGGGAGCCTCGGTCATCTCGCCCTGGAGCGGAAAGTAGTCGCGGTAGAGAAAGATCGGGGCCGACGCCGAGATGAGGTGGGAGTCGGCCACGAAGTACTCGAGGCCGTGGGCGGCCAGCAGCTCTTCGAGCCCCGGCCGCAGGCGGCGGCTCTTGCCCTGCTCGCGTCCTGTGGGCGGCGTCCACTCGTAGCGCGGCCGGTAGGCGCACTCGGGCAGCCAGATGCCGCGCGGCGCGCGGCCGAAGTGACGGCGATGGGTCTCCACCGCGGCGCGGAGTTGAAGGTGAATCGACTCGTCGCGCGAGAGCAGCGGCAGATAGCCGTGGGTGGCGGCGCAGGTCATCACCTCGAGGTGGCCCTGGCGCTCGAGGTCGGCGAAGGTGCCGGGGATGTCGCCGCCGATGCGCCGGTGGAGCTCCCACATCCGCTCGTAGAAGGCCTCCCAGAAGTGGCTGAGCTTCACCAGGTCGTGACGGCCCTCGCGCCCGAAGTGCTCGCGGCTCTCGGCGCAGGCGCGACGCACGTTGTCGTGGTAGAACCCGAGCTCCTGCTGGAACTCCGGCGACGCGAGCTGCTCGACGAGGATGGGCGAGAGATTGATGGACCACCTGGGTGAGATACCCTCGGCCACCAGACGGTGCGCCGTCTCCAGCAGCGGCAGGTAGCACTCGAAGGCCGCCTCGCAGAGCCAGTCGCTGCCGTGAGGCCAGCGACCGTGGTTGACCACCATCGGAAGATGGGTATGGAGGACCAGGGCAAACGGGTAAGTCATCGGCGCGCACCCTTCGTCATGCCTCGCGCCCTGACCGTGGACGCGAGTGCCCCCATTGGACCGTATGAACGCACTCGGCGCAAGCCTTCACGGCGACAACACCACCTTACGGGTGTGGGCGCCCCGCTGCCGGTCGGTAGAGGTTGTCGTCGAGGGCCGGCCGGGAGCGCCGCTGACCCGGGGCGAGGACGACGTCTTCACCCTGACCTTGCCCCGGTTGAGCGCGGGCACCCGCTACCAGTATCGGCTCGACCGCGAGCGCTACCGTCCCGACCCTGTTTCCCGGTGGCAGCCGGACGGCGTCCATGGCCCCTCGGTGGTGGTCGATCCCGGGGCGTTTCCGTGGACAGACACCGGCTTCCGCGGCCACCGGCTGGCCGATCTCGTCTTCTACGAGATCCACGTGGGCACCTGCACGACGGCCGGCACCTTCGAGGCGGTGATCCCTCATCTGGACGCCCTGGCCACCCTGGGGGTGACCGCGGTCGAGCTGATGCCGGTGGCCGAGTTCCCGGGCTCGCGGAACTGGGGGTACGACGGTGTGCATCTTTATGCACCCCAGTCCACCTACGGAGGGCCCCGGGGTCTGCGCCGGCTCGTGGACGCCTGCCACGCCCGGGGACTCAGCGTGGTCCTCGACGTCGTCTACAACCACCTCGGCCCCGAGGGCAACTATCTCTCCGAGTTCGGCCCCTACTTCACCGATCGTTACAAGACGCCCTGGGGGTCGGCGGTGAACTTCGACGGTCCCGACGCCGCCGGCGTGCGCCGGCATTTTGTCGAGAACGCCCGTTTCTGGATCCGCGAGTTCCACATCGACGGGCTCCGGCTGGACGCCATCCACTCGATATTCGACGCGAGCCCGGTCCACGTCCTCACCGAGTTGGCGGAGGCGGCGCGCGCCGAGGGGGCCAGGCTGGGGCGGCCGGTGCACGTCATGGCCGAGTCGCACGACAACGACCGGAAGATCGTCCTGCCTCGCTCGGCCGGGGGGCTGGGGCTCGACGCGGTCTGGTCGGATGACTTCCACCACGCCCTGCACGTGGCGCTCACCGGCGAGCGAGGCGGCTACTATGTCGACTTCGGCAAGGTCGGGCACCTGGTCCAGGCCATGGCCGAGGGGTTCGCGTTCCAGGGCCAGCATTCGGAGTACTTCGGGGGACTGCGGGGCACGCCCTCGGCCGACCTTGAGGGTGAGCACTTCGTCGTCTGCCTGCAGAACCACGACCAGGTAGGCAACCGGGCCGAAGGCGACCGGCTCGGCCGGCGGTTGCCGTTCTCGGCCTGCAAACTGGCGGCCGCTCTCATGTTCGTGGCGCCGGCCCTGCCGCTGCTCTTCATGGGCGAGGAGTACGGGGAGACCGCCCCGTTCCACTTCTTCACCTCGTTCCTCGACCCCGCGCTGGCGGCGTCGGTCCGGCGCGGTCGGGCCGCCGAGTTCAGCCGCTTCGGCTGGCCGGGCACCGTGCCGGACCCCGAGGATCCCGCCACCTTCGTCAGGTCGCGGCTGAACCACGCGCTGGCCGGCGCGCCGCGGCACCGCGAGCTTCGCGAGTACTACCGGATCTGGCTGGCGCTCCGGCGCAGCCATCCGGCGCTGGGCGCGCTGGGCAAGCCCCTGACGCGCGTGGTTCTGGATCAGGGCGACGCCGTCCTCGGCGTGACGCGGGCAGCGCCGTCGGGTGAGACCGTGCACCTCGTCGCCAACCTCACCCGGGAACCACGCCCGTGGACGACCCCGCCGGCGCAACGGGTGCTGCTCGACAGCGAGGATCCGCAGTTCGGCGGCGACGGGCGGGCCTCGCGCGCGCTCTCGCCGCTCGCGCCCTTTCGAGCCGTGCTGTACGAGTCGGGCGGGTGACCTCGGGGGCGGGGTGCGTGGTGTTTCGTCGCGGGACACGGCGTTCCGTTATGGAATGGCTCCCTTCACCGCCGACCTCCTATCGGCCGGGACCCTGCCTGCCCTCGTGCCTGTCGTCGAGGCTCACCGCGTTCCCTTCTCGATTCTGTGACGCTTTCGTAAGCGCGTCGTCATCAAGCTGCCTGCAGAATCATCACGTTCGGCCGCGGCATGCTTCCGGCATCTCAAGGGCGAACCGACAGCACCTGCTTCGCATCCAACGACGTGGGAATGCTGCGAGCAAAGGAGGGACCGCCGATATGCAGGTCGCCGATGTCATCCAGTCAAACGTCGTGAGTATCTCGTCTCAGTCCACGGTGCCCGAGGCCGAGCGCGTGATGCACGAGTGCGGCGTCCGTCATGTGCCGGTCGTGGACGATGGAGTGCTGCTCGGTCTCGTTTCTGCTCGCGACCTGGCGCACGCCCGTTCGTCCGCGGCCACGAGTGTGCCCCGGCCCGAGGTTCCGGGCTTGCTCGATCGCCTGACGGCGCAGGAGATCATGAGTCGGCCCGTGATCGTCGTCGAGCCCACTCGCGCCCTCGAGGATGCCGTGCGGCTGATGCGAGTGGAGGGAATCAGTGCGCTGCCGGTCACTGATGCGGGCCGGCTCGTGGGCCTGCTGACGGAGGACGACGTGCTCGATCTCTTCCTGGCCACGGCCCGAGCAGCCGTGCCGTCGAGCCGAGTCGAGGTCACGGTGCCCGCCTCCCGAAGCGGGCTCGCCGGAGTGATCCGCACCATCGAGCAGGCCGGCGTGCCGATAGTGGAGCTGACCACGTTCACGGCGCGCGACGGCCGCCGCCACGCCATCATCCATCTCCGGACGATCGATCCGAGGCGGGCGATCGTGGCGCTGAGGGCGGATGGCTACGTCGGGGGGGACCTCTGGACAACCGGTGAAGTCCGGGGCGGGGTCTCGGCTGACCGGCGTGCCGATCCGAGTCGGGCTTCCGATCCCGGTGGGTCGCGGGAGCCGCGATCCGTCGCGTATGGGGACAGCCGGCGAGAGGCTGCCGCGGCCGACCCGGCCGGAACTCGCTGGGGACGGAGCGTGGCATGAAGCGTCCGCCAGTCGGCGCTGCCGTCACCGGTCACTATCTCGTCGCCTGCGACTTCGACCAGACATTGAGCTTCAACGATTCTGGCATCGTCCTCAGCGAGCTCATCGGTGTCTCCGGCTTCCCGGAGAAGGTCGCCGGCCTCTCCGGCATCCATCTTGTGCAGCAGGGCGCCGAGCTCGCGTACCTGCTCCGGCACGATCCGGCGTTCCGCTGCGTTCGCCACGAGGACCTCGTCGAGACGGGCAAGCGCGTGCGGCTCAAGACGCACATTCCGCTCTTCGTCGACTTTCTCAACCACGGGGTCGAAGGATGCCGGTTCTCCTTCGCCGTGATCTCGGCCGCCCCGGCGGCCGTCGTCCGGTCGGCCCTGGCGGGAATCGTCTCTCCCGACCAGATCTACGGCACGGAGTTCGACTACGACTCCTCCTCAGGGGAGGTCTCGGCGATCACGAAAGTCCCGGCCGGCTACGGCAAGGTCGCGATTCTGGAGGAGCTGGAGGCGATGCTGCAGATCGGCTCGGACCGAACTATCTATGTCGGTGACGGCGGCTCCGACATCCATGTGATGTTGCATGTCAACAACCGTGACGGTTTCACGATCGCCGTCTCCCAGGCGAAGTACATCGCGCGGATCGCCGGACGGACGGTGATCAGCGACACCCCCCTCAGCGTGCTGGTCCCCATCCTCGAGGACATCATGGGTTGGGAACCGGCCCGCATCCGCCGGCTGTTCGAATCGTATGGGCTCGTGCTCCAGGAGTGGGACAAGGCGCGGACGGACTGGGTGACTATTCGGGACAAGCCTCCAGGGTCAGTCCTGGCCGCGACCGCCACCGTTGAGGCTCGGAACCATTGAACCTCGGGCGAGCCCTCCGTGCGTCCTCCGGTCGTGTCACAGCCCTCTTGACACATGCTCATGATGAGAGTGACATAGGCGACGAAGTTTCCCGGCCGTCGTGTTGACGGTCTTGGGGAGCAGGGGGGTCTCGCGGAGTGGTTCGGGTCCTGAGCGCGCTCATCACGAGCCGTAACCCATCGTGACGTCCCTCGCGTAGCCGACATCGGGACGATCGGGTCAAGGAAAACGACAACATGATGCTCAACGTCAACGGGCGTACAGTGAACGTTTCGGCCGCCGCCGACACGCCGCTGCTCTGGGTCCTTCGCGAAGACCTGGGGCTGACCGGCACCAAGTTCGGCTGTGGCATGGCGCTCTGTGGAGCGTGCACGGTGCATCTGGACGGCTCACCGG
>JBOHPP010000159.1:0-2995 GCA_050731755.1 Candidatus Rokuibacteriota bacterium | reverse complement strand
CGTCCAGCCGGGTGCCCAGCTCGTCCGCCCGTTTGCTGAGCGCGGCCAGGCTGGTGGCCAGACCGTCGAGCCGCTGGGTCAGCGCGGTCGCCTGCCGCTCGGCCTCGACCGCCTGCTCACGCAACCGGCCTTCCACGCGCGGTGTGAGGGTGTCGATCTGCGTCCGGAGCTGGCGGACGTGACCTTGCAGCGCGGTTACGTCGGCCCGCAGGAGCATCAGGTCCTGGTTACTGGCGGTACCCGTGACGTCGGCGACGCTGGCGCAGCCGCCGAGGAGCAGCACGACGGCGAGGAAGCGCCCGACGTTCCTCGCCGTCGCGGAGAGCCCGCTCAGCGGGGCTTGACCAGGAAGTGGGCGCGACGGTTCTTGGCCCAGCACGCTTCGTTCTTTTCCGTGCAGACCGGCCGTTCCTCACCGTAGCTGATGATGGTGATGCGACTGCCCTGGACCCCCTGCGAGACCAGGTAGTTCATGGCCGACTTCGCCCGCCGTTCGCCCAGCGCGAGGTTGTACTCGTTGGTGCCGCGCTCGTCGCAGTGTCCCTCGATGAGCACCAGCATGTTGGCATTGGTCTTCAACCACGCCGCATTGCCGTCGAGGACCTTCGCGTCGCTCGGGCGAACGTCGTATTTGTCGAAGTCGAAGTAGATGTCCTTGAGGTCAGGAACGGCGACGAAATCCCGGGGCTCGACCCGCGTGGTCGCGCCGCCGGCAGGCGCAGCGACGCCGGCAGGCGCCGCACCGCCCGGCTGCGTCGCCACCGGAGTCTGGCCGGCGCCGGCCGGGGCCGACGTCGCTGGCCCGCTCCGCGTGGTCGGCGTGTCCACCGCGCTCGGCTGAGCGCCGGTGCCGGTGCCAGTACCGTCCGGAGCGCTACGCGCCCCACCGCCGGGGGCTGGCGCCGACGTCACGGTCGTCGCTGGCCGCTTGGCGCAGCCCGCGACGACGAGGGCCAGCACCAGCAGCAATACCACCATGCCACTCCAACGACGGCTTTGCATGACTCCTCCTTTTGGGCTGAGGGCCCGACCGAAAAGGCACCTCATCCTATCACGGCAACCGTGGCGACCAGGAAGGACTCGTGTGATCGACGGCGCCGCGCGTGACAGGGGTTTGCTCGGAGCCATCGGGCAGCATGGCGAAGATCTGCCACGACCCGAGACGGTTGGATTGCAAGAGCAGGTGACGGCCATTCGGCGCCCAGGCGGAACCCTGGTTGTCTCCGGGCCCGGCGGTGAGGCGCCGCGGATTGGACCCATCGGGGCTGATCGCCCAGATGTCGTGCGTGCCCTCGCGCGTCGTGAAGACGATCGTGTCGCCCTTCGGTGACCACCGCGGCTGCGTGTGGTGGCCACCACTCGTGAGCTGGCGCGTGTTGCCGCCCTCGGCATCCATGACGAAGACGTGCGGCCGGCCCATGCGATCCGAGATGAACGCGATCTCGCGACCGGTCGGCGCCCATGTCGGCTCGGTGTCGATGCCGGCGTGGCGGGTGAGCCGCCGGAACACGCCGGTGGCCAGGGTGAGGAGATAGACTTCGGGGTTGCCATCCTTCGAGAGCGTGAGGGCCAGTACGCGCCCGTCGGGGCTCCACCCCGGCGACGTGTTGATTCCGGAGAAGGCGGCCAGCGTCTGCTCCGGACGGCGCTCGAACGGGAACGCGCGGAAGAGATCAGGGTAGCCGTTCTTGTACGACAGGTACGCCAGCGAGCGGGCGTCGGTGCTCCACACCGGCATCAGGTTGAGCGAGCCGTTGCGCGTGAGCGGTCGCGGCCCGAACCCGTCATAGTCGGCGATCACGATTTCCTTCGCCCCGCGGGGCCCCACGACGTAGGCGATCTTGGTGTCGGCGACCCCGCGCTCCCCGGTGAACTGGAGCACGATCTCGTCCGCGGCCTTGTGGGCCAGGCGGCGGGGCTGGTCGCTGGCCGCCTCGAACGTCCGCGTGGCGATCAGCCGGTGCTCGGGCGTCGTCAGGTCGTAGAGCCGGACCTCGGCCTCCAGGCGCGGGCCCCGCACGGCGAGGAGGCCGTGCACGCCGGCGTGAGCGCCGGCCGCCGCGAACTCGCTCCAGGCCTGCTTGAGCGCCGCCGGGTTGTCGGCCGGAATGGCTCCGGTGGCCGCGACCACGGCGAAGAGTCCAGTGAAGGTGAGGTCCTGCCCGGCGATGGTGGCGAGCTGTCGGGCCATGCCCTGGCCGTCGGAGCCGGCGACCACGGTGAACTCCGGGATCGCGATGTTGAGCTTCTTGGCCCCGCTGCCCTGGATGTTGATCCACACGTCCACGCCCCGGGAGCCGCTCTGAGCCCGTGTGGCCGGCGGGGCGGCCCAGGCGAGGAGGAGCAAGAGGAGCAGGACACCGACCGGCGCTGCGACGAGCGATCGTCTCACGGCGTTACCTCGCTCTGGGATCGTAGATGAATTGGAGCCCGATGATCAGCACGTTCTTCGGAAAGCCGTCGGGCAGCGGGGGGAACGGATTGGCCTCGGCCACGGCGCGCGTGGCCAGCTGGTCGTAGGCGGGATTGCCCGAGCTCTTGCCGATCGAGACTCGTCGGAGCTGGCCGTCGCGGGCGATCTCGAAGATCACCTCCGGCTGCCGCCCGTGGATGGCGCGCCCCTCCCAGCGTTCCTGGATCTTGCGGTGGACGGCCTGGATGTACCACGCGTATGGAAAGTCGGAGACGTTCAGCGTGAGTGCGCCCGCCCCCTGCGGAGAGCCGGCGACATCGCCGGGAGTCGGCGGCGGAGCCGGTGTGGCCGCCGGCGTGGCCGGCGGAGAGATCGGGGCCGGGCTGGGCACCGGCCGTGGCGCCACCGCGCTGCCGACGGCGGGGAGCTCCTTGTCACCGGCGCGGGGGAGCGCCGCCGTGCGCGGCGGCATTCCGCGCTCGGGCAGCGTGGCCGGTTCGCGTGACGGCGGCAGGTCCTTCGACGGCAGCTCGCGCGCCGGCGGCAGCTCCTTGGCAGCCGTGCGCGCAGGCAGGGTGGGCT
>JBOHPP010000158.1:0-13628 GCA_050731755.1 Candidatus Rokuibacteriota bacterium | reverse complement strand
ACGACCTCGGGGCCGACTACTTCTCCCGGCAAAACGCGACGCGGATCCGCCGTCATCACGTGCGCCGCCTCGAACGGCTCGGCTACCAGGTCTCGCTCGTACTCGTAAAGGAGGAGGCGGCCTGACGGGCAGCCAGTTTCATAGGAAACGTCCGCCGAGCCGGTGCCTGCGTCATTGGCGCGCGCCTTTTGATACAGCGCCTCGCGACCGGCGGCCAGCGCCTGCAAGAGCAGCGCCCCCACTTCCGGCTCGAGCCGCCCCCGGACGATCACCATGCCGTCGTCATCCTGATACACATGCAGCGCGCGGCTGGCGTGACGCCGCGCGGCTTCCCGTGCCTCGGCCTGGCGATCCACCCGCCGCCAGCCGCGCACGATGCGCTCGACGTGGGCGGCCGTGCCCTCGCGTCCGACTATCAGCAGCCGCGCTTCGGTCTCCGGCGTGGCCACGCGGGTGAGCGCGCGGACCTTGGCGTAGGACAGCGCCCCGCGGGCCAGGGCCTGGGCCAGCAGTGGCAGCGTGCCCAGGGCACGCGCGACCCGGACCCGTTCGCGGGCGGCACCCAGGTCCAGCCCCACTCGCCAGCTCAGCCAGGCCGCGCAGGAGCGGAAGCCCGTGTTCCAGCCTCCCCGTGCGTCGAACTCTCGGATCAGGGCGAGCAGGCGCGCGGTGGCGGCGTCCAGGTGCGCAGAGAGCTCGGCGATCTCGTCGCCGAGCCGGTCGAGCTCTGCGGTGGCGCCTTCGGTGACAAACACCGGCGAGTCGATCTGCATGGCGGGCCCTCCCTCTTCGGGAGCGACTCTACACCGCGGGTTTCGGAGCTCCTGGGAGGGCCCAGGACGGGCGATCGCGAAGTGAGATGAATGTTTTTGACCCGGCGCACCCGATCGCGCCACCGTGCCCCGGTGCGAACCGCTGGCGGGACCTTGCTGGAACGTTGCCCTCGCGCGATCGCGTCACTCGGCGGCAGCTGTCAAGCGAAAAAGCGCAGGATCGGAGTCGACTCCGCCCCCGGTTGCCGCCACCCCTAGATGCCGGCGCGCTACCGTTCACCCAGATACGTCTTGCGCACGAGATCCGATCTCAGCAGTTCGGCGGCGGCGTCCTGCACCACGATGCGCCCGGTCTGGATGACGTAGCCTCGGTGGGCCAGCCGGAGCGCCATCCGGGCGTTTTGCTCCACGAGCAGGATGGTCGTGCCCTGACGGTTGATGTCCCGCAGCACCTGAAAGATCGTGTCCACCAGGATGGGCGAGAGGCCCATGGAGGGCTCGTCGAGCAGGAGCAAGGTGGGCCGGGCCATGAGGGCGCGCCCGATGGCCAGCATCTGTTGCTCGCCGCCCGAGAGCGTGCCGCCCTGCTGGGCGAGGCGCTCGCGCAGGCGCGGGAACAGGGTGAACACACGCTCGAAGTCGGACGCGATCGCGGCCCGATCGCGCCGGGCGAAGGCGCCCAACTCCAGGTTTTCCAGCACCGTCATCCGCGGAAAGATCCGCCGGCCCTCCGGTGACTGGGCGATGCCCAGGCGCACGATCCGGTCGGTGGTGAGGGTGTCCAGCCGGTGGCCGTTGAAGCTGACGTGGCCCCGGCGCGGGCGAACGGTGCCGAGGATGGTCCTGAGCGTCGTGGTCTTGCCCGCGCCGTTGGCTCCGATGAGGGTGACGATCTCGCCGGCCTGAACCGCGAGCGACAGACCGCGGAGGGCCCGGATGTTGCCGTAGTACGTGTGGACGTCGGCAAGCTCAAGCATGGTGCGAGCAGACGCGATCGAGCATGCCGGCTAGCGCGCGCCCCGGCGGGCGGCCAGCTCGTCTTCATAGCCGGTGCCCAGGTAGGCCTCGATCACCCGGGGATGGCGCTGGATCTCCTGGGGCCCGCCCTCGGCGATGCGCGTGCCGTAGTCGAGCACGGTGATGCGGTCGGAGATCCCCATGACGACCTCCATGTGGTGCTCGATCAGGAGCACCGACAGCGCGAGCTCCCGCCGCAACAGCCCGATCAGCTCGGTCAGCGTTTCGGTCTCGCGCGGGTTCATGCCCGCCGAGGGCTCGTCGAGGAGCAGAAGCCGCGGCTCGGTCGCCAGCGCCCGGGCGATCTCCAGGCGGCGCTGGTCGCCGTAGGCGAGATTGCGGGCCAGGTCAGCGTCCTTGCCGCCCAGACCGACGAAGGCCAGCAGCTCGCGCGCTCGCGCGCGGGCACGGGCCTCCTCGGCCACCACGGCCGGCGTGCGGAACATCCCGCCGGCCACGGTGGCGGTGAGCCGGCAATGCTGGCCCACCAGCACGTTGTCGAGCGCGGTCAGATGCGGAAAGAGGCGGATCGACTGGAAGGTGCGCGCGATGCCGCGGGCGACGATGGCGTTGGGACGCAGACCGACCACGCTCGCGCCGTCGAAGGTGATGCGGCCGCCGTCGAGCCGGAGCAGGCCGGTCACCACGTTGAAGAACGTCGTCTTGCCGGCGCCGTTGGGGCCGATGAGCCCGACGATGGCGCCGCGCGGGATGCTGAGGTCGACCCCGTTGAGGGCGATCACGCCGCCGAACCGTTTGGTCAGCCCCCGCACCTCGAGAATCGGCGCCGATTCCGGCCCGCCGCCGCGCTGGACGCGCTCGCGCAGCCAGGGCGGGATGGCTTCGGCGCGGGGCGCCGGCGCGGCCTCCTGGACGGTCGGCTGGTCGACGTCGTCGACCACCGCGATGGGCCGCACCCGGCGTCCGGCCAGCCCCTGCGGTCGCACCAACATCACCAGGACGAGGCCGAGACCGAAGAAGAACCAGCGCCACAGCGTGAGGTCGGCCGTCGTGAGCGCGGGGATGCCGACGGTCCGCCCGACCCAGCGCACGAAGAACGTGGTCTGAGAGAGGAGGACCCGGTCGAAGATGGTGATCAGCATCCCGCCCAGGATCACGCCCTTGAGGCTGCCGGTGCCGCCGAGGACGACCATGCAGAGGAGCATGATCGAAACCTGGAACTCGAAGGCCCCCGGCGTGATGGCCTGCAGCTTGGCCGCGTAGACGGATCCGGCGAAGCCCGAGAACCAGGCGCCAAGCGCGAAGGCCAGCAGCTTGGTGGAGATGGGGTTGACGCCCGTGCAGTCGGCGGCCGTCTCGTCCTCCCGGATGGCCATCCAGGCCCGGCCCAGGCGCGAGTCCTGCAGCCGGCTCATGGCCCACACCGACAGCGCCCCGATGACGAGGATGAGGAAGTACCAGGGCACGGGATCGGTCTCGAAGGGCACGCCGGGCAGGTAGGGGCGGCCCACGGGGTTGACGCCGTTCTCGCCCCCGGTCAGGTTCAGCCGTTCGATGGGGCGCCACCCGCCGATCTCGACGGTGATGTCGCCGAGGTTGCGGATGGCCACCGGGATGATCTCGCCGAACCCCAGGGTGATGATGGCCAGGTAGTCGCCGCGCACGCGCAGCGTCGGCGCCCCGATCACCACGCCCAGCAGCGCCGACACCGCGGCCGCCGCCCAGATGCAGAGCCAGAAGCTCCAGGCATGCCCGTAGAGCGGCGAGCCGAGCAGCGGCGAGTTCAGCAGGGCCATGGCGTAGGCGCCGATGGCGAAGAACGCCGCGTAGCCGAGGTCGAGCAGGCCGGCGTAGCCGACGACGATGTTGAGCCCGAGCGCGAGCAGCACGTAGACCATGCCGTCCGAGACGGCGTGGATGGTGTGGAGCCCGAGCGCCCGATCGACGAAGGGATAGAGGACGAGGGCGGCGGCCAGCGCCGTCCACCCCGACGCGCGTCTCATACCTTCTCCGGCGTCCGCTCGCCGAGCAGACCGTGGGGCCGGAAGACGAGGACCAGGATGAGGATCGAGAACACGATGGCGTTCGTCCAGCGCGCCGAGATGTACTGGTCGCTCCACGCCGACAGGAACCCGATGGCCAGGCCGCCGAGCGCGGCGCCGGGCATGTTGCCGATGCCGCCGATGACGGCCGCGGTGAAGGCCCGCAGCCCGGCCTGGTAGCCCATCCACCACTGGCCGATGTTGTAGTACATGCCCTGGATCAGCCCGGCCGCGCCGGCCAGCGCGCCACCCAGGAAGAAGGTGAGCAGGATCGTCCGCTCCACGTTGATCCCCATGGCGGCGGCGGTCTCGCGGTCCTGCGCGGTGGCCCGCATGGCCTTGCCCCACGTCGTGCGCGTGACGAAGTAATGGAGGGCCAGCATGAGCGGAAGGGTGGCCCCCACCACGAGCAGGTCCTTGGTGGTGAGGAAGATGGCGGAGTCCACGCCGAACCACTCGCGCAGGATGTCCACCGAGGGGAAGACGTCGGGGTAGGCGATAGGGGCCGGGCCCTGCCAGAGCAGCGCGATGTTCTCGAGCATGAACGACACGCCGATGGCCGTGATCAGCGGGGCCAAGCGGGGCGCGCGCCTGAGCGGCCGGTAGGCGGCGCGGTCGATGGCCACGTTGAGGGCCGCGGTGCTGAGCATGGTGAGGGCGAAGACCAGCGGCAGCAGGGTCACCAGCTGCCAGGCGGTCAGCGTCTTGGTCACGCCGAGCAGCGTGAACCAGAACAGCGAGATGAAGAGTCCCAGCATGAACACGTCGCCGTGGGCGAAATTGATCAGCTCGATGATGCCGTACACCATGGTGTAGCCGAGGGCGATCAGCGCGAAGACGGCGCCGCGGGTGAGGCCGTTGATCGTCTGCTGAACGAGGACTTCCCACCACTCCATGGCGCCGGGGGCAGTGGGGAGGGCCGGGGCCCGGCCCTCCCCGGTCGGGGTTACTCGAGGATGGTCTCGAACTGGAACTTGCAGCCGATGGGCGTGTCCGCCTTCACCACCTTGAACCCGGACATCGTGTCGTAGTCGACGTCGCCGTTCTCGTCGAAGCTCCACTTGCCGTTGATGCCCTCGAAGTTCTTGGTGGCCGCCATCGCCTTGCGCACGGCTTCGCGCTTGTCCTTGATGTCCTTGGTCTGGTCCAGGGTGGGGGCGGCCCGGCGGATGCTATCAATGACGACGCGCCCCGCCTCGGCCGCGTAGAGCGCATAGGCGGTCGGCTCCTTGTTGAACTTCGCCTTGTAGGTCTCGTAAGTCTTGGCGCCGACGCCCCGCATCTTCTCGAAGGGCAGACCGGCGAAGGTGATCCGCATCTCGGTGGCCAGCGCGGCGTCACAGGTGGCGCCCTTCAGCAGCTCCTCCTCCAGGAGCCCGTCCGGCCCCAGGAAGCGCACGCGCGGCGTCACCAGGCCCACCTCCTTCATTTGTCTGATGACGACCTGAGCACCCGTCTCGATGACGCCGCCCAGGTAGATGAGGTCCGCGCCCGAGGCACGGATCTTGGTCAGCACCGGCTTCTGGTCGGGCTGCTTCCAGTCGATGCCCTCGTTGGCGACGACGGGCAGGCCGATCTGCTTGGCGGTGTTCTCGAAGACGTCGGCGATGCCCTTGCCGTAGAGCTCCTGGTCGTTGAGGATGTACACCTTCTTCGCGCCCAGGCGCTTGGCCCACTTGGCGGCGACCGCGCCCTGGATGTCGTCGGCCGGCACCGGGCGGAAGTAGTTCACCACTCCGGTCGGGCGGTAGATTCCCGGCTCGCCGGGGGCCGCCCCGCGCTTCTTGGTCAACCCGGGGTAGGTGTTGGCCGGGGTGATCTGGGCCATGTGGGCGCGGTTGGTGATGGGGATGGAGACCTTGGCCGCGCCCGAGTTGTAGGTGCCGATGTAGACGATGGCCTGCGGGTCAGCCACCGCCTTGTTGGCGTTCTCGGCCTCCACGGCGCCGTCCCACTTGCCGGTCTGGGGCGAGGCGTCGTCCAGGTTCACGATTTCGAGGCAGTACCCCGCCACCGTCCCGCCGACCTCGGACACCGCGAGGTCGACGCCGTTCTTCATGCCGGTGCCCTCGGGGATCATCGCCCCCTGCATCGGCCAGGACGTGTAGAGGCGCAGCTTCCCCTTCGGGCACTGCTGAGCCTCGGCGCCGGTGGTGAGGGCGACGACAGCGAGCAGGAGAACGACGACGGTCGTGATCCGCGAGACTCTCATGGCTGGCCCTCCCTCATCGGCGCTATGATGCGGTCCGGGTCGGACGTGGGCGGTATGAGACTATGGCTGCTCCGTCGTTGTCAACAGCGCCACGAGGCTCAGAAATGGCACGACCGCGCGTGATCTACGAGGCGAAGCCAGGCTCGCCGCTGGAGGTCGATCGCGCCTTCTACGGACGCCTGGCCCGAGACTTCGATAAGCGGAAGCTCGTGGAGCGGTGCGTCGTCCCCCGTCGCTCGGGCTGGGCCTGGCCGGTGCGGGCCGGCCAGCTCTTCCGGATCGTGGCGGTCGAGGGGCCGCAGGTGGCGGACCTCAACGTGTGGAGTCTGGCGAATCCCCGGGAGCGCTTCTGGGCCTCGCGCACGCGCCAGCTCCACCAAGCGCACCTGACGGCGTTCGACCGGCTGTGGTCGTGCCTGCCCTACCTGCGGCCGCTGCTGACGATCACCGCCGACACCATCCAGTACGGGCGCGACGGGGACGGCGCGGGCTGCCACGACCTCCTGGGCACCCGTTGCGACCCCTACGTGCACAAGCTGCTCAACGGGGAAGAGTTCGATCTCTGCTGCCACTCCAATCTCGTGCGCGCGGTGGCCCCGTACCACCTCACCGAGCTCGACGTGCACGACGTCCTCAACGTGTTCCAGGTCACTGGCCTCACCGCCGACGGCCGCTACTTCGTCAAGCCGAGCCCAGCCCGGGCCGGCGACTTCCTCGAGTTCTTCGCCGAGATCGACGTGCTCTGCGCGATTTCGGTGTGCCCTCACGGCGACCTCTCGGTGCCGGTGTGGGGGCCCGGAGCCGGCGATGCCCTCGCCACGTGCCGGCCACTCGGCGTGGAGATCTGGGACCCAGCCCGCGAGCTGCTCGCCGGTTGGGCGCCCCCGCGGCCATCCGATTATCGAGGCGGCCACGGAATGAAGTCAGAGGGGGCCTCGACCGGTGGGTGGTGAGCTGGTCGCGATTCCGGCGAGGCGGGGCAAGGCGGCCCGCGTACACGCCGGCCAGCGGATCCGGATCGTGAACACCCATGGCACGCAGGTGGTGGACACCTGGGCGTTCAACGCGGTGGACGTCACCGAATGGATGGCGATGGAGGCGAGTCGCGCCTGGTTCATGAAGCTGGCAGCGGTCGTCGGCGACTCATTCGTGACGAACCGGCGGCGCCCGATTCTCACCCTGGTCGAGGACACCTCGCGCTGCGCCCACGACACGCTCATGGCGCCGTGCGACGTCGAGCGCTACGGTTTGCTCGGTGCCCAGGGGTATCACGACAACTGCCGGGACAACCTCCACGCCGCTCTCGGTGAGCTGGGGATCGCGATCCCGGCCACCCCGCCGTCGCTGAACGTGTTCATGAACATCCCGTGGACGGCCGACGGGCACCTGGCCTGGGGAGAGCCGGTGTCCCCGCCGGGCAGCTACGCGCTGTTTCGCGCGGAGATGGACCTGGTGATCGCGTTCTCGGCCTGTCCTCAGGACATCCTGCCGATCAATGGCCGCACCGGCCGGACGACCGACGCCCACTTCGCCATCGAGTCTCCTAGCCCCGAGCCCCGACCCCATCGAATGTCTCGGTGACACGCTGATCTCTGCTCGACACACCGGCGAGAGGGCCGGCTTCTAAAACTTTCGTCTACAGGCGCGGTTGCGCGACACTAGCTCTGGCATGGTTGCTGCTTGCCTGCCCGCCGGGTCTGCGGCGCAGGAGTACCGCGACGAGACCCGGGCCGATTACCAACAACATTAGGAGGAGGTGCCGATCATGCGGAAGGGGCTGTGGGCCGTGTGTCTCGCTGCCGGGGTGCTCTCGGGATGTGTCTCGCAGTCGAAATATCAGTCCCTCGAAACCAGGACGGCCGCCGAGCGGACGGCCCTGGATAAGGAGATCAGCAACCTCCGCTCCCAGAGGCTGGAGCTGGAGCGGCTGAGGTCGTCCCTGGAGCGGAGCTTGACCGGTCTCCGTGACGAGATGACTCAACGCGAGGCCGAGTTGTCCACCGTGACCCAGCAGGTCGACGCTCAAAGGCGCGAGCTGGCCGCACTCGTCGACCGGCTCGCCGAGACGGAAAAGCGCTCGGCCGAGACGGAGAAGCGGGCCGCCGAGATGGGCGCGCAGAAGGACACCGAGATCAACCGGCTCCGCGGCACCTACGACGACCTCGTCAAGGACCTCAAGGGCGAGATCGCCAAGGGCGAAATCAAGGTCAAGCAATTCCGTGACAAGCTCTCGGTGCAGCTGGTGGAGAAGATCCTGTTCGACTCCGGCAAGGCCGAGGTCAAGCCGGAAGGCCACGACGTCCTGAACAGGGTGGCCAACATTCTCAAGACCCTCAGCGACAAGCAGATCCGGATCGAGGGGTATACCGACTCGATGCCGATCGGCTCGGCGCTCCGCCGCCAGTTCCCGACCAACTGGGAGCTCTCGACCCAGCGGGCGACGACGGTCCTGCGCTTCCTGGAGAAGGCCGGCGTCGACGGCAAGTACCTGTCCGCCGTCGGCTATGGTCCCCACCGGCCCGTGGCCAGCAACGAGACGCTGGAAGGCCGGGCGGAGAACCGCCGCATCGAGATCGTCCTGATGCCGCTCGAGACCGGGGAGCTCGTCAGCGAGCTTCGGTAGATTGTCCGCACGGTAGTCACACCCCGCGCGAACGGGGAGGTTTGGAGGGGGCGCGCCGAGTGCCCCCTCCATCTCATTGACATCCTGCGCCACCGCCAGTAGAAGAGGCTCACCGTGGCGCACCCCACTACCGCCAGGCGGCTGGCGCGCTTCGTCGTCGGCCTGACTCTGGACGACATCCCCGCGCCGGTCGCGACGAAGGCCACGCTGCTGGCGCTCGACACTCTGGGCAACTGCGTGGCCGCGACGCGGGAGGATTTTGGGCGCGCCGTCCTCGCCGTCAGTGAGCGCCTGGGCGGACCGCCGGAGAGCACGCTGATCGGCAGTCCGACGAAGGTCGCGACGGCCAACGCGGTCCTGGCCAACGCCACGCTCGCCCACGGGCTCGACTTCGACGACACGCGCGAGGACGCCATCGTCCACACCGGTGCCCTCGCCGTCACCACGGCGCTGGCCGCGGGCGAAGCCGCCGGCGCCGGCGGCCGGGCCGTGCTGGAGGCGCTGATCGCCGGCGTCGAAATCATGTGCCGCGTGGGTCTGGCCGTCCCCGGCGCGCTCCACGCCCGCCATTTTCACCCGACGGCGGTGGCCGGCAGCTTCGCCGCCGCCGCGGCCGCCGGCAAGCTGCACCGGCTGTCGGAAGACCAGCTCGTGCATGCGTTCGGGATCTGCGGCAGCCAGGCCGGGGGCATCATCGAGTACCTGGCCGACGGCTCGTGGACGAAACGGCTCCACGCCGGCTGGGCCGCTCACGCGGGTGTCGTCGCTGCGCTCCTGGCCCGGGCCGGCTTCACCGGGCCCGAGACGGTCTTCGAGGGGCCGCACGGTCTCTACGCGGCCTTCGCCGGCGGGCACGACGCCGTCCGGCTCGAGCGGCTGCTGGAGACTCTCGGCCGGGCATGGGAGCTCGAGCAGCTCACCCTCAAGCCATACCCGTGCGGCTCCATCGCCCAGCCGTACATGGACTGCGCGCTGCGGTTGCGCGAGGGGCATCGCATCCGGCCCGAGGACATCGCCGCCGTGCGATGCCGCACCGCCGCCGGGTCCGTGCCCCGGCTCTGGGAGCCGCTGGCAGCCAAGCACGCGCCACCGAACGGCTACGCGGCGAAGTTCAGCCTGCCCTACCTGGTGGCCGTCATCCTGGTCAAGGGTCGGGCGGGGCTGGCCGAGTTCACCGACGAGGCGGCGCGGGACAAAGCGGTGCTCCGCGTGGCCGAGCGGGTCACGTATGCGCTGGACCCGACCATCGACTATCCCCGCCAGTTCATCGGCGACGTGGAGATCGCGCTGACCGACGGCCGCGCTGTCCGCGAGCGGCAGGACCGTCCCCGAGGCGGGCCGGACGCGCCGCTCACGCGTGCGGAGCTGGAAGCCAAGTTCCGCGGCAACGCCGCCCTCGTCCTGCCCGCTGACCGGGTCGAGCGCGTCCTCCAGAGCGTGAGCGGGCTCGCCGCCGGGCAGTCGCTGAACGACCTCCTGACCTCTCTCACCGCGTAGGGGAACGACCATGATGAAGCGTTCCGTCGTGCTGCGCCCGATCGCCGCCGGGCTCCTCGTCTGCTTCGCCGGCGTGGCGCTGGCCGGCCCCGCTTCCGCCCAGGACGCCCGCGTGGAGGCGGCCAAGAAGGAGGGCAAGGTCGTCTGGTACACCTCGCTGGCCCTGCCCAGCGCCGAGAAGGTGGCGAAGCTGTTCGAGGCGGCCTACCCGGGCATCAAGGTCGAAGTGCACCGCACAGGCTCGCAGCGCATCCTGCAGCGGGTGATGCAAGAACTCCAGGCCAACATCAAGAACGCCGACGTCGTCCACACCTCCGACGCCGGCCACTACGTTCTGCTCAAGGACAAGAAGCTGCTGGCCAAGCACACGCCGCCCGGCGTGGAGCGGTTCTCCGACGGCTTCAAGGACCGGGACGGCTTCTACTATGGTCTGCGGGCCACCGTGAACGTCATCGCCTACAACACGAAGATCGTCCCGGCCGCCGAGGCGCCACGGAGCTGGAAGGACCTCCTCGATCCCAAGTGGAAGGGCAAGATGGTGACGGCGCATCCCGGCTACAGCGGCGTCATCGCCACCCACGTGCTGGCCCTCGTCCATCTGCACAGCTGGGACTACTTCAAGCAGCTGGCCCAGAACAAGCTGATGCTGGTCCAATCGGCCGTCGATCCGGCCGGCGTGGTGGCCTCGGGCGAGCGGCCGGTGGCGGTGAACGGCGGCGACTACACCTTCTACCAGGCGAAGAAGAAGGGGAACCCGATCGAGATCGTCTACCCGAAAGAGGGTGTGCCGCTCGTCGTTTCTCCCAGCGCGATCACGAGCTTCGCCCCGCATCCGAACGCGGCGCGGCTCTTCACCGACTTCACCTTCAGCCGCGAGATCCAGCAGGTGATGGCCGATACCGAGGGGCTCTACACCGGCCACCCCGAGGTGACGTACCCCGCCGACAAGCCAAAGCTCACCGACCTCAAGCTCCTCACCGCGGATCCCGAGGAGCTGGAGAAGCGGAACGAGGAGATCAAGACGCGCTTCGTGGAGTTCTTCGGGGCCTAAGACCGTAGGAACGTCCGTTTCTTGACCTGGCGGAGCGGCAAGCCCTACCTTCCTTCTATGCCGACGGCTTCAGGCTGCGTCGGAGCAGAAATCCAGTGACCCCGTCGGGCTCGGCATCCGCTCCCGAGCAGGTGGCCCGGAAGAGGATCGACCTGGCGCTTGCCGCGGCCGGGTGGGTGGTCCAGGACCGCGAGGCCATGAATGTGACCGCCGGGCTGGGCGTCGCTGTTCGGGAATTCAAGCTAGCCACCGGTTGCGGCTATGCCGACTACATGCTCTTCGTTGGAGGCCGGGCGGTGGGCGTGGTGGAGGCGAAACCGGTCGGTCACACCCTTATCGGCGTCGAGCCCCAGGCAGAGCGTTACGCGGACGGGCTGCCGCAGGAGCTAAAGGCCCCGGTTCGGCCTCTCCCGTTCCTCTATCTCAGCACCGGCGAGATCACGCAGTTCACGAACCTGCTCGACCCGAACCCTCGCAGCCGGGAGATCTACCACGTCCACCGGCCGGAGACGATCGCCGAGTGGCTGGCCGCGGAGTCCTTGCCTGCGTGGGCCGGCTCCTGGGCTTCCGATCTGAAGGCGGCCGAGCCCGCGCCGACGGGGGTGCCATATGCCGACAGACCGTCGTCCCTGCGGAGCCGCATCCGCCACATGCCGCCACCCGAGATGGTCGGGCTCTGGCCGAACCAGCGGAGGGCGCTCGCGAACCTCGAGCAGTCACTTCAGGACGACCGGCCCCGTGCGCTCATCCAGATGGCGACGGGATCGGGCAAGACGCTGCTCGCAGTCTCATCCACGTACCGTCTCATCAAGCTGGCCGGAGCTCGACGCGTTCTTTTCCTGGTGGACCGCGGCAATCTCGGCAAGCAGGCCGAGGACGAGTTCGCTGCCTATCGCTCGCCTGATGATCCGCGCAAATTCAGCGAGCTCTACAAAGTCCAGCGTCTCACGACGAATACCATCGCCGCCTCGGCCAAGGTCGTCATCTGCACCATTCAGCGCCTCTACTCGATCCTGAAGGGCGAACCGGAACTTCCGCCAGACGCCGAGGAGAGTTCGCAGTTTGGGCCTACGGGGCAGTTGCCCAGGGAGCCGGTGCCGGTCGTTTACGACCCCGCCCTGCCGCCCGAGTACTTCGATTTCGTCTTCATCGACGAGTGTCACCGGTCGATCTACTCACTCTGGCGCCAGGTGCTGGAGTACTTCGACGCCTACCTGATCGGCCTGACGGCGACGCCGGCCGCCCACACCTTCGGCTTCTTCCACCAGAACCTAGTCATGGAGTACACGCACGAGCAGGCCGTGGCCGACGGCGTGAACGTGGACTTTCAGGTCTACGGCATCCGCACGAGGATTACCGAGCATGGCGCCACCATCGAGGCGAGCGACCAGCCGGTGCTGGGCATCCGGGACCGCCGGACCCGGAGGGTGCGGTGGGAGGCGCCTGACGAGGACGTGAGCTACGCGCCAGCTGACCTCGACCGTAACGTCGTTGCCCGCGACCAGATCCGTCTTATCGTGCGGACGTTCAAGGAGAAGCTCTTCACCGAGATCTTTCCAGGCCGGACCGAGGTGCCGAAGACGCTGATCTTTGCCAAGGACGACAGCCACGCCGAGGACATCGTCGACGTCGTACGGGAGGAGTTCGGGCGGGGCAACGATTTCTGCCAGAAGATCACGTACCGGACCACCGGAAAGAAGGCGGCCGACCTGATCCAGGAGTTCCGGATCTCCTATCACCCACGGATCGCGGTCACCGTGGACATGATCGCAACGGGTACCGACATCCGGCCCGTCGAGATCGTCGTCTTCATGCGCGCCGTGCAGAGCCGCGTGCTGTTCGAGCAGATGAAAGGGCGTGGTGTCCGTGTCATCGAGACCGACGAGCTCAAGGCCGTCACGCCGGACGCGCAGGCCAAGACCCACTTCGTGATCGTCGACTGTGTGGGCCTAGCCGAGACAGGTCTCTCCGACACCTATCCTCTCGAGCGCAAGCGCCACGTCTCGTTCAAGGCGCTGCTCGAGCATGTGGCCGCTGGCGGCACCGATCCGGACATGCTCTCCTCGTTGGCCAGCCGGCTCGCGAGGCTCGACCGGCAGTGCAATCCGGAGGACCGCCAGATCATCCGCGAGAAGTCCGGCGGCGTCAGCCTAGCCGCCATCAACCACGCCATCGTGGAGGCCCTGGATCCCGACACCCAGGCCGCCGAGGCGCGCAAGGCCTTCGCGCTGCCCGAGGGCGTTGAGCCTACGCTGGCGCAGCTCACGGCGGCGGCCGACACGCTGCTGAAGCAGGCGGTTCACCCTCTGGCAACGCGCCCCACCCTCCGAACGCTGCTCGAGGACCTCAAGCGGAAGTTCGAGCAGATCATTGACGAAGTGACGAAGGATGTTCTCCTCGACGCCGGCCACTCCGAGGAGGCGCGAGAGAAGGCTCGTACCCTCATTACCTC
>JBOHPP010000157.1:0-6144 GCA_050731755.1 Candidatus Rokuibacteriota bacterium | reverse complement strand
GCGCGCGTCTCCGCGGCGCGGTCCGACGTCGCCGCCGACGCTCGCGTCGCCGACGCCCGCCGAGCGGTTCCGAGAGCGTTTTTTTCTTGCAATCCCCTACACCCGACCCTACAGTGAATCAGAATTTGGAATCCGTGAACGATTTCGACCAGTAACAGCGACGGCTCGCGAGCGCGTCGCAGGAGACGTGCGGTAGATGGACGAGAAGGAGAAAGGAGGGCCCCAGGATTGAACGCGCTGGGACGACACATGCTGCTCGAGTTGTTCGATTGCGACTCGGACGCCATCAACAACCTCGAGGCCGTCAAGGGCGCACTCATCGAGGCGGCGAAGCGGGCGCAGGCGACGATCGTCGATGTCGTCTTCCATGAGTTCAACCCCTTCGGCATCAGCGGCGTGGTCGTCATCGCCGAGTCCCACCTGTCCATCCACACGTGGCCGGAGTATCGGTACGCCGCCGTCGACATCTTCTCCTGCGGCGATGTCCTGCAGCCGGAGATCGCGGCCAGCTACCTGATCGAGCAGTTCGGCGCCGAGCGCACCTCGGTGGTCGAGATGCAGCGGGGGATGTTCCTCAACGCTGCCGTTCCGGTCGCCAACAAGAGCGCGGTCGCGCTGCGGTGATCAGCCCGCAGTCCTACAAATGGTTCTTCGAGACGACGACGCCCGTCGAGGGCCACATGCATGCCATCGTGCGGACGATCGTGCAGACCCAGACGAAATTCCAGCTCGTGGAGATCATGCAGACGGCCTCCTACGGCAAGACCCTGGTCCTGGACGGCCGTATCCAGTCCAGCCAGGCTGACGAGTTCGTCTACCACGAGGCCCTGGTCCACCCGGGGCTGCTGGCCGTCGAAGGCGCTCCACGGAGCGCCCTGGTCATCGGCGGCGGGGAGGGCGCCACCCTTCGGGAGATCCTGCGCTATCCCTCGATCACCCGGGCGGTCATGGTCGACATCGACGACGAGGTCGTGGAGATCTGCAAGCGACATCTTCCCGAGATGCACCAGGGGGCCTTCGACGACCCACGCACGGAAGTCCGGCACGAGGACGCCCGGGGCTACCTGGAGCGGACGGCGGACCGCTTCGACCTGATCATCAGCGACCTGGTCGAGCCCCTCGAGGAGGGGCCGGCCTGCCTGCTGTACAGCAAGGAGTTCTACCGGATCGTCCACGATCGGCTCACCCCGGCCGGGACGTTCACCATGCAGGCCGGCATGACGAAGATCGGCGAGCTGGGATTCTTCACCGCCGTCCACCGCACCCTGCGCGAGGTCTTCCCGGTCGTTGCCGGCTATCAGGCCGCCATCTCCTGCTTCGGCACCTCGTGGGGGTTCATCCTGGCCGGGAAGAAGATCGATCCCCGGCGACAGGACGCTGCCACCGTCGACCGGCTGATCAGCGATCGCGTGAAGGGCGAGCTCGCTTACTGGGACGGCGTCACCCACCAGCACTCGTTCGCTCTGCCCAAACACATCCGCCAGGCGATCGCCGCGGAGACCCGAGTCGGCACCGACGCGCATCCCCTGATCGTGGCCTGACCAGGAGCGTGGCGACCCAGCGAGGCATCGGCCTCATCGTCCTGGTGGTCGTGGCCGGCCTAGTGGTCGGCTCCCTCCTCGGCGAGTTCCTCGGCCACCTGCTGCCGGCCGGCCGGGTGCAGGACTTTCTGATCCGGGGACCCATCATCGGTCTGACGCCGCCCGCCACGCTCGATCTGCGGGTGGTCTCGCTCACCGTCGGCTTCGCCTTCAAGGTCAACGTCGTCGGGGTTCTGGGCGTCGCCCTCTCGGTCCTCACGCTCCGGCGCGTCTGAGCCCCCGTGGTGGTGTTGGCCTCGGCGTCGCCCCGGCGGCGCGAGTTGCTCGGCCAACTGCTCTCCGACTTCCAGGTGATTCCGAGCGAGGTGGACGAGACCCTGGACAAGGCGGTGGGCCCGGAGGCCATCGCCGGCCTGGCGCTGAGGAAGGCTCGCGCCGTCGCCGACCGACTGGGCTCGGGAATCGTGCTGGGCGCAGACACGGTCGTCGTCCTCGACGGCCAGGCTCTCGGCAAGCCGTCCGACGCCGAGGAGGCTCAGGCCATGCTGCGCCGGCTCCGCGGGCGCGCCCACGAGGTGATCACCGGGGTGGCCGTCGTGGACGCCGCCACCGGCCGGGCTGAAACCATGGCGGTCGTGAGCCGGGTTCTGATGCGCGCCTATCCGGACAGCACCATCGACGCCTACGTCGCCAGCGGCGAACCGTTCGACAAGGCCGGAGGCTACGCCATCCAGGGGATGGGCGGCGCGCTGGTGGGGGGGTGGGTGGGGTCCTACAGCAACGTCGTCGGGCTGCCGCTCGCGGCGGTCGCCGGCCTGCTGACCGGATTCTCCGTTCCGCTTAGTTCCGGCTCTGGATCGCGCGCCTGAGGGGCGCCGTGTGAAGCATGTCGTCAGCCCGTGGAACGCGGAGCGTGACGGGCAGCGGCTGGTGGGCGCGGATGAGTGCAATGCTCTCGCTAAGCTGCTCGGCCTCGACCCAGCCGTCCGGCAAGTACATCCCCCGGGTGGCTTCGATGCGCCGCGCGAACTCGTCACCGAGACCGACCACCGTGCGAGGAAGGCGGGCGGCGATGGCGTCGGGGCTGCTCCGGGCGATGACGTCGACGGCGGCCAGCACCGCGCGGGCGAAGGCGACCAGGTTGCGGTCGCGGGGCTGGCGGTCGGCACGGGCAAACACCGCCGCGTTCACCGTGACGACGCCGAGGGCCTCCTTCACGGCCTCCGGCACCCGCGCGTCGGCGAGGACGGCGGCGCGTCCTTCCCTCACCAGCCGGCTGACGTGCGGTTCCTCGAGGAGTCCGGCCTGGACATCTCCGTTCTCGATGGCGCTCACGAGCCCCCGGCTGCCCAGGCTCACCAACTCGACCTGGGCGACGCGCACGCCGGCGCGGGCCAGGAGCCGGCTGAACCATGCCTGCTCCGGGGCTCCGGGCACGGTGACACCCACCCGGCGGCCGGCGAGGTCCTCGATCGAACGCACGGTGCCGGCGAAGGCCGTGGGGACTACGAGTGCCACCGGCGGCGCCGCAGTGAGCGCGAGCACCAGCCGGGCGGCCTGGTTGCGTGGGCGGGGACCGAAGCGCAGCATGGCTTCGAGCGATGTGGCCGCCAGGTCCGCCTCGCCCTGAGCGAGCGCCTCCGCCGCGCCCACCTCCGCGCGCGTGGTCTTGAGGGTGACGGTCAGCCCCTCCCGCTGGAAGTAGCCCTCCGCGACGGCGACGCGCAAGGGCAGGTACGCCGGTGACGTGGGAGGGCCGCTCACGGCGACGGTCAGAGCCTGCAGCAGAAGGACCAGGCCGAGCATGACCTCAGCCTCCCGCCTTCCCGGGCCGCCGCGCGATCCCGTGAAGGCCCGGCTCCTGCGCCTGTACGCCGCGCTTCTTCAGCGTTTCGGGAGTCAGCGCTGGTGGCCGGGCCGGACGCCCTACGAGATCGCCGTGGGGGCGGTGCTCACGCAGCACACCGCGTGGACGAACGCGGCCCGCGCCGTGGCGGCGCTGGGCAACCGCGGGCTGCTCCGGCCCGAGCGGGTGGCGGCGCTGGACGAAGCGATTCTTGCGGCGATCATTCGCGCCTCGGGCACCTACCGGCTCAAGGCCCGGCGGCTGCAGAGCTTCACCCGCTGGTTCCTCCACCGCTTCGGAGGCCGATGGCCGGCCGTCCGCCGGGCGCCGCTGGGCCCCCTGCGCCACGAGCTGCTGGCGGTGCCGGGCCTCGGGCCAGAGACCGTCGACGCGATCCTGCTCTACGCCGCCGGCCGGCCGGTGTTCGTCGCCGACGCCTATGCCCGGCGGGTGCTGGCCCGGCACCGTCTGCTTTCCGCCCGCGCCGGTTACGGGGAGGCCCGGGCGTTCGTCGAGGCTCACCTGCCGTCCGACCCGGCGCTCTTCAACGAGCTCCACGCGCTGCTCGTCGCTGTGGGCAAGACGCACTGTCGCGCGATCCCGCGGTGCGAGGGCTGCCCGCTGGCCTTCGACCTCCACGGCCGGCCTCCCGCAGCCGTAGGGTGACGTGCCCGGGGCCGGGGAGCGTTGCGAGACCCGTTCCCGCCGAGCAGGACGGCGCGGCGACGGGAAGGTGGAGACCACGCGGCGGGTACCTGCGCCGGCGAGCGCGTGGTCGAGCAACGCTTCCCGGCCCCGGGCGCGTCACCCGGCGACCTGCAGGAGGAGGTCCACGAGACGCTCGGCGGCGTCGGGAACCGCCACGGCGCGGGCGCGCTCGCCCATGTCCTTGAGAGCGGCCGGATCGGCCAGCAGGCCCCGCACGCGCTCGAGCAGGCGCTCGGGCGTCAGCGCGGACTGGGCCAGCACGGCGCATCCGCCGGCGCGCTCGACGTGGCGCGCATTGGCGGTCTGCTCGTCGCCGCTGGTTCCGGGCAGAGGGATGTAGAGGGCCGGCACTCCGAGTTGGCAGCACTCGTTGACGGTGCCGGCTCCCGCCCGGCTCACCACCAGAGTGGCCGCCGCGTACACGCCGGCCAGCTCCGAGCCGACGTACGGCACGACCGTGTAACGCCGGGCCAGAAGAGCGGGCAGAGCCGCGCGGCGTTCCTCCAGCCACTGGCGATCGCCCGTCACCGGATTGTCGCCGCACTGATGGATCACCTGGGCGTGCTCGAGGAGGCCCTGCAGGATCTCGCCGACGGTTCGATTGATGCGCTGCGCGCCCTGAGCGCCGCCGGTGACGTAGATCAGCGGCAGGGCCGGGTCGAGCCCGAACCTCGTGATGCCCTCAGCCCGCGATCCTCCTCGGAGCTCGGGTCGCACCGGGTTGCCCGTGAGCACGACCTTGGCGGGCGGGAAGATCCCGGCCGTGTCGGGGAAGGTCACGGCGACCCGCCGGGCCAGCCGAGCGGCGATACGGTTGGCCAGCCCCGGCACGGCCGTCTGCTCGTGGATGACGATGGGCACGCGCTCTAGCCCGGCGGCGAGCACGACGGGCAGACCCACGAAGCCGCCGGTCGAGAAGACCACGCGGGGCCGAAGGCGCCGGAGCAACCGCCAGGCCGCGCCGATCCCCAGCGGCACGTTCACCACGACGTCAGCGACGTTCTGCCAGGACCAGTAGCGGCGCAGCTTACCGGTGGGGATGGCGAAGTAGGCGATGCCACGCTCGGGCGCGAGGCGCGCCTCTATGCCCGTGCGGCTGCCCACCCAGGCACCGTCGATCCCGCGCCGGCGGAGCAGGTCGGCGACGGCGAGGCCGGGGCTGGTGTGGCCGCCGGTCCCACCGCCGGCGATCAGGATCACGGGGTCTTCTCGCGGTGGCGCTCGAGGGCGAGACGAAGCAGGCGGTCGACCAGGCTCACGTAATCGAGGCCGGAGGCCTCCCACATGCGGGCGTAGGCGCTGGTGGTCGTGAATCCCGGGATCGTGTTGATCTCGTTCACGATGACCCGGTCGCCCTCCAGGAAGAAGTCCACGCGGGCCATGCCGGCGCAATCGATGGCCTTGAAGGCGGCGACGGCCAGCTCCTGGACGCGCCGGGTCAGCTCCGGCGAGAGCGGCGCCGGAACGACGAGCTCCGCCTGCCCTTCGGCGTACTTGGTGGCGTAGTCGTACCATTCGCCCCGGTACCGGATCTCGCCGGGTAAGGAGGCCACGGGCTCGTCGTTGCCGAGCACGCTCACCTCGATCTCGCGCCCGCGCACCGCGCGCTCGACGAGGATTTTGCGGTCGTAGCGCGCCGCCTCGGCCAGCGCCGGGGTCAGGGCCCCGGCCTCCCGCACCTTGCTGATCCCGACACTCGAGCCAAGGTTCGACGGCTTGACGAAGCACGGAAAGCCGATCGTCTCGGCGACTCGCCGCGCGACCGCCCGGGGAACGGCCTGCCACTCGTGGCGGAAGATCACGAGGTGCTCCACCACCGGAAGTCCGTGGGCCTGGAAGATCGTCTTCATGGTCGCCTTGTCCATGCCCACGGCGGAGGCGAGCACGCCGGCGCCGACGTAGGGCAGGTCGGCCAGCTCCAGGACGCCCTGGATGGTGCCGTCCTCGCCATAAGGCCCGTGGAGCATGATGACGACCACGTCGAGGGTCTGGCGCAGCTCGGCGGGCAGCCCACCCGCCGGCTCGGTCCGCGCCAGCGCCGTCTCGCCC
>JBOHPP010000156.1:0-6815 GCA_050731755.1 Candidatus Rokuibacteriota bacterium | reverse complement strand
CTACGGGGCTGAGGCGCCACCGGAGCTGGGCGGTCCGACATGGTGGCCGCGGCCGCCGGCTGGGCAGACGCCATGGCCGGGGCGGCCGTCGGCGCCGGAGCCGAGCTCAGCACGCCCGAGATGTCCTCGTCGGTCTCGGCGACGACAGCGATGAGCGCTCCTACGGGGACGCGCTCACCGGCGGGCACCAGGATCTTGCGGAGCACCCCGGCCCCAAACGCCTCCATCTCGACGTCGGCCTTGTCGGTCTCGATCTCGGCGAGGATGTCGCCGCCCTGGACGCGGTCGCCTTCCTTCTTCAGCCACTTGATGAGGCGCCCGGTCTCCATGGCCTCGGAGAGCTTCGGCATCACGACCCTGGTCACCGCCATGGCTCAGCCCCCGTTCGTGTAGCAGACACGCCGCACCGCCGCCATGATCTTCTCCTTGGACGGCGTCTTGGCGCGCTCGAGGTTGCGGGCATAGGGCATGGGCGCGCTCGCGCCGGTCACCCGCTCCACCGGGGCGTCCAGGTCGTCGAAGGCCTGCTCGGTGATGAACGCCGCGATCTCCGAGCCCATGCCAGCGAAGCCGGCGCCGGCCTCCACGACGACGGCGCGATGGGTCTTGCGCACGGAGCCGATGATCGTGCCGGCGTCCATCGGACGCAGCGTGCGGGGATCGACGATCTCGACCGAGATGCCCTCGCGGGCCAGCTCGTCAGCCACCTCCAGCGCCCGGTACATCATGCCCATGTAAGCGATGACGGTCACATCCGTGCCCTCGCGGCGCACCGCCGCCTGGCCCAGCGGGATCAGGAAGTCGGGATCCTCGGGCACCTCGCCCTTCACCGCGTAGAGCGTCTCCGACTCGATGAAGATGACGGGGTTGTCGTCGCGGATCGCCGACTTGAGCAACCCCTTGGCGTCCATGGGCGTGGAGGGCCGCACCACCTTGAGGCCGGGCACGTGGTAGAAGTACACCTCCATCGACTGGGAGTGCTGGGCGGCGAGCTGGTGAGCCGGGCCCCCGGGACCGCGGATGACGATGGGCACGTGGTACTGCCCGCCCGACATGTAGTACATCTTCGCCGCCGAGTTCACGATCTGGTCCAGCGCCAGCATCGCGAAGTTGAAGGTCATCATCTCGACCACCGGGCGCAGCCCGACCATAGCCGCGCCGATCCCGACGCCGGTGAAGCCCGACTCCGCGATCGGGGTGTCGACCACGCGCTGGGGACCGAACTCCTTGAGCAGCCCCTGGGTCACCTTGTAGGCCCCATCGTAGAGCCCGACCTCCTCGCCGATGACGAAGACGTGGGGATCGCGGCGCATCTCCTCGCGAAGGGCCTGGTTCAGGGCCTCCCGGTAGGTGATGACCGCCATCACGCCTCCTCCTTATAGACTTCGGTCATGAGCCATTCGAGCGGCGGCTCCGGCGAGGCGTCGGCGAAGGTGACCGCGTCGTCGACCCGATCGTTGACGTCCTTCTCGAGGATCCGGACGTCGGCCTCGGTGAGGAGTCCGGCCTCCAGCACGTGCTGGCGGAAGAGCACGAGGGGGTCACGAAGCTTTTCGCGCTCGACCTCCTCCTTCGTGCGGTAGACGGCCCCCGCCGGATCGCGCATGGAATGGCCGCGGAACCGGTACGTCCGCGCCTCGATCAGCGAGGGCGTCTTCTGGGTCCGGGCCCGCTCCACCGCCCGCCCCACGACCTCGCGCACGGCCAGCACGTCCATGCCGTCGATCGCCTCGCTGGGGATGCCGTAGACCTGGCCGAACTTCCAGATCTCCGTCTGGCTCAGCGCCCGATCCACCGACGTCCCCATGGCGTACCAGTTGTTCTCGCAGAGCCAGACCACCGGCAGCTTCCACAGGGCGGACAGGTTCATGGCCTCGTGGAACTCGCCTTGGGGCACGGCGCCGTCGCCGAAGTAGCAAACGCACACCTGGTCACCGCCCTGGTACTTGATGGCGAACCCCACCCCGGCCGCCAATGGCAGGTGGGCGCCGACGATTGCGTGGCCCCCCAGGAAGTTGACCGATTTGTCGAAGAGGTGCATGGAGCCGCCCTTGCCCCGGCAGAGCCCGTCGCGGCGACCGAACAACTCGGCCATGGCCCGGCGGGGGTCGGAACCCTTGGCCAGGGCGTGGCCGTGGTCGCGGTAGGCGGAGATGGCGTAGTCGTCGGGCCGCAGCACCGAGGTCGCCCCCACCGCCACCGCCTCCTCGCCGATGTACAGGTGCAGGAAGCCGCCGATCTTGCCCAGCGCGTAGGCCTCGGCGGCCTTTTCCTCGAAGCGGCGGATCAGCATCATCTCGCTGAGCAGCCGCCGGGCCAGGTCGGCGTCGATGTTCAGGGTCTGCTTCTTCTGGGCCATGAGTCCTCCCACTGCGGCTCGCACGACTCACTCAGGCTCGCCTCGGGCGGGCGGGCCCAGCCCGCCGACGCCCTGCGGCTCGCAATACCTTACCAGCGCAACAGGCTCAGGTCGTCGATGCTCAGCCGCTGGCGCGCGCGGAAGATGACCACGATGATGGCCAACCCCACCGACACCTCCGCCGCGGCCACCGCCATGACGAACAGCACCAACGCCTGACCCTCGGCGCCGCCCGACCGCTGGCCGAACGCCACCAGGGCCAGGTTGGCCGCGTTCACGGCCAGCTCGATCGACATGAAGATCACCAGCGGGTTGCGCCGGATGAGGACGCCGGCCACCCCGATGGTGAACAGCACCGCCGACAACGCCAGGTAGTATGCCTCGGGAATCACGCCCGCCGCCTCGCCAGCAGCAGCACGCCGACCATGGCCGCCAGCAGCAGCACCGAGGTCAGCTCGAACGGGAACAGGAAGTCGGTGAAGAGGATGCTCAAGCCGGCCGGGAAGCCGGGCGGCGGCGGGGGCGCCGCCGGAGCGGCGCGGCGGGCGGCGACGACGACGACCAGCTCGAGCAGCAGCACGGCGGCCAAGGGGCCGGCCAGCAGCCGCCAGGGCCGGCGGGGATCGGGCCCCGTCTCCTCCTTGCCCGGGATCAGGACCATGATGGCGAACACGAAGAGCACCATGATGGCCCCCGCGTAGATGATCACCTGAGCGAAGGCCAGGAATTCGTAGCCCATCAGGAGATAGAGCGCCGCGATGCTCCCCAGGTTGACGACGAGGAAGAGCGCGCCGTGGATCGGGTTGCGCTTGAGCACCAGTCCCAGCGCGGCAGCCACGGCGATGGTGGCGATGAGCAGGAACGCGGCCAGCGCCATCACGGCTTCCGGTCGGCCGGCAGGGGCACCGCTGACGTGGGCCGGCCGTCGGGGCCGGCGGGCTCCAGGGCCAGCAGCGTCTCCTTCGTGTAGATCATGCCCGCCCGGCTGTAGGCGGAGAATTCGAGAATGCCGGTATCCATGCGGATCGCGTCCTCCGGGCAGGCCTCCACGCAGTAGCCGCAGAACACGCACTTGCCGAGGTCGATGTCGAAGCGCTCGGGGACCTTCTCGATGTCGGGGTTGGGGTGCTCGGTGGCCACGATGTAGATGCAGCGCGCCGGGCACACCGTTTCGCACATCATGCAGGCCACGCAGCGGGGTGAGCCGTCCTCGCGGCGAACCAGGCGGTGCAGGCTGCGGAGCCGCGGTGAGTACGGCCGGCGCTCCTCGGGGTACTGGATGGTGACGGCGCCCCGGATGTTCTGCCGGCCCAGGGCGTGGGCGATGTGGCGCCCCATGTTCCGGAAGAAGTGCCCGGCCGTCAGGCCGAGCCCGCTGAGGACCTCGACCAGGTAGAACCGCTGCCGCAGTCCGTGCTGCGTTCGGCTAGACCGATTGTTCATCTCGACTCCGATCCCTCATCTCTCCACCCCAGGAGCGCCTGTTCGAGGTGCGCCGTGCTGCGTTCGCCTCGACCGATCGTTCATTTCGGTTCTGGCGCATCAACCATGCCACACCAAGAGCACCAGGCCGGTGACAGCGATGTTGAGAATGGACAAGGGGAACAATCCCAGCCAGCCGAGCCGCATGGCCTGATCGTAGCGGAAGCGAGGAAGCGTCCACCGGATGAGCATCAGGAGAAAGATCATCGCGCTGACCTTCAGCACGAAGGCCCCCACCTGCAGGAGGACGACGACCAGGTGGGGGAGCGCCACGGTGGGCCCCCAGGGAAATCGAAACCCGTCGGCCGCCACATAGGGAACCTGCCAGCCCCCCAGGAACAGGGCGGTCGTCATGCCGGCGATGACCACCGACTCCAGGAAGTCGGCCATGGCGAACATGCCGAACTTCATGCCGCTGTACTCGATGAAGTAGCCGATGATCTCGGACTCCCCTTCCGGCGTGTCGAAGGGGATGCGCTTGGTGGCGGCGATGCCCGCGGTGAGGAACAGGACAAAGGCCAGCGGCTGGGTGACGAGGCCCCACTTGGGCAGCCATCCCCACAGCAAGTAGTCGCCCTGACCCCGGACGATGTCCTGCATGTTCAGCGAGCCGTAGACCATGATCACGCCCATCACGGAGGCGCCGATGGCGATCTCGGCGGAGATCATCAGGGCGGCCGCCCGCTGCCCGCCCAGGAGCGCGAAGTTGTTGGCCGACGACCAGCCCGCCATCATCACGCCGTACACGCCGAGCGAGAGCATGGCGAAGACGTAGAGAATGCCCACGTTGACGGTGACGGCCTGCAGCGGGATCTCCCGCCCCCCCACCCGCAGGGTGTCTCCGAAAGGAATGGAGGCGAAGGCCACCAGGGCGAAGAACACGGAGACGAACGGGGCCAGCGTGAACAGGAAGCGGTCGGCTCGGGCCGGGCGGAAGTCTTCCTTGGTGAGCATCTTGATGGCGTCGGCCAGCGGGTGGAACAGCCCCATCAGCCGGAGCCCGAAGATGGACGCGCGGTTGGCGCCGATCCGGTCCTGCATGATGGCCGACTGCTTGCGCTCGACCCAGGTCAAGAGCCCGCCGGCGTTCAGCACGAACAGCATGACGAAGGCCACCCGGCCCAGGGCGATACCGACGTCGGCCAGGATGGTCATACGTCGGAGGGGGCCTCGACGGCGCCCTCCGAGGCCTCCCCCAGAAGGCTGAGTTGCGCGGGCAAAGCCCGCGCTCGAACCGGCTGTCCCCCATCGCCCAGGTTCTGATAGGTCAGGCCGGCGAAGGCGGGCACCGCGGTAGCCAGCGCCCGGAACCAATGCTCGGCGCGGCTGGCCGTGACCGGCGCCCCCAGGGCCCCGAGCACGAGGCCCAGGATCTCCCACTCGGGGCGCGCCTCGCCCAGCGGCTCCAGCGCCTGGCGGAAGCGCTGGACCCGACCCTGGAAGTTCGTGAACGTCCCCTCGCGCTCGACCCAGGCGGCGGCCGGGAGAATCCAGTGGGCACGCGCGCTGGTGGGATTGGCATTGCTCCCCGTCCAGATCAAGGTCTCCACGGCCTCCAGCGCGCTGGCGACCTCGGCCTCGGGCCACGCGCTCTGGAAGAGGTCGTGCCCGAAGATCCACAGGAGACGGATTCGCCCCGCCCGCGCCGCAGCCAGGATGGCGGCCACATCGCCGTCGAGACCGATCAGCTCGGCCCCCCGGGTGTTGGGGTTCTTGTCG
The DNA here is from genome assembly GCA_050731755.1 of Candidatus Rokuibacteriota bacterium. Lineage (GTDB taxonomy): Bacteria > Methylomirabilota > Methylomirabilia > Rokubacteriales > CSP1-6 > JBOHPP01. The sequence goes on along the minus strand of JBOHPP010000156.1, from coordinate 1,255 downwards.
GCGCGAATCAACAGACGGTCCTGGTCGCCGGGCACCCGGGGCGGCACCCGGAAGCCCACGGGGGGCAGGCCGCGCCCCTCGACCAACTGCTTGAGCGCGAAGAGGTCCTCGTTGGCCATCCGGGGCGAGGCCACGATCCCCATCTCGGCGGGGTCGAGCCGTCCCAGCGCGTCGACCACCGCCGCGATCGCCGCCTCCCAGGTGATTTTTGTAGCGGGTGCCGACGGTCCGGCTCGATCCGTGGGCGTGTGAAGCCGCAGCGCGTCCGACGCCCGAGGCGAGCCTGGGTAAGTCGGGCTGCCCGAGACGCGCGTGGCTCCGTCACGTGCTATCGGACGCGTGAGGCGAGTGGGGTCGTCGACGAACCCGAAGCCGTAACGTCCGTCGTCGCAGATCCACCACCGGTTGACGTCGGCGTTGAAGCGCGGCTTCAGGCGGGCCACCCGTCGGCCCTCGTTGTGATGAGGGCGCCGCCGGCTCGTGTGGACCTCGATGTTGCAGCCGCGGGCGCAGCCCGGGCAGATGGACTTCGTGCTGTCCAGGTACCACACCCGCACCTGGAAGCGGAAGTCCCGGTCGGTGAGCGCGCCGACCGGGCAGATGTCGACCACGTTGCCCGAGTACTTGTTGTCGAGATCCCGGCCGGGGAAGAGACCGATCTCGGAGTGGTCACCTCGATGAAAGATCCCCAGTTCGCCGGTGCCCGTCACCTCGTCGCAGAAGCGCACGCAGCGCGAGCAGAGGATGCACCGCTCGGCGTCCAGGATCACGTGGGGCCCCAGCGGCACCGCCTTGGGCTTGCGGACCTTCTCGTCCACCATCCGCGGGTCGTAGAGGCCGTGCTGCATGTAGTAGATCTGCAGCCAGCACTCGCCCGCCTGGTCGCACACCGGGCAGTCGAGCGGGTGGTTGATCAGGTGGAACTCCATGATCGACCGCCGCGTCTCCTTGACCCGCTCCGTCTGCGTGTGCACGACCATCCCCTCCGCCACCTGCGTGTTGCACGCGATGGTCGGCCGGGGCGTCTTCTCGATGTCCACCATGCAGAGCCGGCACTGCCCCGCGATCGAGAGCCCGGGATGGTAGCAGTAGTGCGGGACCTCGATGCCGAGGGCGCGGGCCGCCTCGATGAGGTTCGTCCCCGCCTCCACCTCCAGCTCTTTTCCGTCTATGGTCAGCTTCGGCATAGAGCCTCGAACTCGGAGCGGAACTTCTGGATGTAGGAGATGTAGGGGCCGACGGCACCATCGTAGAA
>JBOHPP010000155.1:0-13916 GCA_050731755.1 Candidatus Rokuibacteriota bacterium | reverse complement strand
CGCAACGACCTGCACCAGGACCACCGACTGATCGCCGAGCTGACCTGGAACACGTTTCGCGACCACCTGATTCTCGAGTACGAGATCCCGAAGTACGACGGCGACTTCGGCTCGCCCAACGTCTTCGTGCCCCTGGACGAGGCGCAGTGCCGGAGGAAGATCGATCTCCTCCTGACTCACTTCGCCAGCCAGCGCGATCGACGCTGGTTCTCCGAGGACCTGTTCCGGGCGGTGCTGCGGGTGCGGGGGATGGAAGCCAACGCCCCCGACGGCTACGCCGAAGCGTTCTACGGCCGCAAGGTTGTCCTGCTGTAATGCGCGTCCTGGTGACCGGACATCGCGGGTACATCGGTTGCGTGATGGTGCCGATGCTGCAGGCGGCCGGGCACGAGGTGATCGGGCTGGACAGCGACCTGTTCGCGCAGTGCACCTTCGGAGCCGGCGTCCCCGACGTCGCCACCGTCGGCAAGGATCTGCGCGACGTGGAGGTTCGGGACCTGGGTGGCTTCGACGCGGTGATCCACCTCGGCGGTCTGTCCAACGACCCCCTGGGCGACCTCAACCCGGAGATCACCTACGACATCAATCACCACGGCTCGGTGCGGCTGGCGCACCTGGCCAGGACGGCCGGGGTGCCCCGCTTCCTCTTCTCCTCGTCGTGCAGCAACTATGGCGCGGCGGGGGACACCCCGGTGGATGAGACGGCCGAGCTGCGGCCGATCACCCCCTACGCCATCTCCAAGGTGCGAGTGGAGCGCGACCTCGCCCCGCTGGCCGACGCGCGCTTCAGCCCGGTGTCCCTGCGCAACGCCACCGCTTACGGGGTGTCGCCGCGCATGCGGTTCGATCTGGTCCTTAACAACCTGATGGCGTGGGCCTTCACGACCGGCCGCGTCCTCATCAAGAGCGATGGGACGCCCTGGCGCCCCCTCGTCCACATCGAAGACATCAGCCGGGCGTTCCTGGCCATCCTGGCCGCGCCGCGAGAGGCGGTGCACAACCAGGCGTTCAACGTCGGCCTCACCGAGGAGAACTATCGGATCCGCGACCTGGCCGAGATCGTGCGCGAGACGGTGCCGGGGTCGCAGATCGAGTATGCCGCGGACGGCGGCCCCGACCCCCGCTGCTACCGCGCCGACTTCAGCAAGATCGCCCGCGTCCTGCCCGACTTCAAGCCGCAGTGGAACGCCCGGGAGGGCGCGCGGGAGCTGTACGCGGCGTATCAGGCGGTGGGACTCGCCCTCGAGGACTACGAGGGCCCCAAGTACAAGCGGATCGAGCACCTGAAACTCCTGCTCCGCACCGGCCGCCTGGACCAATCGCTCCGGTGGCGAGGGCAGCCGACCCGGAACTGACCCCATGGCCTCGTGCCGCTTCTGTCAGACTCCGTTGACCCACACCCTGGTGGACCTGGGGATGTCCCCGCTCTGCGAGACGTACCTCTCGCCAGAGCAGCTCAATCAGATGGAGCCGTTCTATCCGCTCCACGTCTACGTGTGCGCCCGGTGCTTCCTGGTCCAGGTCGAGGAGTACGTCGCCCCCGATCACATCTTCACCGAATATGCCTACTTCTCGTCTTACTCGGATTCCTGGCTGAGGCACGCCGCCGGTTACGTGGACATGATCTCGGCCCGGCTGGGCCTGGGGCGCGAGCACCTCGTGGTCGAGCTGGGCAGCAACGACGGCTACCTCCTCCAGTACTTCGTGGCCAAGGGCATCCCCGTCCTGGGGGTGGAGCCGGCCCGCAACGTCGCCGCCGCCGCGACGGCCAGGGGAGTCCCCACCGTCAGCCGGCTGTTCGGCCGCGACACGGCCCGCGCCCTCGCCGCCGAGGGGCGGGGAGCCGGCCTCATCGTGGGGAACAACGTCCTGGCCCAGGTGCCCGATGTCAACGACTTCGTGGCCGGCATGGCCCTCCTCCTCACGCCCGGCGGCGTCGTCACCATCGAGTTTCCCCACCTGCAACGCCTCATGGACGAGAATCAGTTCGACACCATCTACCACGAGCACTTCTCGTACTTCTCGTTCTCCACCGCCGAGCGCATCTTTGCCGCCCATGGGCTCACCCTCTTCGACGTGGACGAGCTGCCCACCCACGGGGGCTCGCTCCGCATCTACGCCCGACACGCCGCCGACACGTGGCGCCCGGTGACCGAGCGCGCCCACGCCCTGCGCGCGCGCGAGGAGGCGGGCGGGTTTAACCGCCTGGAGCGGTATGCGTCGTTCACGGAGCAGGTGCACGAGACGAAGCGCCGCCTGCTCGACTTCCTCATCGCCGCCAAGCGCCAGGGCAAGTCGATCGTCGGCTACGGGGCCCCGGGGAAGGGGAACACCCTGCTGAACTATTGCGGCATCCGCACGGACTTCCTCGACTACACGGTGGACCGCAATCCCTACAAGCACGGCAAGTACACCCCGGGCACGCACATCCCCATCCACCCGCCCGAGCGCATCGCCGAAACGCGGCCGGACTACGTGCTGATCCTGCCCTGGAACCTCAAGGACGAGATCATGGAGCAGATGGCGGGGATCCGCGCCTGGGGCGGGCAGTTCGTGGTCCCCATCCCGGACGCGAAGGTGTACCCCTGATCTTCGCCGAGACAGCGCTGGCCGGGGCGTTCGTGATCGAGCCCGAGCGGCTGGAAGACGCCCGCGGGTTCTTCGCCCGCAGCTGGTGCGCGCGCGAGGCGGAGGCCCGAGGCCTCAACCCCCGCGTCGTGCAGTGCGACATTTCGTACAACAAGAAGAAGGGGACGCTCCGCGGCCTGCACTATCAGGCGGCGCCCCACCCGGAGGCCAAGCTGGTGCGCTGCACCGCCGGGGCGATCTACGACGTGATCGTCGATCTCCGGCGGGGCTCGCCGACCTTCACGCGGCACGTGGCGGTGGTGCTCTCCCGGGAGAATCAGAAGATGCTCTACGTCCCCGAGGGGGTGGCCCATGGCTTCCAGACACTCGAGGACGACACCGAGGTCTTCTACCAGATGTCGGAGTTCTACTCGCCCGCTCATGCCCGGGGCGTGCGCTGGAACGACCCGGCCTTTGGGATCGCGTGGCCCCCGGCCGACCGCACGATCCACGAGCGCGACCAGTCCTATCCCGACTTCACCATCTGACCCGGCGCCCGCAACCGCCGGCCAATCGGGCCGCCCGGCACCCTAACGGCGCCGGCCTCCGCCCGCGTCGAAAGGACAGGCGCCCGCTGCTCAGAATGCCAACCACCGGGGAGCCAGTATGACGATCGTCAGCACGACCACGACGGTAAGCGGCATCCCCAGCCGCGCGTAGTCGCCGAACCGGTATCCGCCGGGGCCGTAGACCATCGTGTTTGTCTGGTACCCGATCGGCGTGAGAAACGATGCGGAAGCCGCGATGGCGATCGCCATCGCGAAGCCCCGTGGCTCGAGACCGATCTCGCGCGCGGCGGCGACGGCGATGGGAAACATCAGAACGGCGGCCGCGTTGTTGGTCACCAGCTCGGTGAGCGTCGCGGTGGCGACCACCACTCCGAGCAGCACCCCGACGCTTCCCAGGACCCCGAAGGCGTCGACCAGGGCGTGAGCCACCAGCCACGCCAGCCCGCTCGCCTCGAGTGCGGCGCTGAGGCCGAACGACGCCGCGATCAGGACGATCACCTCCAGATCTACGGCCCCGCGCGCCTCGGCTGGGGTCAGAACGCCCAGGGCCACGAGGAGGAGTGCGCCAACCAGCGACGCGTGGAGGATGGGGAGCAGCCCGGCGCCCGCACCCACCACGATGGCGGCCGTCACCACGCCAACCAGTCCCGCCTTGCGGCTCGCCGCGGGGGGCGCGCCGCCGAGCCGGGAGACCAGCAGAAAGTCGTTGCGGTCTCGCCAGCGGTTCCGAAAGCCGGGATCAGTCAGCAGCAACAGGGTGTCGCCCACCCGCAGCCGGACGGTTCCTAACTTGGCCTGCACCCGCTGTCCCGCGCGGTGGATGGCGACCACGGCGGCCTGGTAGGTGCTTCGGAAGTCCGCCTCCCTGATGCTGCGACCCACGAGCGGCGACGCCTCTCCCACCACCGCCTCGAAGAACGTGTGCTTGGGTGTGTCGAACGACTCGAGGTGGTGCCGCTCGGCCGACATCAGCCCCCGCATCTTCTGGAGGTCCACCACGAGGTCGACCTTGCCCACGAACACCAGCCGGTCTCCGCCAAGCAGGAGGGTGGAGGGCGCCACGGGCGCGACCAGTTCCCCGCCTCGCTCGATCTCCACCAGGAACACCCCCTGCAGATGACGAAGCCCGCCGGCCTCGACCGTCTTGCCGTCCAGCGGGCCGCGCGGAACCACCGTCATGTCAACCACGAATTCCCGCACGTTGTCGGTGACGTCCCGGCGCGCCGGGCGGCGCTCGGGGAGCACTACGGGCGCCAGGAGGACGATCAGCACGATGCCGAGGATCATGACGGGCAGGCCCACCGGCGTCAGTTCGAACATTCCCATGGGCGCCAGACCCTGCGCTTGCATCAATCCGGACACCACCAGGTTGGTGGACGTGCCGATAGCCGTGACGACCCCGCCGAGCATCACGCTGAACGACAGGGGCATCAGGAACCGGGAGGGCGATTGGCCGTGGCGATCGGCCCAATCGCTCACCACGGGGACCAGCATCGCGACGATGGGTGTGTTGTTCAGGAAGGCGGACGCCCCCGCCGCGGGTACGAGCAGCCGCGCGAGCGAGCGGCGTGGGCCGCCCCCTCGCCCCATCGTCGCCGTCACCAGCGGCTGGAGGCCTCCAGTCTTTTCCACCGCGCGGGCCAGCACGTACAGAGCCGCCACCGTAATCGGGGCCGCGTTGGAGAACCCGGAGAACGCCTGCTCGGGGGTGATGACACCGGACAAGAGAAGCGCGATCACCGCCGTCAGCACGGTTGCCGCTGGCGAGAGCCGGTCGAGCGCGAGCACGACGACGGTGGCGAGGACCACCAGCAGGGTGAGCCAGGCGGGCCAGCCTATGGTCTCCACGTCCTCAACCCTCGCGCTGCTCAGCCATTCCCATCCCGACACTCCTCGAGAAGCCTAGCCGGCGACCCGTGCGGTCAGACCAAGTCTCTATCCAGAAGGGTCACCGCCCGACCCGGTTTCGAGCCGCCTGACCATGAGGACTTCGCCATGGTGACTTGCCCGACCGAGAGAGCCCGGTGAATTACCACGCGAACCCCTGGCCGTCGCGCGTGGCGAGCTGTGGCGGGCCAGAGATCGCGAAGCTCTCGCGGTTGTTCTACGAGAGGCTGGGCGCCGACGACGCCAACGAGCTCGTGGACTGAATCACGCCGTGGACGAGATCTACCGGACGGAGGTGCATGAGATTAACGAGTTGACTTCGCCGGATCCGACGCCACGCCCGAGCGAAGCCGTTGCCCCGCGTCCCCCAATCTCGCTTCCCGGTTCAGCTCTCCCATTCGAGCCGACACGCCGATCGCGTTGATCCTCGCCAGCGCCCGGTCGTACGCCCCCGGGGCGCCGGCCAGGACGCCCCGTGTTTTGGGCCAGGGCTGGTTGTAGCGGAGTGGTGCGCCCGTCACATCCGTCACCCGCCCTCCGGCCTCGGCGACCAGGAGAGCTCCAGCGCTCACATCCCACTCCCACTTGGGACCCCGCGACAGCGTCGCCGATGCGTCCCCGGCGGCCACCAGCGCCAGCTTGAGCTGGATGCTCCCGACCGTTCGCACGGTCCAGTCGGCCGCAAATGGCTCGAACTCGCCGGCGCCGACCTCCGTCCGCGACGCCAGCAGCGTGTCACCCTCGCGGACCCATATCGGCTCGCCGTTCCGGAACGCGCCGCGGCCTCGTTCCGCCCAGAAGACGTCGCCGGTCCGCGGGTTGTGCACCACCGCGAGCGTCGGCTCCCCGGCGTCGACCAGGGCGATGGCGACGCAGTACTCGGGCAGCCCGGCGACGAATTCCTTGGTGCCGTCCAGGGGATCCACGATCCAAAGGCGCGAGGCCACCAGGCGCTCGCGGGTGTCCGACGTCTCCTCGGAGAGCCAACCGGCCGGAACGAGGGCGGTGAGCCGGGTTCGAAGCAGCGCGTCCGAGTCGCGGTCGGCCCGGGTCAGCGGCCCACCGGAATCCCCCTTCTCGTGTACCTCCATGTCGGGGGCCCGAACGCGCTCGATGGCCTGCCCTGCATCCTGTGCGGCGGCGATGATCTTGGCGATCACGTCTGAGAAGAAAGGCCGACACTCCGGCCTGCGCGGTGGCTCATGATGTGTTCTGACTCGCTCGAGGTCACGATGAGTCTAAGGAGAAGTCCCGAGGCCGCGCAATAGGACTCAGGATATACGTCAGTGATTCAGCGAGAGCCTGCCTGCGACAGAGCGGCGTGGAGAGGCGGCGCCGGGGGTGATAGTCTCCTGCGCATGCCGCCCCTGCGGATTCGAGATGAACAATCGGTTTAGGGGAACGCAGCCCAGCGCGCCTCGCTCAGGCCACCCACGGCTCGAGCCGGGCACACGGACCCCGGTACAATGAAGCGCCGCGCACTCCGCCTCCCGCTGGAGGGTTATCGTGTCGTCGAGATGGCGCATCACCTGGCGGCGCCGCTGGCCGCGATGTACCTCGGAGACTTCGGCGCCGACGTCGTCAAGGTCGAGACGCTGGAGGGCGAGGATTGGCGCCGGTGGGGACGCGGCTCGCCGGCCGGCGACAGCCAGCTTTATCTCGCCATCAGTCGCAACAAGCGGAGCCTCAGTCTGGACTACGGCAGTCCCGCCGGCCGCAAAGTCCTCGAGCGCCTGCTGGACCGCGCCGACGTGCTCCTTACCAACTATGCGCCGGCCATGCTGGCCCGGCTCGGCCTGGATCCCCGGACGCTGGCCCGCCGCCGCCCGCGGCTCATCGTGTGCGCGCTGGCCGGCTTCGGCCGCCGCGGACCCGACGCTCACCGCCGCGCCTTCGACCTCGTGGTGGGCGGCGAGACGGGGCTCCTCCTGCCTCATCCCGACGGGCGCAGCGCCCCGCTCGTCAACGCGGCGCCGATCGCCGACACCCAAAGCGCCCTGATGCTCGCCTACGGTGTCACCCTCGCTCTGCTGGCCCGGGAGCGGGGCGGCCCGGCCCAGCCGGTGGAGTCATCGCTTCTCGATGCCTGCATCGCGCTGCAGGCGCACCGGTTCATCTGGCTGGAGGGCGATCCCGCGCCGGAGACCACGCCGCCCCCGATGGCGATGTACCGCGCCTATCCGACGGCCGACGGCTTCGTCACCATTGCCGTCATCGCCGAGCGGCTCTGGCAACGGTTGTGCCGGGCCCTCGATCTCGAGGTGCTGCTGAGCGATCCCCGCTACAGCCCGTGGGCCCAGCTCGTCGCCCAGCGGAGCGACACCGCCTTGATCGAGATGCTGGCCTCGCGGTTTCGGACACGGACGACCGACGAATGGCTGAAGATCCTGATCGAGGCGGGCGTGCCGGCGGGCCGGGTGAACAGCGGGCGCCAGGTGTTCGAGCACCCCCAGCTTGCCGCCAACGGCGTGGTGATGGAGACGCGCGATCCCCGAGCCGGCCGGCTCCGTATGATGGGCTTTCCCCTGCGTCTGGGCCGGACGCCCGCCCGCCTCCGGCGCCACGCCCCGGCCCTGGGCGCCGACACCTGCGGCGTCCTGCGGGACCTCGGGTACCGGCCTGCGGACATCCGCCGGCTCCTGGAGTCGCGCGTCGCCTCCGCCACGTGAGGTTTCAGATCCGGCTGCCGCACCGGGGCTGGCTGTTCGACCTCGACGGCACCGTCTACCGGGGGCCGGCGTTGATTCCCGGGGCCCGAGACACCATCCTGGCCCTCCGCGCGGCCGGCCGACGCGTGGCCTTCCTCTCGAACAAACCGCTGCAGACGCGCGCCGATTACGCCGCCACGCTGACCGCGCTCGGCATCCCGACCGGCGCTGACGAGGTGATCACGTCATCCCTGGTGCTGGCCCGGCACCTCCACACGCTGGACCCGGGAGCCCCCCTGTTCGTCATCGGCGAGCCACCGCTGATGGCCGAACTGGCCGCCCAGGGCTTCGAGGTCCGCCCGGACCATCACGTGCGCTGGGTCGTGATCGCGTTCGACCGCACGTTCGACTACGCCAAGCTGAACACCGCGCTCCAGGCAGTGACCCGCAGCGGCGCTCGACTCATCGCCACCAACCCCGACCGCACCTGCCCCACCGCGGAGGGTGAGATCCCGGACTGCGCGGGCATGATCGCCGCCGTGGAGGCAGTGACCGGCCGGACGGTGGAGATGATCGTCGGCAAGCCGTCGCCGATCATCCTGGACGTGGCCTTGGCCACGCTGGGCGTGACCGCTGACGATTGCGTCATCGTCGGCGACCGTCTAGAGACCGACATCGTGATGGGCAAGCGCCGGGGACTCGGCACCGTGCTCGTGCTCAGCGGTGTCACGCGCGCCGACGATCCCCGCATCGCCGAGCTCGCGCCGGACGCCGTGATAGGATCGATCGGAGAGCTGATCGAGTCATGGCGCGAGCGATCGGGCTGACCGACGGCGACTACGACGTCGTCATCATCGGCGGCGGTATGGCGGGCGCCGGGGTCGCCCGCGACCTGGCCCTGCGCGGCGTGTCGGCGGCCCTGGTCGACAAGAGCGACTTCGCGTCGGGCACCACCTCGCGCTCCTCGAAGCTGATCCACGGCGGGCTGCGCTATCTCGAGCTGTTCGACTTCGGCCTGGTCCGCGAGTCGCTGCGGGAGCGGGAGACCCTTCGCCGACTGGCGCCCCACCTGGTCCGGCCGCTGCCCTTCCTGGTGCCGATCTATCGCCGCTCGTCGCGCAGCCTCGTGAAGGTGCGCATCGGCCTTCGCCTGTACGACTGGCTCACGCCCGGCCGGGACCGCGAGCGCTACCGGGTGCTGCGCGCGGTCGACGCGCTCAGCCTGGAGCCGGGGCTGCGCGCCGACGACCTCAAGGGGGCCGGCTACTACTTCGACGACCTCCTGCTGTTCCCCGAACGGCTGTGTTTGGAGAACGTGCTCTCGGCCTGCCGGCACGGGGCCCGCGCGTTCAACTACGCCGAGATCGAGGGGGTGATCCGTAACGAGCGGGGCCACGCCGCCGGCGTGCGGGTCCGGGACCTGCTCAGCGGGCGAGTCGTCACGCTGGGGGCCCGTGTCGTCGTGAACGCCAGCGGCCCGTGGGTCGATCTCCTGCGCGAGCAGGCCGGGATCGCCGAGCGGGGCCGCCACATCGTCCGGCGGACGAAGGGCATCCATTGCCTGCTGCCCCGGCTTACCGAGCGCGCCATCTACCACAGCACACGCGATGATCGGATGATCTTCGTGATCCCCTGGCGGGAGTTCTCGCTCGTCGGCACTACCGATACCGACTTCGACGGCGACCTCGACCGCGTCCACGCCACGCGCGAGGAGGTGGCGTACCTGCTCGGCGAGGTCCGCCGGGTCCTGCCCGACCGCCGCGTGGCTCCGGACGAGGTCGCCTACACCTACGCCGGCGTGCGCCCGCTCTCGTGGGAGGACGGCCGGCGGGCGTCCGAGGTCTCGCGGGCCCACCGTGTCGTGGCCGAGGCCGACGGCACCTTCCTCTCGGTCACCGGCACCAAGCTCACCTGTTACCGCAGTCTGGCCGCCGAGCTCGGCGCTCGGGTGCTGAAGACTCTGGGACGCCGGGCGACCAGCCCCACGGCCCGCCTGACGCTCGACGGCGCTGACGAGGAGGTCGGGCGGGTGGAGGCGCGCTCCTGGCTCGACGTGGGGCCGGAGATGGCCGCCTCCGGTCTCGGCCGGCCCACCCTGGAGGCGTTGGTGGCCACCTACGGCCGGGGCTACCGCCGCATCATCGAGTGGAGCGGCAAGGTGCCGGGCGGCACCGAGCCGCTGTGCCCGCAGAACCCGGACATCGTCGCCCAGCTCCACGTCGCCGTGCAGGAGGAGCTGGCGGTCTCGCTCCAGGACGTGATGCTTCGCCGCACCGGCATCGGCACCAGCCGTTGTCAGGGGCTCGACTGCGCCGAGGCCATCGGCCGCCGCATGGCGCAGCTGGCCGGCTGGTCGGCCCGCCGCCTCGACGCCGAGCTGGAGGCGTACCAGACCCACGTCGCTCACTCGCAGCGCTTCAAGTCGTAACGAGCGCGTCGCGCCCCCGTCACGCTCCCTGTGCTATAGTCCCCGCACCCCACGACTCGGAGGGATGCCATGCCGACCTCGATCCGCCGCTGGGCCGTCGCCGTCGCCGCGCTCGCCCTCGTGGCCCTCCCGGCTGACGCGCTGGCCAAGACCGAGATCCACTTCTGGCACGCGATGGGCGGCCAGCTCGGCGAGACCACCAACGAGCTGGTCAAGCAGTTCAACCAGAGCCAGTCCGAGTATGAGGTCAAGGCCCTGCACAAGGGGACGTATCCCGAGGTCCTGACCGGTGCCATCGCCGCGTACCGGCAGAAGAACCCGCCGCACATCGTCCAGGTCTTCGACGTCGGCACCCAGACGATGCTCCTCTCGGGCGCCATCTACCCGATCTTTCAGCTCCTGAAGGAACAGGAGGTCGCGGTCAACTGGGCCGACTTCATCAAGCCCGTGACCGGCTACTACTCCAAGGACGGCAACCTCTACTCGTTGCCGTTCAACTCGTCGAGCCCGATTCTCTATTACAACAAGGACGCCTTCAAGAAGGCCGGCCTCGACGCGGAAAAGCCGCCGACGACCTGGAAGCAGGTCGGAGAGGCCTCCCGGAAGATCATCGCCGCCGGCGGGGCCAAGTGCGGCTTCACGACCTCGTGGCCGTCCTGGACGATGCTCGAGAACACCTTCCCCTGGCACGACCAGCCCTTCGCCACCAACGAGAACGGCTACACGGGCCTCGACACGAAGCTGCTCATCAACGGCGAGTTCGGCGTCAAGCACATCGGGCAACTGGCCGCCTGGCAGAAGGATGGGGTCTACTCCTACGGCGGGCGCATGGGGCAGCCCGACCCCAAGTTCATCAACGGCGACTGCGCCATGCTCATCCAGTCGTCCGCGGTGATCGGGGGCTTCAAGAAGGCCATCACCAAGTTCGCCTGGGGCACGGGCCAGCTGCCCCACTGGGGGCCGCCGTACAAGAAGCAGAACACGATCGTGGGCGGCGGCACGCTCTGGGTGATGAAGGGCCAGAAGCCCGCCGACTACCGGGGCGTCGCCCAGTTCATGAAGTTCATCAGCGAGCCGCACCAGCAGATGTGGTGGAGCGTGACGACGGGTTATGTGCCGATCACCCAGGCGGCGATCAAGAACCTCGAGGCCGGCTATCACTTCAAGAAGAACCCCGAGCAGTGGACGGCGCTCAGCCAGCTCAGTGCCGCGCCCACGGCCAACAGCCGCGGCCATCGCCTCGGCAACATGGCCCAGCTCCGGGACGTGATCGAGCCCGAGTTCGAGAACATCTTCGCGGGCAAGAAGACGGCGAAGGAGGGTCTCGACGCCGCGGTGGCCCGGGCCAACGAGATCCTCAAGGAGTTCGCGGCCGCGCACAAGCCGTAGGCATGAGGCGGGCCGTCTTCAAAAACCGGGGGTTGCCCTATCTGTTGGTGCTCCCGCAGATCGTGGTGACCCTCGTGTTCTTCTTCTGGCCCGCCCTCGAGTCCCTCCGGCTCAGCTTCTTCCGCACCTCGCCCTTCGGCGACCGGACCTTCTTCGTCGGGCTGGAGAACTTCCAGCGGCTGCTCACCGACCCCGAGTACTACCGATCGGTCGTCAACAGCTTCGTCTTCGCTCTCGGCGTGACCGCCCTCGGCGTGGGGGCCGGGCTCTTCGTGGCCGCCCTGGCCACGCAGAAGATCCGGGGGTTGGCCGCCTACCGCACGGCCGTGCTCTGGCCCTACGGGATCGCGCCGCCCGTGGCCGGCATCATCTTCCTCTTCATGTTCCATCCCTCCTACGGGGTGCTGCCCTACTGGCTCAGCTTCCTGATCGATTACGAGTTCAACTGGCTGCTCAAGGGCTGGGTGGCCATGGCCCTGGTCATCCTCACCACCGCCTGGACGCACGTGGGCTACAACATCGCCTTCTTCCTGGCCGGGCTCCTGGCCATCCCCCAGTCCGTGCTGGAGGCGGCCAGCGTGGACGGCGCCGGCGCCGTCCGGCGCTTCTGGGCGATCGTCTTCCCGCTGCTCTCGCCGGTGACCTTTTATCTGGTGGTCGTCAACCTGATCTTCTCCTTCTTCGGCTCGTTCGGCGTCATCCACGCCGTCACCCAGGGCGGCCCCGGCGGGGCGACGGACATCATGGTCTTCAAGGTCTACAAGGACGGCTTCATCGGCCTCAACCTCGGCTCCTCGGCGGCGCAGTCCGTCATCCTGATGGTCGTGGTGATCGCGCTCACCGCGCTCCAGTTCCGGTTCGTCGAGAAGAGGGTCACCTACTGATGGCCGGCTCGACCATCGCCGCCTCCGACCGCGTCGCCGCGCTGCCCCGGGCGGTGGAGGCGCGCCGGCCCCGACTGTTCCCCTGGGAGACCGTCGTCGTCCACGTCCTCCTCCTCGCCTGCGTGGCGGTGATCGCCTTTCCGCTGTACTACGCGCTGATCATCTCGACCCAAACGGTGCAGGAGGTCGTCGCCCGGCCCCCGATCCTCACGCCCTCCGGCCACGCGCTGGAGAACTACGGGCAGGCGTGGACCCGGGCCCACATGGGGCGCCTGCTCTGGAACAGCGCGGTGGTGGCCGTGGTCTCGGCGGTCGGCAAGATCGTGATCTCGATGCTGTCGGCCTTCGCCGTCGTCTACTTCAACTTCCGGGGGCGCCAGGTCGCGTTCTGGATGATCTTCGTCACGCTGATGCTGCCGGTCGAGGTGCGAATCATGTCCACCTACGAGGTGATCGGGAACCTCGGCTGGCTCAACACCTACGCCGGGCTCACCGTGCCGTTGATGGCCTCGGCCACCGCGACCTTCCTCTTCCGCCAGTTCTATCTCACCGTGCCGAACGAGCTCTGCGAGGCGGCCCAGCTCGACGGCGTCGGCCCGCTGCGCTTTCTGGTGTCCTTTCTGCTGCCCCTGTCCTGGGCCAACATCGCGGCGCTCTTCGTCGTGCTGTTCATTTTCGGCTGGAACCAGTACCTGTGGCCGCTGATGATCACGAACACGGAGGCCATGCGGGTCGTGGTGATCGGACTTCAAGATTTGATTCCCCGCACGGGCACCCACGTGCCGGAATGGAACGTCATGATGGCCGCGGCCATGATGGCCCTGCTGCCGCCGGTCGCGGTGATCCTGGCCATGCAGCGTTGGTTCGTGAAGGGCCTCATCGAGAGCGAGAAGTAGATGGCCCCCCGCTACGTCGTGCACCGGGGCGGGGCGGCGCTCTGGCCGGAGAACAGCCTGCTCGCCTTCCGGAGCGCGATCGCGTTGGGCGCCCGGCTGCTGGAGTTCGACGTCCACCTCACCGCCGACGGTGACGCCGCCGTAATCCACGATCCCACACTGGATCGCACGACGAACGCCTCGGGGCCGGTCGCGGGGCGGACGGCCGCCGAGCTGCAGCGCGTGCGGCTCAAGGGGCTCGACGGCGCGCTCACGGACGAGTGGGTGCCCACGCTGGGCGAGGTCCTGGCCCTGGCCGGACCCGCCGCCGTGACGCTGCTGATCGAGATCAAGACGCCGGGACCGGCGGTGCGTTACGAGCGCCGGGGCAGCCGCGTGGAGTGCGCGCCCGGCCCGCGCTACCCGGGGCTGGAGAAGCGGGTGGTCGAGGCGCTGGCCGACGCCGGCGTGGCCGGCCGATCCTTCATCATGGCGTTCAACCCCGCGGTGCTGACCGAGGTCCACGCGCTGAGCCCGACCACGTCCACGGCGCTGCTGGTGGACCGCCATCACCTCGAGGCGGCCGCGGCGCCCGCCGCCGAGGCGGTCCGGTGGGCGGCCGCGGCCCGGGCGAGCGTCCTCGGCCTGCACTACACGCTGTGCGACGC
>JBOHPP010000154.1:0-21295 GCA_050731755.1 Candidatus Rokuibacteriota bacterium | reverse complement strand
ATGCTCCAGGGCAAGGTCAAGGGCTTCGTCGTCATGGGCCAGAACCCGGCGGTGGACAGCCCCAACGCCAAGATGTCGCGCCAGGCCATCCGCAACCTCGAGTGGTTGGTGGTGGTGGACCTCTTCGAGACCGACACGGCCGCGGTGTGGAAGGAGCCGGGCGTCGATCCCAAGTCGTCCAAGGTGGAGGTCTTCTTCATCCCCGGGGCGCCGGCAGCCGAGAAGGACGGCTCCATCACCAACACGATGCGTCTGGCCCAGTGGCACGTGAAGGCCGTGGAGCCGCCGGGTGACGCGCGGTCCGACGCTGCCTTCATCGTCGACGTCGGCAACCGGGTGAAGGCGCTCTACCAGGGTTCGACGGCCAAGAGGGACCGGCCGATCCTCGATCTCGTGTGGGAGTACCAGCCCCAGGGCCCGAAGAAGGAGCCCAACATGGAGCTGGTGCTCAAGGAGTGCAACGGCTTCGCCACCGCGGACATCAAGGACAAGGACGGCAAGGAGCTGTACAAGACGGGGCAGCCGCTCAAGACGTTCGCCCATCTGCAGGACGACGGCTCGACGGCCTGCGGCAACTGGATTTACACCGGCATCTATCCCGAGGAGGGCAAGAACCTGGCCCTCCGCCGGGAAAAGTCCAAGGAGGGCGACTACCTGGCCCACAACTGGGGGTTCGTGTGGCCGGCCAACCGCCGCATCCTCTACAACCGGGCCTCGGCCGATGCCTCCGGCAAGCCCTGGAGCGAGAAGAAGAAGCTCATCTGGTGGGACGCGAAGGACAAGAAGTGGGTCGGCCTCGACGTGCCCGACTTCGGGGCCACGATGGCGCCCAACGCGCCCCGGGCCAAGGATGGTCCCCTGAAGGGGATCAGCGGGACCGACGCGTTCATCATGAACGCGCACGGGCTCGGCCAGCTCTTCGCCTCCGTGGTCGATGGGGCCTTCCCCGAGCACTACGAGCCGTTCGAGTCGCCGACCAAGAACCTGCTCTCGAAAGTGCAGAACAACCCGGTGGCCAAGGTCTGGAACATCGGCGATCTCAACAAGCTCGGCACGCCCGACAAGTACCCGTACATCCTCACCACCTACCGGTTGACCGAGCACCACGCGGCCGGCATGTCCCGCCACGTGCCCTGGCTCAGCGAGCTGTTCTACGGCCACTTCGCCGAACTCAATCCGGAGATGGCCAAGTCGCTCGGGATCCAGAACGGTGACATGATCACGGTGGAGACGCCCCGGGCCAAGATCAAGCTCCAGGCGATGGTGACCGAGCGCATCAAGCCCTTCATCATCGACGGCAAGAAGGTCTACCAGATCGGTATCCCGTGGCACTGGGGCTACCAGGGAGCGACCAGGTCCGCCCGCGGTGAGATCACCAACGACCTGGTGGCCAGCCTGGGCGACCCGACCACGTTCATCCAGGAGTCCAAAGCACTCCTCTGTAACGTGCGGAAGGGGGTGGCGTAGCCATGGCCCGCACGCTCGCGATGTTCACCGACGTCTCCCTGTGCATCGGGTGCCGCGCCTGTCAGGTCGCCTGCAAGCAGTGGAACGAGCTGGCGCCCGAGGAGCCCGAGTGGACCGGCACCTATCAGAACCACGCCCACTTCACCGACAAGAGTTACCGGCTCGTGCGGTTCTTCGAGGAGACGGACGACCGCGGACAGATCCGCTACTGGCACATGATGTCGGACGTCTGCAAGCACTGCGCTCAGGCCGGCTGCCTCGAAGCCTGTCCCACCGGCGCGATCTACCGAACCGAGCACGGCACCGTCAACATCAACCAGGACATCTGCAACGGCTGCCGGTACTGCGTGTCGGCGTGCCCGTTCGGGGTCGTGGCGTTCAACCACGACACCGGCACCGCCACCAAGTGCACCTTCTGTAACGACCGCATCCACAACGGCCTGGGGCCGGCGTGCGCCAAGGCCTGCCCCACGGAATCCATCAAGTTCGGGTTCCGTGACGACCTGGAGAAGGTGGCCCAGAAGCGCGTCGAGACCCTCCAGAAAATGGGATACCAGAACGCTCAGCTCTACGGCGCGGACCAGAACGGCCCCCTGGGCGGTCTGAACGCCTTCTTCCTTCTGATGGGCAAGCCGTCGGTGTACGGGCTGCCCGAGAGCCCCAAGCTGCCCCAGAAGAACGTCTTCATGGACTCCCTGCTCGCGATCGGCTCGGCGATCCTGGTCGGGCTCGGCGCGATGGTGGCCTTCAGGGACCGCGGGGGGAAGGGGAGCGCATGATGGAGCCCGGCCTGCTCAAGAGTGCCGACTGGCCGCTCATCATCGACCTCTACTTCTTCCTGGGCGGGCTCGCCGGCGGCGCCTTCCTCATCGCGAGCATCGCCAATGTTCTCGACAGTCAGCGGTACCGGGAGGTGGTCCGGGTCGGATACTACGTCGCCCTGCTGGCCATCATCCCGGCGCCCATCCTGTTGATCATCGATCTCGGGATACCGACTCGCTTCCTGCACATGATGATGGTGTCGAAGCCGAGCACGGCCATCGGCATGGACGCCATCACCATCGGTCCCTTCCACTTCAAGCCGTTCTCGGCGATGAACGTCGGGGCGTGGGCGCTCCTCGTCTTCAGCGCCTGCGCATTCCTGGCCGCGCTGGACACGTTCCTGGAGCAGCGCGGCGGACGGAGCATGTCCGCGTTGCGCGGGATCGTGGGGATCATCGGGAGCATCTTCGGGTTGCTCATCGCCGCGTACCCCGGCGTCCTCCTGGGCACGACGGCCCGCCCGCTGTTCATCAACGCCCACTGGCTCGGCGCCCTGTTCCTGGCCGTCGGCGCCTCCACGGGTGGGGCCGCCATCGCGTTGATCCTGAGCGGCCTCGGGGGCCGCACCCGCGAGGCCGTCGCCCGAGTCATGCGTGTCACGGCCTTCGCGCTGATTCTCCAGGCGGTGTTCCTGGCCCTGTTCCTGGTCGCGGTGAAGCTCTCAGGGTCGGCCGGCATCAGCGCGGCCCTGACCCAGTTGATTGCCGGGCCGTACAGCCTGACCTTCTGGCTGGGCGCGGTGGTGATCGGGATTGTCGCCCCCCTGATGCTGCAGTTCGGAGGTCTGATCACGAAGGCCGTGCCGGCCGTCACGGTTCTCGCGTCGCTCCTCGTGCTGATCGGCGGGTTCCTGATCAAGTACGTGCTGATTGCGGCCGGGCAGGCCGGCGGGACCTAGCAAGATGGGGGGCCCCGACATGGCCCCCCATACCCCCCCGACGCTCGCAGCGCCCCGGCGAAGCCGTGGCGCTCCTCGATATGCCGACAGGCTCCTAGCAAGATGGGGGGCCCCGACATGGCCCCCCATACCCCCAACGCTCGGAGCGCCGCGGCAAAGCCGTGGTGCTCCGCGATACCCCGACATGCGTCAGCCGTGAGCTGCGCGACGCTACGGAACGAGTGGGCCGATCTCCTGGCGCGCCGCCCGGAGTTTCGGGAGCCGCTCGCGCCATACGGCACGATCTTCGAGGCGTGGGCCGGCTGGCCCGGAGCTTCGATCCTGCCCTTCGGCGGGAACGCCGAGGCCTGTCGGCAGCGCTGGGCACAGGGCGTCCCGCTGCTGCCCGACGCCCCACCCGCGATCCCTCGCGAGGCGATGGAGGACCTGCTCGCCCCAGTTCTGGAAGTCCTCGCCGCCGTCGGTCAGGAGATGGAGGCGCTTCAGCGCTTCGCGGAGGCCTGGGACCAGGGCGCTGTGGATCCCTCGGCGCTCTTCCCCGGTCGGGGACGGCTCGCTTCCATCGCGCTGCAGACCGAGACGGGTCTGTCCCAGGAATGCCTCGGGTTCCTGGCCTATGCGAGCCTGCGCCCTGTTCTGGAGGATTATTTTGCCGGCTGTCGTCCGTACGTGGCCGTGAGCGACTGGGACCTCGGCGTGTGCCCGCTGTGCGGGGCACCTCCCGCCTTCGCCGACATCGCCGAGAGCGGCAAGCGCCTGCTCGCCTGCCACTTCTGCGCGGCCCAGTGGGCGTTCTCGCGCACGACCTGCCCCTATTGCGGCAGCCGGGATCCGCGGGAGGCCGTGCGTCTGCAGGCTGAAGCCAAGGAAGAGGGTTACA
This sequence comes from Candidatus Rokuibacteriota bacterium, assembly GCA_050731755.1. Taxonomy (GTDB): domain Bacteria; phylum Methylomirabilota; class Methylomirabilia; order Rokubacteriales; family CSP1-6; genus JBOHPP01. The sequence continues at coordinate 17,228 of JBOHPP010000154.1, read as the reverse complement.
TCATCGCCGCCTGCACGGCGTGCCATGGATACGTGAAGGAGCTCGACCGCCGCGCGCGCTTCAACGCCGGATCGACGCTGGTCGAGGACTGGGGCTCACCCCACCTCGATGTCATGGCGCACCGGAAAGAGTACTGGCGCGCCGTCCCCACGCTGATCCAGCTGCAGGACTCGGAGTGAGCGCCCCTCAGGGCTCCGGCGCGTCGTCGCCCTCTTCGCCGCTCCAGCGGGGGTAATGGCTCCGGGCCCAGGCCGCGTCGACGTGGCCCGTCACCATGCCGCTGAGCGACGGTCGCGTCGAGGGGTGCACGCCGGCGAGAAAGATGTGGCCGGCGAGCGGGCCGAGCGCGAGCACCGTGATCCACCGGTGCACGTGTCGCCAGTCCTCGATGCTGTCCGGACCGGTCAGCAGCGACCCGAGAGTCGTCCCCTTCACGTTCACGGGACAGAGGGCGAGTCCGGTGACCAGCAAGAGCGCCGACGTGCCCGCCGTGAACACCGCGTTGACCCTCTGGCCCGCGTTGAAACGGCCGACCGACCTGTCCAGGCGCGCGCGCTGGTGGGCTGACGACAACCATCGGGGAAACCCCAGGAGCCAGGCGGCATCGTCACGAGACAGACCGGCGAGCTGCCGCCCGGTCTTTCGGAGTCTGCGCCGGTCGCCCACGGCCACGATGGCCAGGCTCAGCCCCACCCAGAGGGCGGCCCCCACGAGGTGCAGTCGCAGGCCTACCACCGGCGTGTAGCCGCGGATCACGTCACGGAGGGCTGGGATCATCAGGGGGAGCCCGCTGACGAGCAGCAGGAGGTAGCCGAACGCGAAGCCCCAGTGAAGCGCCCGCTCGGTGAGCGTGAACCTGAGCATCGTCGCTACCTGCTCCGTCCAAAACGCTCCAGCAAGCCCTCGAAGTCCTCACTGGCCAGGCGCTCAGCCCAGGTCACGGCCTCGGGATCCGTCGCAACGTGCTCGGTCATGTAGGCCACGGCCTCGCCTCGGGTTCGAAACAGACGCCAGAGATGCGCCGTGCGCCCGCGCGGGCGGCGGAGGAAGAAGGTCGCGTCCGTGGGCGTCGTGGGCTCGTCCCGGTTTCGCTCGCCGAACCGGTCGTACGTCGCCCACGCCACGGCGATGCCGTGCGCGGACAGCACCCGAGCTCGGAGCGACTCTTCGCTGGGCAACGACTCGACATCGGCCAGCCGTGGGCCGTAGTAGATGGGAACGGCGGTCTCTTCGATCGCCAGGAGGCAGTGGACCTCCTCGCCCACGCTGTCCAGCGCCTGCTTCGATTCCTCGCCCAGCCAGAACCATCCATGTTTGTCTGAGAGATCTTGCCAGACCTCGACCAACCGCGACGGTCCCAGCAGCTTCCTGCGCCGGTCGATTTCCTCCCGGTCGCCGACGAGATACAGGCTTCCCATCGCTCGTCCCCGACGGGATCATACACGCGGCGCCGCTGCGCCGGCCAAGTCCTGAACCACATCGGAAATGTGGTAAACTGCGCGCGACTTCCGGGACATCGATGCCAGCCCTGTTCACGCTCGCGGTCGTCGCGTATGTGTGTGCCACCGGGCTCGCCCTGGCCTACCTCATCCAGCGAGAGGAGATCGTCCACCGTCTGGCCTGGGTGGCCACCCTGGGGGGCTGGGCGGCCCACGGCACCGCCCTCGTGATGCTCGCGGCCGAGATGGGCCGGCCGCCGCTCGGCAACCTCTCGGAGGCCGTGTCGGCCGCGGTGTGGGTGGCCGTCGGACTCACGATGTGGCTGGAGCGGCAGTCCGGGCTCAAGGTCCTGGGAGCGTTCGTGCTGCCCGTCGTGCTGATGCTAAGCCTCTCGTCCGCCGCGGGGCCGCTCGGACTGGGGCAGGTGGATCGCGCGCTGACCAGCGCCTGGATGTGGGTCCACATCGCCCTGGCGCTCGTCGGTATCGCCGCCTTCGTGCTCAACTTCGCCGGCGCCCTCATGTACCTGCTCCAGGAACGCCAGCTCAAGGCCAAGCGACAGGGGACCGTCTACTACCGCCTGCCGGCTCTGGCCACGCTGGACCGGCTCACGTACCGGACCCTGGCCTTCGGATTCCCCTTCCTCACGGTCGGCATCATGCTCGGCACCTGGTGGGCGGGCCGGGCGTGGGGCAGCGTGCTGGCCTTCGATCCGCTGGCCCTCCTCTCGTTCGTGGCCTGGGCCATCTACGCGGCCACCCTGGCCGGTCGCGCCGCCGCTGGTTGGCACGGCCGGCGTGCCGCGTATTTGTCTATCGTCGGGTTCGCAGCTCTGGTGCTGACGTTGGGGGCGGGGTTGTTCCTGCCCGGCAAGCACGGCTCGTAGGAGCGAGGCCAACCGCTGATGACCCTCTTTGTCACCGGGCTCAGCCACCGCACGGCGCCGGTGGAGGTGCGTGAGCAGCTCGCCCTCGAAGAGGGCAAGCTGCGCGAGATCCTCCACGATCTCGCCGCCGCCGGCATCGTCCGCGAGGTGGTGATCCTCTCGACGTGCAACCGCGTGGAGGCCTACGGGGTCGCCGAGGTCCCCGGCGAGGCGCGGGCGCTCGCCTTCCGCCACCTCTGCCAGCACCGCGGCGTGGACCCGGCGCGGATCGAGCCGCATCTCTACACGCACCTCGACGCCGACGCCGTTCGCCACGCCTTCCGCGTCGCCGCCAGCCTCGACTCCATGGTGGTCGGCGAGCCGCAGATCCTCGGGCAGGTCAAGGACGCGTTCGCGCTGGCCCAGGCCTGCGAGACGGTGGGGCCCACGCTGCACGCGATGTTCACCCGGGCCTTCGCCGTCGCCAAGCGTGTGCGCACGGACACCGAGATCGGTCGCCACGCGGTGTCGGTGTCGTTCGCCGCCGTGGAACTGGCCAAGAAGATCTTCGACGGGCTCGGCGGCAAGGCCGTGCTGCTCCTGGGCGCGGGCAAGATGGGCGAACTGGCTGCGCGGCACCTGGTCCAGCAGGGGGCGTTCCCGATCTACGTCGCGAACCGGACCTGGGCGCGGGCCCAAGAGATGGCGCGGTCGCTGGCCGGCACCGCCGTCCACTTCGACGAGCTCCCGACGGCCCTCGGTGCCGTGGACATCGCCATCACCTCCACCGGGGCGCCGGCGCCCCTCGTCACGCGCTCGATGGTCGCGCGGATCATGCACGGCCGTGGCGCCCGTCCGCTGTTCTTCATCGACATCGCGGTCCCCCGCGACGTCGAGCCGGGTGTCGGCGAGATCAACGACGTGTACTGCTACGACATCGACGACCTCAAGCAGGTCGTCGAGGCCAATCTCCGCGAGCGCGCCCGCGAGGCCCAGCGCGCCGAGGTGCTGGTGGAGCGGGAGGTGCCGGGGTTCGTCGCGCGCCTGGGCGACGTGGAGGTGGTCCCCACCATCGTGTCGCTGCGCGAGCGACTGGACGCCATCCGGGCCGGCGAGGTCCGCAAGGCGCTGGCGCGCCTGCCCGAGGCCTCTCCGGAGACGCGGGAGGCGATGGAGGCGCTCTCCACCGCCATCGTGAACAAGATCCTGCACGCGCCCATCACCAAGCTACGCGAATCCTCGCGCGCCGGCGCCGGCCGCTCGTGGCTGGAGCTGGTCCACGAGCTCTTTGGGCTCAGTAGGGCGAGCCGCAAGACGGACGGGGCCTGAGGCCGTGAAACACTCTGCGGCCCTCCGGCTGGGCACCCGGGGCAGCGCGCTGGCGCTGGCCCAGGCCGCCATCGTCGCCGACGGTCTCCGGCGACTGGGAACCGACGTGGAGATCGTATCCATCAAGACGGAAGGCGATCGCCTGTTCGGGGTCCGCCTGGCCGACGTGGGCGGCAAGGGACTCTTCGTGCGGGAGATCGAGGAGGCGCTGGCGGCGGGGACGATCGACGCCGCCGTGCACAGCCTCAAGGACCTTCCGGCCGAGCAGCCCCCCGGGCTCGAGCTCGCGGCGTTTCCTGTGCGGGAGGATCCCCGCGATGTCCTGGTGACCCGCGGCGGAGGCGGTCTCGAAGACCTGCCGATGTCGGCGGTGGTCGCCACTTCGAGCCTGCGCCGTCGCGCGTTCGCGCTCGCGCTGCGTCCGGACCTGGTGGTGGAGCCCATCCGCGGGAACGTGGACACGCGGCTCTCGAAGCTCGCCGCGGGCGTCTGCGACGCCGTGATCCTGGCCGCCGCCGGCCTGGCCCGCCTGGGCCTGCGCCCGGTCGAGGCGCGGCCCCTGGCGCCCGACGTGTTCGTGCCCGCAGTGGGGCAGGGCATCCTCGCCGTCGAGGTGCGCCGCCGGGATGAGGCCACGCGGCAGCTGGTGAACGCTCTGAACCACGGCGACACGCGGACGTGTGCCCTGGCCGAGCGCGCGTATCTCAGACGCCTGGGCGCTTCGTGCACGACGCCGATGGCGGCCCACGCCGTCGTCGCCGGCGCGCGGCTCACCATGAGAGCGGCGGTGGCCAGCGAGGACGGGCGCCGGCTGCTCCGCGCCGAGATGTCGGGAGCGCCCACCGACGCCGAGCGGCTGGGCCGGGAGCTGGCCGAGTCGTTGCTGGCCGACGGCGCCGCATCGGTGACGGCGCTCGATCCGGGGCGGTGGCCGGCATGAAGAGCGCCGGTCCGCTGGCGGGCCTCACGATCGTCGTCACCCGCGCCGCTGACCAGGCGCAGCGGTTCGTCGAGCTGCTGGAAGCCGCCGGAGCCCGCGTGCTCCAGGCCCCCACGATCGCCATCGAGCCGCCGTCCTCGTGGGTGCCACTGGACCGCGCGCTCGACGACCTGGCCGCGTTCACGTGGGCGATCTTCACGAGCGTCAACGGGGTGACGATGGTCGATCGGAGACTGCGCCAGCGCGGGCTCGGGTGGACGGGCTTCGTGCAGCTCAGGGTGGCAGCGATCGGACCGGCCACGGCCGAGGCCCTCGGCGAGCACGGCGTTCGCCCGGCGGTCGTGCCCGGCGAGTATCGGGCCGAGGGATTGGTCGAGCGCCTGCGAAGCGAGATCGGTCCCCCGGACCGCGTGCTGCTGCCGCGCGCGGCGCAGACCCGTGACGTCCTGACGCAGGAGCTGGCCCGGCTCGGGGCCGCCGTCACCGAAGTGCCCGCGTATACTACCCGCCGGGTGGAGGCCAGCGCGGCGCGCCTGCGCGAGGCCCTCGCCGCGGGCGCCGTCGACGCCGTCACCTTCACCAGCTCGTCGACCGCGCGCAACTTCGCCGAGCTGTTCACCGACGCGGAGCGGCGGACCTGGCTGGCCCGGGTCATCGTGGCCTCTATCGGGCCGATCACGGCGGCCACGGCGGCCGAGTACGGGCTGACCACCCACGTGATGCCGCGGGAGTACATGATCCCGGCGCTGGCGCGGGCGATCGCCGAGCATTACGGCCGTCGTGGCCCGGCGGGGGCGCGAGCGGCGGCCCGGGCCGGCAGGAGGAGCGAGTGATGGGACAGAGCATGTTTCGTCCGAGGCGGCTCAGGGAAAAGCCGCTGCTCCGCAAGCTCGTGCGGGAGACGCGGCTCGGGGTCGATGACCTCGTCTACCCGGTCTTCACCGTCACCGGCCGCGGCGTGCGGGAGCCGATCCTCGCGATGCCGGGTCAGTTCCGCCTCTCCGTCGACGAGCTGGTGACGGAAGCCAAGCACGTCGCCGCTCTGGGGATCCCGGCTCTGCTCGTCTTCGGCCTGCCCGCGGGCAAGGACCCGCGAGGCTCCGAAGCCTATGCCGACGATGGGATCGTGCAGCAGGCGGTCCGGGCCGTGAAGGACACGGTGCCCGATCTCCTCGTCGTGACCGACGTGTGCCTCTGCCAGTACACGAGCCACGGGCACTGCGGTGTCGTCGAGGACGGCACCGTTCACAACGATCGGACCCTTGAGCTTCTGGCGCGCGTCGCCGTCTCTCACGCCACGGCCGGCGCCGACGTGGTCGCGCCTTCCGACATGATGGACGGGCGGGTGGGCGCCATCCGGGAGGCGCTGGACGAGGCCGACTACACCCAGGTCCCGATCATGGCGTACTCGGCCAAGTATGCCTCGTGCTTTTACGGACCGTTTCGGGAGGCCGCCGACTCCACGCCCCAGTTCGGCGACCGCCGCGCCTACCAGATGGATCCAGCCAACGCTACCGAGGCGCTCCGGGAGATCGCCCTCGACCTCGACGAGGGTGCCGACATCGTGATGGTGAAGCCGGCGCTGCCATACCTGGACGTCATCTCCCGGGCCAAGGCGGAGTTCGGGGTGCCGCTGGCCGCCTACTCGGTCTCCGGCGAGTACGCCATGATCAAAGCCGCTGGCCAGCTCGGCTGGCTTGACGAGGAGCGGGCCATGATGGAGGCTCTCACCGCGATCCGCCGGGCCGGAGCCGACATCGTCATCACCTACTTCGCCAAGGACGTCGCCCGCCGGCTCGAGCGCGGCGACGAGCGTTGAGGAGGCCGTCATCGGCACCCGCATGCGCATCTCGGCCAGGGGCGAGTACGCCATCAAGGCGGTGCTCGACATGGCGCTGCACGAGGGACGGGGGCTCATCCCTATCCAGGAGATCGCCGGGCGCCAGCGCATCCCCCAGCGTTATCTGGAGCAGGTGCTGCTCGCGCTCAAGCGGGACGGCCTGCTCACCTCCAAGCGCGGCGCCGCCGGCGGCTACCACCTCGCGCGGTCGCCCGAGGACATCACCGTCGGGGCCGTGTTGCGCGCGGTCGAAGGGGCCGGCGCCCCCTTCGAGGGCGGAGCGCGGGACCGCGCCGGCCGCGACGGCCACGACCTCGGCGAGCTGTGGGACGAGATCGCCGGGGCGGTGTCGCGGGTCGTGGACCGGATGACCTTCGGCGAGTTGGCCGCGCGCGCCCGCGCTCGCCTGTCGGTGGCGCGGCCGATGTACCACATCTGAGCGAGAAGTCGATGGCTCGATCCGGCGTCGCGTCCACGGTGCTCGACCTGATCGGGGGAACGCCCCTGGTCCGGCTCAACCGGCTGCCGCACCCCGGCGGTGCCGAGGTGGTGGCCAAGGTCGAGTCGGTCAATCCCGGCGGCAGCGTCAAGGACCGTATCGCGCTGGCGATGCTGGAGGACGCCGAGAGGCGGGGCGTGCTCAAGCCCGGCGGCACCATCGTGGAGCCGACCAGCGGCAACACGGGGATCGGCCTGGCCATGGCTGCGGCGGTGAAGGGGTACCGGCTCATTCTCACGATGCCGGACGACATGAGCGTCGAGCGCCAGCGGCTCCTGGCCCGCTTCGGCGCCGAGATCCATCTCACGCCGGCGATCGAGGGTATGACCGGCGCCGTGTTCTCCGCCGAGGAGCTGCTCCGCGAGCATCCCGATTACTTCATGCCCCAGCAGTTCCAGAATCCCGCGAACCCCGAGATTCACCGGCGCACGACCGCGCTGGAGATCCTCGAGGGCCTCGGCGGCCGCCGCATTGACGCCTTCGTGGTCGGGGTCGGCACCGGGGGAACGATCACCGGGGTGGGGGAGGTGCTCAAGGAGAAGATGCCGGGCGTCCGCGTGATCGCGGTCGAACCGGCCCGATCGCCGGTCCTCTCTGGCGGCAAGGCCCGGCCCCACGCGATCCAGGGCATCGGAGCCTCGTTCGTTCCTGGCGTCCTCAATCACCAGGTGCTCGACCGGATCGTTACCGTGCGCGACGAGGATGCCATCCTGTGGTCCCGCCGCCTGACGCGGGAGGAGGGCATACTGGCAGGGATCTCTGCCGGCGCCGCGGTGTTCGCCGCCTGCGCGGTGGCCGCCGAGATGAGCCCCGGGCAGCTCGTGGTCACCGTGCTGCCGGATACCGGTGAGCGCTACCTCAGCCTGGGATAGAGTCGGAGGGGCATGAGGCATGGCCGTGACGGTGTACATTCCGACCCCATTCCGGAGGGCGACGGAGAACCGCGACCGCCTCCAGGTGGCGGCGAGGGACGTGGTGGGTGTGCTCGACGAGCTGGAGCGCTCCTTCGCCGGCTTCAAGGGGCTCGTGCGCAACGACCGGGGTGAGGTCCACCCTCACGTGAACATCTACGTCAACAGCGAGGCCATCGAGGCCTTGCAGGGGCTGGGGACGCCGCTGCGTGAAGGCGACGAGGTGACGATCATCCCGGCCCTGGCTGGTGGCGCGTGATCGTCACGCCCCAGGAGCTCTCGGCCATCAACGGCCAGGCGGTGCGCGAGTATCCCTCGGAGTGCTGCGGCGTGATCGTGAGCCGGGGCGGGGAACGGCGTTTGCTGCCGCTGCGCAACATCCAGGACGAGTTGCACCGGATGGATCCGAACCGATATCCCCGCACGTCGCGAACGGCGTATCACGTGGACGCCCGGGACTATATGACGATCGAGCGGCTGCTGCAGGAGGGCTTCTCCGTGGCCGTCGTCTACCACTCGCACATCGACGTTGGCGCCTACTTCTCGGAAACGGACAAGCGGCAAGCGCTCCTCGGGCAGGACCCGAACGAGCACGATCCGATCTTCGCTGATGCGACCTACCTGGTCGTGTCCGTCGTGCCGGGCCGCGTTCAGACGGTGGCCGCCTTCCGCTGGGACCGCAGCCGGCGGGACTTCGTGGCGGTCGAGCCGGTCACGAGCCCGCCCGCTCACCAGGAGACGGTCGAGTGAAGGATTCGAAGAGCCTGCTGGCCGCCGCCGAGCGGGTGATTCCGGGTGGCGTGAACAGCCCCGTGCGCGCCTTCCGGGGCGTGGGCGGGCAGCCGTTCTTCGTGGCCCGGGCCGCCGGCTCGCGGATCTGGGACGTCGACGGCCGCGCCTACCTCGACTTCGTAGGCTCCTGGGGGCCGCTGGTGCTCGGCCATGCCCCGGCCGCCGTGGTCGAGGCCGTCGTGGAAGCGGCGGGCCGGGGCACCAGCTACGGCGCACCCACGGCCGGGGAGGTGGAGCTGGCCGAATTGATCGCGGCGGCCTATCCGTCCATGGAGCTCATGCGGCTCGTCAACTCGGGGACCGAGGCCACCATGAGCGCGATCCGGGTGGCCCGGGGCGCCACCGGACGCGAGGCGATCGTGAAGTTCGACGGCTGCTATCACGGGCATGCCGACAGCCTGCTGGTCAAAGCCGGCTCGGGCGGCGCCACCTTCTCCATCCCCGATAGCCGGGGCGTGCCCGCCAGCGTAGCCCAGCTCACAGTGACGGCGCCGTTCAATGATTTGGAATTGGTGCGAGACGCGTTTCGGGCGCGGGGCGACGAGATCGCCGCCGTCATCGTCGAGCCCGTCGCCGGCAACATGGGCGTGGTGCCGCCAGCTCCCGGGTTCCTCGCCGGGTTGCGTGAGCTCTGTACGCGGCACGGCGCGCTGTTGATCTTCGACGAGGTCATCACGGGCTTCCGCGTCGGGTGGGGCGGCGCCCAGGCGCTCTACGGCGTCCGACCCGACCTCACCTGCCTCGGCAAGATCATCGGAGGCGGCCTGCCCGTCGGCGCGTACGGCGGGCGGCGCGATCTGATGGCGCAGGTGGCCCCGCTGGGCGGCGTCTACCAGGCGGGGACGCTGTCCGGAAACCCGCTGGCCGTCGCGGCCGGACTCGCCACCCTGCGCGCGCTCGACCAGGGCGACGCGTACGAGCGCCTGGAGCGTCTGGGGGCGCTCATGGAACGGGGCCTGCGGGTGGCAGCGGAGAAGACGGGCGAGCCGCTGACCGTGAACCGCGTGGGGTCCATGCTGACCGCGTTCTTCACCGACGGCCCCGTCGTCGACTACGCGACGGCGCGGCGGGCCGATACCGCGCGCTACGCGCGCTACTTCCACGGGATGCTGTCGCGCGGCGTCTATCTGGCGCCCTCGCAGTTCGAGGCCGCGTTCGTGTCCCTGGCCCACTCCGAGAGCGACGTCGCCGAGGCAGGACGCGCGGCCGCCGAGGCGCTCGGCGCGCTTCGCGGACATCCGGATTGACTTGTTTCCGGCGCCAGTGATACCGTTCACGAGCCTCTTCCAACACCCCGGAGGGATTTCGACCGTCGATGAGTGCGCGAGTCGGGGTGGGAGCGCTGGGGTTGGCGCTCCTCGCCATTCTGCTTTTCCTGGCGGTGTCGTCGTGGAGCCGCCAGCCGGCCGTGGCCAAACCCTCCGCTCAACCCATCGAGTTCCCGCATAACGTTCACGTCCAGCAGTATGCGATCGACTGCCAGTACTGTCATGCCGACGCTCGGCGCTCGGAGTACGCCGGGTTGCCCTCGGTCGCGCGCTGTATGGGCTGTCACCGGATCACGGCCGCCGACCGGCCGGAGATCCGAAAGCTCGCCGAGTACGCGGCCCGCAACGAGCCCATCCCCTGGGTGCGGGTCTTCAAGGTTCCGGAGTTCACCTACTTCCCTCACAAGGCCCACGTCCAGGCCGGCGTGCGCTGCCAGACTTGCCACGGGCCGGTGGAGACGATGACGACAGTCGGCGCCCAGACGGGGCCGCGCCTGACCAACGACCTGCTGAACCTGGTCGGGCTCAAGCCGGCTTCTCCGACGCTCACGATGGGCTGGTGCATCGAGTGCCACCGCGCGGAAAACGCGGCCCGTGGGGCGCGGGCGCCGCTCGACTGCATCACGTGCCATCACTGATGATCGGGGACGCCAGATGAACCGGCGCGACTTCTTCCGGATCGTGGGGACGTCGGGAGCGACCGCCGCCGTGGCCGGCTGCCAGGCACCGGCCGAGCGGATCCTGCCGCTCGTCGTTCCCAACGAGCAGCTGGTGCCCGGCGTGGCCGCCTGGTTCTCCACGGTGTGCCGCGAGTGTCCGGCCGGCTGCGGGGTCGTGGCCCGCAACCGTGAAGGACGCGTGGTGAAGCTGGAAGGCAACCCCGACCATCCGGTCAACCAGGGGACGCTCTGCATCCGCGGCCAGGCCGCTCTGCAAGGGCTCTATCATCCCGATCGCTTCGCCGGCCCTCAGCGCCGCGACGGCGACGCTCTGCGGGGCGTGAGCTGGGACGAGGCTCTGAAGACCGTCGCGGACCGGCTCGTCGAGCTGCGCAAAGCCGGCAAGGGCCGCGCCATCGCCCTGGTGACGCAGCTCGAGAATGGGAGCGCCGCCGCCCTCCTGGACCGCTGGACGCAGACGCTGGGCACCCGCCCCCGGCTGACGTTCGAGCCGTTCGGCTACGAAGCCATGCGGTCGGCGAACCGGATCGTGTTCAACCGGGACGCGATTCCTCACTACGCCTTCGAGGAGGCCGAGGTCGTCCTCTCGTTCGGCGCCGACTTCGTCGAGACGTGGCTCTCGAACGTGGCCTACGCCCGGGGCTTCGCGCGCATGCACGGCTTCCGCGAGGGACGGGCCGGCACCGTCCTGCACATCGAGCCTCGCCAGTCGCTCACCGCCGCCAACGCCGACGAATGGGTGCGCAACGCGCCCGGGACCGAGGGGCTCCTGGCCCTGGGGATCCTGCGCGTGATGGTGGAGGAACGGCTGGCCGACCGCCGGTTTGCCGACGCGGTGACCGGGGTCGACGTGAAGAAGGTCGCCGAGGAGAGCGGCGTCTCCGTCGCGACCATCAAGCACCTCGCGGAGATCCTCGGCAGCGGCAAGCACGCCCTGGCCGTGGGCGGCGGCGTGGCGGTGGCGGGCAGCAACGCGACGTCGACGCTGGTGGCCATCAACCTGCTCAACGCCGCCGTCGGCGCGCCCGGGCGGACGCTGCGCTTCGGTCCCGACTCGGCGTATGGCGCGGTCACGCGGTACGCCGACGTGGCCGCCCTGGTGGGCGCGATGGCCAGGGGCGAGATCGAGGTCCTCCTCCTGGGGCCGCGGGTCAACCCCGCCTTCACGCTGCCCGGCGGCCTCAAATTCGGGGAGGCCGTCGGGCGCGTCGGGCTCGTCGTCAGCTTCGCCAACCAGCCCGACGAGACCACGGCGCTGGCGCACCTGGTGCTGCCCGACACCCACTGGCTCGAGTCGTGGGGCGACTACTCGCCCCGGGAGGGCGTCGTCGGGCTCCTGCAGCCGACGATGCTGCCGGTGCGCGACGCGCGACCCATGGCTGACGTCCTGCTCGCCGTCGGCCGCACCGCGCTGGGAACGGAGGCGGGCAAGGGCCCGTTGCCGTGGGCGTCGTTCGAGCAATATTTGAAATCGGCCTGGGAGCCCGTTGTCAAAGCGCGGCCGGACGGTTGGGAGGCCGCCCTCCGCCAGGGCGGCGCCTGGCGTGAGGTCGCGCCGGTCGCGGTGACGGCGAAGGTGGCCGCCGTCGATGTCGGGCGGCCGAAGCTGGAGGGCGACGGCGCCGGGCTCGTGCTCCTGGCCTACCCCTCGATCCGGTTCTACGACGGCCGGACCGCCGGCGCCTCGTGGTTGCACGAGGCGCCGGACACGATGACCCAGGCGGTGTGGGACGCCTGGGTGGAAGTGCCCCAGGAGGTGGCCACCAGGCTGCGTGTGACCAACGGCGACGTGGTGCGGGTCACCTCGCCCCACGGCGCCGTCGAGCTGCCGGCGTACGTCTCGGCCTCGCTCCATCCGGGGGCCGTGGCCATTCCCATCGGACACCGGTACGCGCCCTATCACCTGCGCCAGAAATACGTGGCGGCGCCGCCCACGCCGATGAATCCCGTCGCGCTGCTGGGCGGCGGAACCGACCCGGCGTCGGGAAGCGCGGCCTACCTCGGCGTTCGGGTGACGCTGGCCCGGACCGGCGCGCGGCGTCCGCTCGCCATCCTGCAGGCCACCCACGATCAGGACCACCGCGAGATCGCCCAGCACGTCGCGCTCCGGGCGGCGCGCGAGGAGGCGCTGCGGGGCAAGAAGAAGGAGCACCAGTTCATCAGCATGTACCCGCCCCAGCACTATCCCGGCTATCGCTGGGGCTTGGCCATCGACGCGGATCGCTGCGTGGGATGCCAGGCCTGCGTGGTCGCCTGCCAGGCCGAGAACAACGTGGCCGTCGTCGGCAAGGCGGATGCCGCCTACGGACGCCAGCTGCACTGGTTGCGCATCGAGCGCTGGGCGGAGGGCAAGCCCGAGCACCCGCAGAACATCTTCCTGCCCATGCTTTGCCAACATTGTGAAGTGGCGCCTTGCGAGCCGGTGTGCCCGGTGTTCGCCTCGTATCGCACCGATGAAGGCCTCAACGGCCAGGTCTACAACCGCTGCGTGGGCACGCGGTACTGCGGCAACAACTGTCCCTATCACGTGCGTCGCTTCAACTGGTGGCTCTACGAGTTCCCGGCGCCGCTCGACGTCCAGCTCAATCCCGACGTGACGGTGCGCCAGCTCGGCATCATGGAGAAATGCACGATGTGCATCCAGCGCATCGTGGCCGGCAAGGACCGGGCCCGGGACGCGCGGCGCCCGGTGCGCGAGGGCGACATCCTCACCGCCTGCCAGCAGACCTGCCCGACCCAGGCCATCACCTTCGGCAACCTCAAGGACGAAGGCAGCGAGGTGGCCAAGCTCGCCCACACGCCACGCGCCTACCACGTGCTGGAGGAGATCGGCACGCGGCCCTCGGTGACCTACCTCAAGAAGGTGGTCCGAGAGCACGCCGGATGAGCGACGGCCGCGCGGCCACCACGCCCACGTTCGCCGACGTCAACCGCGACATCGCCCGGACGCTGGGCACTCCGGGCAACCTCTACTTCACCTGGATGTGCGTGGTGGGCCTGATCCTGGCCGGGGGGATCCTGGCCTGGACCTGGCAGATCTGGATCGGCATGGGCGCTGCCGGCAAGCGCACGCCCACCATGTGGGCGATGTACATCACCTCCTTCGTGTTCTGGATCGGCATCGGCCACGCCGGGACGCTCATCTCGGCCATCCTTTACCTCTTCCGGGCCCGCTGGCGCACCTCCATCTTCCGGGCCGCCGAGGCCATGACCATCTTTGCCGTGTTGACGGCCGGGCTCTTCCCGCTCATCCACGCCGGCCGGATGTGGTTCGCCTACTTCCTGCTGCCCTATCCGAACCAGCGCGACCTCTGGCCGAATTTCCGGTCCCCGCTGGTGTGGGACGTCTTCGCGATCTCCACCTACCTCAGCATCAGCACCATCTTCTTCATCGTGGGGTTGGTCCCCGACGTGGCCGCGCTGCGCGATATTTCCACCGGCTGGCGCCGGCGCGTCTACGCCATGCTCGCGCTGGGCTGGGAGGGGTCGCACTCGCAGTGGCGGCACTACCGGCGCGCCTACGGGCTGTTCGCCGCGCTGGCCACGCCGCTGGTGCTCTCGGTGCACAGCGTGGTGTCCTGGGACTTCGCCATGGCCCTGGTCCCCGGCTGGCACTCCACGCTGTTCGCGCCCTTCTTCGTGAACGGTGCCATCTTCTCGGGTTTCGCCATGGTCCTGGTCCTGGTCCTCCCCATGCGGCACTTCTTCGGGCTGCACGCCTACATCCAGGACAAGCACCTCGACGCCATGGGCAAGCTCATCCTGGTGACGAGCCTCGTGCTGACGTACTTCTACGTCTGCGAGGTCTTCACCGCCTGGTACAGCGGCGACCACTTCGAGCGGGCGTCCCTCTTTTGGAAGGTGACGAAGGCCTATGCCTGGGCGCTGTGGCTCATGTACTTCTGCAACTGCATCTCGCCCCTGATCCTATTCTGGAAGAAGGCGCGGACGAGCCCGATCATCCTCTACGTCGTCTCCATCCTGGTCCTCATCGGCATGTGGTTCGAACGGTTCAACATCATCGTGCCCTCGCTCGCTCACGACTTCTACCCCTACACCTGGGGCATCTATGTGCCCTCGCCGACGGACACCATGATCGTCATCGGCAGCTTCGCCTTCTTCTTCCTCCTCTTCCTGGGCTTCATCCGGCTCATGCCCTCGGTGTCGATCGTGGAGGTGAAGGAAACCATCCCCCCGCCGGTCAAGGACAGCGGCCATGCCCGCCACCACTGAGACCGTCCTCGGCGTCTTCGCGCACGTGGACACCACGGTCCGGGCGCTGGAGGAGCTGCGGGCCAAGGGCTATCACGATGTGGAGGTCTACTCACCGGCGCCCATCCACGAGATCGAGGACGTGCTGGAGCGCGACCGGCCGGTGAGCCGGGTGCGCCTGTTCACGCTGCTGGGGGGACTCACCGGAACCGCCTCGGGGTTCTTCCTCACGATCTGGTCGGCCATGAAGTGGGGGCTCATCACCGGGGGGAAGCCCGTCGCCTCCATTCCGCCGTTCGTGGTGATCGCGTTCGAGCTGACCATCCTCTTCGGTGGGGTGGCCACCCTCATCGGCCTGGTCACGCTGGCCCGGCTGCCGCGCCTCCGCCCCTCGGCGGCGTTCGACCCGCGTTTCACCAATGACCGCTTCGGGGTGGCTGTGCATTGCTCGCCGGACCGCGGGCCGTCGGTCCGCCAGATCCTCAGCGTCGCCGGCGCCGACGAGGTCCGGGCATGAAGTACGCGTTCCTCCTCGTCCTGTTGATCGTGGCCGCGTGCGGCGGCCTCATGGGCGCGGTCGTCGCCTACCGGTGGGTGCACAACATGACGGAGTCGCCGCGGATCGTGCCCGGGGAGCGGGTGTTCCCCATGCCGGCCGGCGTCGTGCCCCGAGGGGGAGAGCTGATCCCGCCCAAGGAGCAGCGGGAGGCGGCGACGAGACGGGCGAACCCCGTCCGGCCGTCCGCGGACTCCGTGGCTCTCGGCCGGCAGCATTACGTCACGTTCTGCGCGCCCTGCCACGGGGCCGAGGCCAAGGGCGGGGTCACCGGGCCCGTGGCCACGAAGTTCATCCCCACGCCGGACCTGACCAACGCCCCACTGCAGCGCCAGCGGACGGACGGCTTCTGGCACAGCTACATCTTGGCGGGAGGCGCCGTGATGCCGGCGTACGCCGAGGCCCTGTCTTCTGAAGAGGCCTGGCACATCGTGAACTACCTCCGAAGCATCGCTTCCAGATGATCAATCGGGTTTGGCGAACGCAGCCCAGCGTGGCTCGAACAGGCCACCCACGGCCCCAGCCGGCCTCGCGGACCCCGCTACCATGACGATCGTCTGGGGTGTGCTGGCGGCGCTCGGGACCCTGGCGTTCCTGCTCGGCGTCAGCTCGGCGGACGCTCCCCGCATCTGGTCCGTGTACCTCGCCAACCTCGTCTTCTGGTCGGGACTGTCCGTCACCGGACCGGCCATCGCCGGCATGATGCAGCTCACCGAAGCCCGCTGGTCGCCCAGTGTCCGGCGGATTGCCCTGACGACGGCCGGGTTTCTTCCCGTGGCCTTCGTGCTCCTCGTCGTGCTCTACACCGGGCGAGTGGAGCTCTACCCCTGGGTCACCAAGCCGGTGATCGTGAAGGCGGCCTGGCTGAACACGCCGTTCTTCTGGCTCCGAACCCTGATCAGCGCCGCCGCCCTGTTCGGGGTGGCGCTCGTCTTCGTCCGGGTGCTCCTGCGCGACCCCACGCCTGCGGACGAGGCGCGCGAGCGGAACCGGCGGAACCGGCTGGCCGTGATCCTGCTGTTCCTCTGGGTGATCACGGTCTCGCTGTGGGGCTTCGACCTCGTGATGTCGCTCGATCCGATCTGGTACAGCGCCCTCTTCGGCGGGTACTTCGTGGTCTCCACGCTGTATACGGGCTTCGCGCTGCTGTCGCTGCTCACCGTCGCCGCCAACGCCCGGGGCCTGGCCACGGTGCCGCCGGCCGCGGTGCAGGACGTGGCCAAGCTGCAGTTCGCGCTGTCAATCATGTGGATGTACTTCTTCTGGTCGCAATACCTCGTCATCTGGTACGGCAACATCCCGATCGAGACCCGGTTCGTAATCCAACGCTTCTTCGTGCAGCCCTGGCAGACGCTGGCCTGGGTCGTGCTGGTCGTGGGCTGGCTGATCCCCTTCGCCTACCTTCTCAAGCGCCTGACCGGCCGCCCGCCCCGCCGCCACACGCCGCTGGTCGTGGTGGCCGTCTTCGGCCTGGTGGCGATCTTCCTGGAGCGCGTGCTCGTCATCGTGCCCTCGGTGACGCCCGGCGCCGGGCTTCCGGTGGGCTGGCGCGAGATTCTGATCACGCTGGGCTTCCTGGCTCTGTTTCTACTGAGCCGTCGCTGGTTCGTCGGGCGCGTCCGGCCGGTGCGGTAGCTCGGACGGGCTCCGACCCACGGCGTTCGAAACGCGGTAGAGTAGCGGCGTGCTGACGGTAGAGCAGGCGCTCGAACAGATCCTGGCGCGGGCGCAGCGGGTCGAGACCGAGCGCGTCGACGTGCGGGCCGCGCGCGGCCGCGTCCTGGCCGAGCCCGTTGTTTCGCCGCGCGAGATTCCGCCCTGGCCGAACTCCTCGATGGACGGCTACGCCGTGCGGGCCGCCGACACCGCGGGCGCGCCGGTGAGCCTGGTCGTGGT
>JBOHPP010000153.1:0-5474 GCA_050731755.1 Candidatus Rokuibacteriota bacterium | reverse complement strand
GCCGCGAGGCCGGCGTGCGCCGTGCTTCATTCCGGTCGTGGTATCGTACGCCCACGACCGATTCCGAGGAGGACTCGATGACCGTCAAGATTTCTTGCCGTCCCAACGGTCCCTACCTGGTGGAAGGCGACGTCGAGCTCTACGACCCCACCGGGGCCCGCGTCGATACCACGGGGCGGCCCCGCATCGCCCTCTGCCGTTGCGGCGGCTCGGTGACCAAACCGTTCTGCGACGGCACCCACAGCAAGCTCGGATTCCAGGCCGCGGAAGCGGCGGTCGCCCAGCAGCAGAAGAAGTAGCCCGCGCCTCCCTCAGGCCTCGGGCACGTCAGGCTCGGCGACCTCGGTGAGGAGGATCCAGTCGTCGGGAGGATCGGCCGAGGGACGCGTCTTCGGCGGCGTGGCCACCGTCCGGGTCCGGCTCGGCGAGAACCATTCCCAGAGCCCAGCGGGAGCGCCCGTGTCCTGGGCCTCGCCCATCTCGGGTCCGATGCGACCGGCGGCGTCTTTCTCGGCGCGTCGTTGGGTCTTGGCTTCCTGCTTGGCGCGGCGCTGGTCCTCCCGGCGGCGGCGCTCGAAGCCGTAGTTGCGGCGGCGGGCCATGCCGGGACTACGCCCCTCGGGTCCGGCCGGCGAGGCGGCGGGGGCGAGGCGGCGGTGGCCCGGTGCGCGGGATCATCTCCGCACAGTTTCCGCGCTCCGGGGCGTCGGCTCAAGGAATATCTTCCGCGCGGCAGCGGCCGCGATCACGCCAGCCCCAGAAAGGTCGCCGCCGTGGCGCCTTCGATCCGGGCGCGCGTGGGCGCGTCGAAGCCAGCGGCCGCCACCGAGCCGACGGGGTCGGGGTCTCCCATGTCGAACGGATAATCACTGCCCAGCATGACGCGGTCGGCCCCGAACCGGGCGACGAGGAATCTCAGGTTCTCGGCGCTCAGCGTCAACGAATCGAAATATAGCCGTCGAGCGTACTCCCCGGGCTCGCGGGGAATGGCGGCCGGGCCCTCAGGGCGAACTTTCCAGCCATGGTTCAGGCGGGGCAGCGTGAACGGAAAGGCCCCGCCCCCGTGGGCGAAGCAGATGCGGAGATCGGGCAGCCGCTCCAGCACGCCGCCGTAGATGAGCTTGGCGATGGCCAGCGCCGTCTCCAGCGGGTTGCCCACGATGAGAGGGAAGTAATAGCGAGACATGCGCTCGACACCGATCAAAGGCACCGCCGGGTGGACAAAGACCGCCATTCCGAGATCACGGCAGGCCTCGAAGAACGGCAACAGCGCGGGATCGTCGAAGTCGCGGCCGGCCGGACAGGTACCGATCTCGACGGCGCCGAGGCCCAGCTGGTCGCGGGCATGGCGCAACTCGGCGATGGCCAGGACCATGTCCTGAAGCGGCACCGTCGCCATCCCGACGAAGCGCGCGGGGTGGCGGGCCACGACGGCGGCCACGTGCTCGTTCTGCATCCGGGCGAACGCCTGGCCGGCTTTGGGCTCGGCCCAGTAGCAGAACATGACCGGCGGCGGCGACAGCGCCTGCCGGTCCAGGCCCAGCCGCTCCATGTCCTCCAACCGCCGCTCCGGGCTCCAGGCCTGGTCGGTGATCTCGCGGAAGGGCTTGTCGCCGGTCATCAGCAGGGCGTGACAGGCGTCCCGGGGGACCACCCGGGGCCACGCCCCGCCGCCCCAGCGCGCCGAAAAGTCGTCCCACGCCGGGGGAACGATGTGTGTGTGGAGGTCGACGCGCACTACCAGGGAACGGTCTGGCCGGGACTCAGCACCGCGATCCGCTCCTCGATGCCGCGGCGCAGCGCCTCCTGCAGCAGGCGCTCCGGGGGCTCGCGGAACGGCTCCCGGTTCATGTCGAAGGTGCCCCAGTGCATAGGGACCATGAGCCGACCCTGCACGTCCTCGAACAGCGCCACCGCCTCTTCGGGATTCAGGTGGTTGGGGTGGCGCTGCGGGAAGGCGTAGTAGCCGCCGATCGGGATCGCGGCCAAGTCGAAGGGGCCCAGCCGCCGGCCGATCTCGGCGAGAGACGGGTCATAGCCGGTGTCACCCGCGAAGAAGAAGCGGCGCGTCGGCCCCGTGATCACCCAGGACGACCATAACCTGAGATTTTGATCGCGAAGCCCGCGGCCCGAGGAATGCTGGGCCGACGTGCAGGTGAAGACCAGTCCCCGGAACTCGCGGGCCTCCCACCAATCCAGCTCGATCACGTCGTGAACTCCCACGTCGGCGAGCCAGGCTTTCATCCCGAGCGGGACGAAGAACGTGGCATGGTGCTCGCGCGCGATGCGACGCACGGTCGTTTCGTCGAGGTGGTCATAGTGGTCGTGGGAGATCACCACCGCGTGAATGGGCGGCAGGTCTTCGAACTTGATCCCGGGCGGCACGAGGCGTCGGGGGCCGGCGAAGCCGATGGGGCTAGCCCGCTCGCCCCAGTGGGGGTCGGTGAGGATGTTCACACTGTCGAGCTGCACGAGGAAGGTCGAGTGTCCGATCCACGTGACCGTCGGATGATGGCCGTTGGCGCGGAGCGCCTGGCCGTCGTTGGCCAGCACGGTCGGGACGGGTCCCCGGGCCGGCGCCGGCTCCCCGCTGCGCAGCAACAGCCGGCGCGCGCGCCCCGCCATCGTGTACACGTACTTGGGGTTCAGGTTCTGGAAGCCGCGCGCCAAGTGGTGCGTCGGACGGCCGAATCGCGGTGACTCGGCGAACAGCGTCGGAAGGTCGGCGAGGACGACGCTGACGAAAACCAGGACCGTGAGCACCGAGCGCAAGGCCTGCAAAGGCTAGCACAGGCCCGTGGTGGTTGCTACGTGGTTTCTCGGGAATTGCCGGTCGGTTGTAAATGCGACAAGGCGGCGCTATGGCGCCCGACCTTCTGAAGCCGGAGGTGGCGAAGGCCTCGAGGGAGAGTTTTCCCTAAACCCTGTCGTACAGGTGACAGGCGGCTTCGGGCAACGCGGGTGGAAGCGGCAGCCCGCTGGCGGCGCCAGCGGGCTCGGCACCTCGCCGGCCAGGACGATCTCCTCGCGAACCTCGGAGGGGTGCGACGGCAGCGCCGCCGAGAACAGCGCCTGCGTGTACGGATGCCGCGGGTGCGTGGCCACCGTCTTGGCGTCGCCGATCTCCACGATCTTGCCAGGTACATCACCGCCACCACGTCGCTCATGTGGGCGACGGCGGCCAGGTCGTGGGCGATGAAGAGATAGGCGAGGCCCAGTCGGGCCTGTAGATCGCGGAGCAGGGTTGAGGATCCGAGCGCGGATGGACACGTCGAGGGCGGAGACCGGCTCGTCCAGGACCACCAGCTTGGGCTCCAGCGCCAGCGCGCGGGCGATGGCGATCCGCTGTCGCTGGCCGCCCGAGAACTCGTGCGGGAAGAGGGTGAGGGCGCGTTCGGGAAGGCCGACCAGGCCGAGCAGGCGGCGCAGGCGCTCGTCGACCTGACGGCGCTCCAGCCGCTCGTGCGTGATCAGCGGCTCGACAATGATGTCGCCCACCCGCATTCTCGGATTCAGCGAGGCGTAGGGATCCTGGAACACGGCCTGCACCGACCGGCGATAGGCACGCAGGTCGTCCCCGGCGAGCCCCTGGAGGGCCCGGCCCTCCCAACGCAGCGTTCCGGCGGTGGGCTCCTCGAGCTTCAGCACGAGCTTGGCCGTCGTGGACTCTCCCACCCCCGTCAAGGGGGGCCGCCCGTCGCGTCGCCGGCGGCTCAGAAGGGCGGCGGCGTCCCCTCGGGCACCGGCACGTCGAAGGCATTGAGCACACCGGCGATCAGCCGGTAGTACCCGGCCAGCGCCACCAGCTCCAGGAGCCCGCCGGTCCCCAGCGTCCGCTGCACGTCGTCCTGGAGTGAGGTGGGCACGGACTCGAAGGCCAGCGCGTGGTGGACGACGCGGGCGGCCGCCGCGTAGCGCGGCGGCAGCTTGGACAGATCGCCGTGGGTCCGGATGCGCTCGATCACGTCCTCGGGGAGCCCGGCCGCGCGGGCGAGGGGCGCGTGGGCCACCCACTCGAAGGGCTGGCTCACTGCTCGTGCGGTGATGAGGATGGCCAGCTCACGCACGTCGCCGGGGAGCGTGGAGCCGAAGCGTAGATACTCTCCGAGGTCCGCCACGCGCTCGGCCAGCGGCGGGTGGTGCATGAGCGGCTCATAGGGGCCGCGCAGGCGGCCTCGCTTGGCGACGATCTTGTCGTAGACCTTCTGGGCTTCGGGGCTGAGCGAGTCCAGCGGGTCGGGCAGTCGAGCCATCAGACGCTCCTCACGAGTGGGCGAGAGGATAGCAGGGGACGGTGACGTTAGGGAGAAGACTAGGGTTCTCGCGGGTGGTCTTCAACCCGGGGCTCGCCGAGCACCAGCGGGGGTCGACCGAACCAGGCGCGCACCCGGTTGAGAGTGGCCAACACGCCCGGCCCGGCAACGAGGCGGCGCTCGAGGCGCCGCCGGCCCGGGAAATCCACCAGCATGATCCCGATGAGGATCGTCAGGACCCCCTGCCCGGGGATGCCGGGGACCGAGAGGAGGAGGCCGATCAGGATCAGCACGACGCCGGCGGCATTGCGAGCGATGCGGACGATCCGCCGCGCCCAGGGCGAGCCGGCGGCGGGCGCCGGCCGATCGTCCAGGAAGTACGTGACGGGCAGTCGCACCACCACGATCACTACCAGAAGCAGGCTCAGCGCGGTGGCCAGGAGCCATCCGCCCAGCACGATCAGGAGGTGGCGGGCAGTCACGCGGACGCTGGGTGACGTTGACAGCGTTGCAGTGATCGCGTACCTAGGCAGCAGGTCTCACCGGGAGGCGCGCCATGTTCCGGATCATCGACGCCGACGGGCACGTGATGGAGCCCGTCGGGATGTGGGAGCGCTACATCGACCCCCAGTACCGGGCCGAGGCGCCGCGCGTCCGCCGCGGGCCAGGCGGCCGCATCGGCTTCGAGAGCGGCGGCCGGGTGTTGCCCCGCGTGGAGTGCATCAGCGCGGCGATGCACGAGGCGTTCCGGGCCCGCGTGCGCGAGGGGTTGGGGGAGTACCTGGAGGCGGGCTATGACGCCCCCTCGCAGATCAGGGCAATGGACGCCGGCGGCATCGAGGTCGGGTTTCTCTATCCGACCCAGGGCCTCTATATGGCGGCCGTCGACGACCTCGACGCCGGCCTGGCCATGGCGATCTGCCGCGCCTACAACGACTGGATCGTGGAGTTCTGTGCGTACGCGCCGGCGCGGCTCAAGCCGGTCGGCATGTTGGTGGCGCTGCACGACCCCGCCCTCGCCGTCCTGGAGGTCGAGCGCCTGGCCGACCGGGGCTTCAAGGGCATCTTCATTCGCCCCAACCCGGTCCGGGGCCGCAATCTGGACGATCCGGCGTACGAGCCGCTGTGGTCGGCGTGCGAGCGACGGAGCCTGGCCGTCGGCGTCCATGAGGGCGTGGGCGCCTTCCTGCCCACCGCGGGCGCCGACCGATTCGGGAGCTT
>JBOHPP010000152.1:0-5002 GCA_050731755.1 Candidatus Rokuibacteriota bacterium | reverse complement strand
CCTGGAAGAGCAACGACCGCGGGCAGAACTGGTGGGGCGAACCCGCCGACCAGACGTTCACCATCACGGGCCACCGGCAGGGCGGCAAGTACCTGGTGTCCGCCCTGCGGTGAAGCCCTCGCGAGTCAAGCCGGAGAGGCCTCCACGGGGATGCGCGCGAGCTCTTGCACCGTATCGAGGTAGCTCGTTCCTCGATGAGGTGCTGGAGTTCGCGCAGCGCGCGGGGGACTTCAGACTAGAAATCAAACTGACGGACGACGCGGCCCGCCACGGGATCGCGTGGCAGGGCCTCGACGGCGTCCGCCGGTGGCGTGGCGACCAGCAGCGGAGGCGGCCCCTCAAGAACCGGTAAGGATCCCGGTGGCCGCGCGTCACTCGGCCCGAGGTCCGCTCTCATCCGGTAGCAGGCGAAGGCCCGGCGGACCGCAGGCCGGCTCGATTCGGGCCGGGATATAAGGAGTATTGCCATCCAGGGGGCCGGGACGCTATGCTGCCGTTGGGAGCCAAGCGCCGATGGCCAAGATCATGATCTCTCTTCCCCAGGATTTCCTGAAGAAGGTCGACCGGGCTGCCAAGGCCCAGGGGCGTTCCCGTAGCGAACTGATCCGTGAGGCGCTGCGGACCCTGCTCGCCGGAAGCGAGCGTGGCCGGCGCTCCTGGAAGGAAGCACTCGCTCCTCTCAAGAAGCTGGAGCAGCAGTGGGTCGGCCAGTGGAACTCGACCGACATCGTCCGCTACTATCGCGAGACACGCTACGGCCGCGAAGATCGTCGTTGACACCTCCGTCCTCATCAAATGGTTCAAGACCCGAGATGAGGACCTCCTGAAAGAGGCGCGCACGCTCCTTGAGGAGGTGGAGGCCCAACCGCTTGAGGTGCACGCGCCGGCCCTCCTGCTGTACGAGGTCGGGAACGTACTCCTCCTCAAGACCCGATTGGGCGCGACGGGGCTCGACGACGCCATCGACCGCCTGGAGACGCTCCCCGTCACCGTGGCCCCGCCTGCCACGCCGCTTCTAAAGCGCGCCGCCCGTCTGGGGCGCGAGCTCGGCCTCACCTTCTACGACGCCTCCTTCATCGCGCTGGCCGTGGAGTTGGACTGCCCGTACATCACCGCAGACCGGCGCCTCTACGACCGCGCCCGCACTCTTCCCCGGGTCCGCCACCTTTCGCGCGTCGGTTCCCTTTCCTGACTGCCAACAGGCTCGGAGGTGACCGTGCGCCCGCGGGTCGCGCCTCAGTAGTTCTGCGAGATCAGGAGTGGCCCAAGAAAGCACCAAGGGCTTACGGCGCGCGGCCGTAAGCCCCTGGTTCACCGACCTTCGATTGGTTGCGGGGGTCCGATCCAACGGAGACAGGCGCGTCCTTGCCATCACCTCTCACGGGTTGCATCCGGGTGACCGCTGGTGTCTCTTACCGCAGCTTGACGGCGGCGATGCGCGTGCCGACGCCCATGATCAGGTACAGCACGAACAGCTTAACCCCGACGCCGGCGAGGTAGCTCAGGTACCGCTCCGTGAAAAACTTGGTCCACCGAGCGTCTGCGAACCCGATGAAGAGGACGCCCGCGCCGATCACGATGAAGCCCTCGACGAACGCAACGAGAAGCTGGCCGCGATGATGGCGAACGACACGACGACGAGCGCCGTAAGCTCTCCGGCGAGCGGCTCAGCCAGGACCTCCGTGAGCACCCGGAGGTCATCAAGGACGCGCTGGAGGCCGTGCGGGGCCGCTCGACCCTCACCATCATCCACGCCCACGGCCCGAGCGCGTGGCGCGCCTGCCCGGTCACGCCTGGAACTGGGAGGACCCGACGACGCCTCCATCCCTGGCCGACGGCCTGCGACTCGTGCCTGGCGCGGTGATCGTTGGACTGGGTCAGTGGACGACGCTGAAAGACGGCACGCCGGAGGCAGCCGCCGCCGAAGCGGAGGGACGCGGTCGTCCAGACCCAGGGCGTCGGGCTCATCGTGGGGCCGGGTTGCGTGCTGCCGGTGGGGACGCCCGATGCGAACGTGGCCGCGGTCGTCAAGGCCCTGGGCGGCCCGCTCAAGCGGGTGTCGGGGGCGACGGCCTGAGCCCGATGATGTTGAACGTCGGAATGGACCGTGAGAAGCCCTTCAGGGTCAGTGCCCCCACCTCTTCGGCGTCGACGAGGTCCTCGACGGCGCTCAGGACGCGGGAGGGGACCAGGATCTGGCCGCCCTTGGCCTCGCCACAGAGACGCGCGGCGAGGTTCGTCACGGTCCCGATCGCCCCGTAGTCCCACCGTCCCTCGAAGCCAATCGCGCCCAGCGTGGCATAGCCGTCCGCCACCCCGACGCCGAGCCCGAGGTCATAGCCGCGCTTGCGCCACGCCGTCGCGAGTGTCACCACCCGATCACGCATGGCGACCGCCATGCGGATGGCCCGCTCCGCCGGGTTCGGCACCGGGACGGGGTCGTTGAAGAACACCATCATGCCGTCACCGGTGAAGCGCTCCAGGGTCCCTTCGTGTCCGAGGATCAGCTCCCCCATGGCCGCGTGGTAGTCGCGGAGGACGCCCATCACCTCTTCCGGCTCCGCCGTCTCGGCGAAGGCGGTGAAGCCCCGGAGGTCGAGGAACACCACCGTGATCTCGCGACGGTGGGTGCGAAGGGGATCGTCGGCACCGCCGGCGACGATGAGCTCGGCGAGCTGCGGCGAGAAGAAGCGCTTGAGGCGGCCCAGCCGCTCGATCTCGGCGACCTTCTCCTGCACGCGTTGCTCCAGGGTCCGGTTCCACTCGGCCAGCTCGTCATGCAGGCGCTTCTTCTCCAGACAGGCGCCGATGCGGGCTCGCAGCAGCGTCGGGTTGAAGGGCTTGGGCAGGAAGTCCTCGGCACCGAGCTCGATGCACCGGATAACGCTGTCCAGCTCGTCCAGGGACGAGATCATAATGACGGGGATGTGGCGCAGGGCCTCGTCTTTCTTGAGCTGCTCCAGCACCTGGTAGCCGTTGACCTCCGGCATCATGATGTCCAGGAGCACGAGATCGAACCGCTGCCCCCCCAGCAGGTCAAGCGCCCGGCGCCCGTTCTCGGCAGTCACGACGTCCGTGTAGCCCTCCCGCTGCAGGCGCCGCGTCAGCGTGTAGCGGTTGTCCTCGTTGTCGTCCACCACCAGCAGCCTGGCGCCGCGACTGCTCATCCCTGGGGGCCCTTGCCTAACGCGCCCCGGATCTTGTCGAGCAGCCGCGGGAAGTCGACGGGCTTCGTGTCGTAGTCGTCGCAGCCGGCCGCGATGGCACGTTCGCGATCCCCGGCCATGGCGTGGGCGGACAGCGCGATGACCGGAATGGCGGCAGTGTCCGGCCTGGCCTTCAGCCGTCGCGTGGCTTCCCAGCCATCGAGCACCGGCAGGCTCAGGTCCATCAGGATCAGGGCCGGCGCCTCGGCGGCGGCCATGGCCACGCCCTGCTCGCCGTCGGTGGCCACGACCACGTCGAACCCCGCCCGCCGGAGCCGGCCGCGGAGCATGTACACGTTATCCTCGTTATCCTCCACGTACAGGATCTTCACCATGGTCCCCGCTCGCCTCCCGCTCCCGTCGACCTCCGACGCTGGCGCTCAGAAGTCGGCTGATCTCGCGCAAAAGCTCATCGCGGTCGCCGGCGTCCTTCCGGATGACCCGCTCCACCTCTCCGCTGAGACGGCGGCGGTCGGCTTCGCCCAGGTCCATGGCGGTGAGGACCAGGACCGGAACGTCGCGCCAGGCGGCGCTGCGTCGTAGCTCCGCGAGGAACTCGAAGCCATCCATTTCCGGCATCAGGAGGTCGAGGACGATGGCATCGGGACGCGCCTCGGCCAGCCGGGCCAGCGCGACCCGGCCATTCTCGGCTTCCGTGACCGTCCAGCCCTCCCGCACAAGGGCCTGCCGGACGATCGCCCGGGTGGTCACGTCGTCGTCGACCACGAGCAGGCGGCCCGAAGGGCGCGTCCCGCAGAGCCGCCGAAGCGCGTCGTAGAGGCGCTCGCGGTCGACGGGCTTCACCAGGTAGTCGGCCGCGCCCAGGGAGTATCCCCGGCTCTGCTCGTCGACGACGGTGACGAGGATCACAGGAATATCGGCCAGCGCCGGATCGCTCTTGAGGGCCGCCAGCACAGCCCAGCCGTCGAGGTCGGGCATCAGGACGTCCAGCGTGATGGCGGTGGGACGAGCCTCGCGAGCCCGCCGGAGTCCCTCGACCCCATCCGCGGCAGTAATCACCGCGAACCCCTCTTTGACCAGAAACCGCTCCATCAGCTCGCGGACTGTCGGGTCGTCGTCGATCACCAGCACCACCGAAGAGCTCGGGGTGGTCCGCGCCGGCGCGCCCGTGTGACGGGCCGCCCGGTCCGGGCGCTGAGCCCCGGCAGCGTCCCCCACGCTGACGTCGGCCGGCAGCGTGATGGTGAAGGTCGAGCCTTGACCGGGCACGCTCTCGACTGCGATGTCGCCGCCCATCATGCGGCAGAAACGCCGACTGATGGCCAGGCCGAGCCCCGTGCCCCCGTACCTCCGGGTCGTCGACGAATCGGCCTGAGTGAACTCCTCGAACAGCCTTCCAAGCTGCTCAGCGGTCATGCCGATCCCGGTGTCGCAAACGGCGAGGTGGATCCAGTCGGCCCCGTCCTGGCGCCGTCGCTCGACCGCGATACGGACGATGCCCTGCTCGGTGAACTTGGTCGCGTTGCTGGCGAGGTTCAGCAACGCCTGCCGCACCCGCATGGTGTCCGCGCGCATGGTCCCGATGTCGGCCGGGCACTCCACCACGACCTGGTTTCCGCTCTTCGCGGCGATCGGGCGAATCGTCGTCGCCACGTCCTGGACGAGGGGCGCGATCGCGAACGGCTCCAGCTGGAGCTCCATCCGCCCCGCTTCGATCTTGGACAGGTCCAGGATGTCGTTGATGAGGGCTAGCAGGTGCCGGCCGGCGCGAAGGACACGCTCGAGCGGCTCGATCTGGCCTTGCTGGTTGGCGGCCTGGGCGTCTTCCAGGAGCA
>JBOHPP010000151.1:0-9457 GCA_050731755.1 Candidatus Rokuibacteriota bacterium | reverse complement strand
GGTTCGGGAGCTGATCACGCGCGCGGCGGTGCGCCCCCGGGCGGCCCGGCCCGGGGGCGTCGTCGTCGCCCTTCGAGGCGCGGACCTGCCGTGATAGATTCGAGGCCGCCGCCCCGAACGGCGGATCCGCGCTGATGAGCTCCCGCTACCTCGAGCCCGAGATCGAGACGGCCTCCCGTTCCACGCTGCGGCGGTTCCAGGAGGAGCGACTCCGCGCGCAGGTGGCCCACGCGTACGCCCAGAGCCCCTTCTATCGGCGCAAGCTCGACGCCGCCGGCGTGGCGCCCGCGGACGTCCGCACGGTCGAGGACCTCCGCCGGCTGCCGTTCACGACCAAGGACGAGCTGAAGCAGGACCAGGCCGAGCACCCGCTATGGGGCACGCTGCTGGCCGTACCGTTCGAGCAGTGCCTGCGGGTGCACATGACCTCGGCCACGACCGGCCGGCCGCTGGCCTTCCTCGACACCAAGGACGACTGGTACGGCTTCTACCATTCCTACGCGCGCTCGCTCTGGGCGTTCGGCGTGCGGCCGCCCGACATGGTGATGGCCGCTTTCTCCTACGGGCCGTGGATCGGCTACTGGTCGGGCTTCTACGCCGCTCAGGACGTGGGTTGCCTCGTCTATCCCGCCGGCGGACTCTCCACCGAGCAGCGGATCGACGCACTCCGCGCGTACCCGATCACGGTGCTGGGCTGCACGCCCTCGTACGCGCTGTTCCTCGCCGAGCAGGCCCAGAAGAAGGGGATCGACCTCGCCAAGGAGACGAAGGTCCGCATCACCTGGCACACCGGAGAACCGGGCGCGTCGATCCCGGCCACCAAGGCCAGGATCGAGGCGGCCTTCGGGGCCCGGGCCTTCGATCTGCCCGGTCTCACCGAGATCGCGGCCTGGGGCTTCGAGTGCGACGCCCAGGCGGGGCTGACCCACGTGCACGAGGACTACTGTTATCCGGAAGTGCTGGACGAGCAGGATCGGCCGGTGGAGCCCGGGCAGCGGGGCGAGCTGGTCTTCACCAGCCTCTACCGGAAGGCGATGCCGCTGCTCCGCTACCGCACGCGCGACCTCGTCCAGCTCGCCGACCGGCCGTGCCCGTGCGGCCGGACCCTCGTCGCCTTCGAAGGCGGCGTGCTGGCGCGCCTGGACGACATGAAGAAGGTTCGCGGGATCATCGTCTACCCGCGTCGGGTCGAGGAGATCGTGCGCGTGCACCGTGGCGTGGACGAGTTCCAGATCGTGTTCCGGCGCCGCGACGGGCTGGACGACCTTCTGCTCCGCCTCGATCCCTCGCCGGGTCTGGACGCCGGCCAGCGAGACGGGCTCGGCCGCATCGTGGCCGAGGAGCTTCGCGTCGCCCTCGGCATCCGCGTGAGCGTGGAGGTCACCGAGCCTGGCGGTCTGCCGCGCTGGGATCATAAAGCGAAGCGCGTGCGCGACGAGCGCACCGAAGTTCCCTTTTGAGGGGGCCCTTCTGATCGGCGTTCCGCTCCGGCGCCGCGAGGACGCGCGGTTCCTCACCGGCCAGGGGCGGTACGTCGCCGATCTCGCGCCGTCCGGCACCGTCCACGCCGCCTTCGTGCGAAGCTCGCACGCCCACGCTCGGCTGACGGCTATCGATGTTGAAGAAGCGCTCACGGCGCCGGGCGTGGTGGCGGTGCGGACGGGCGAGGCGCTGGCTCGGCGCGCCCGGCCGGTGGTTGCGCCGTCGCGGATGAAGACCTATCGCCCGACGGCCTTTCCAGCCCTGGCCACGGGCAAGGTCCGCCACGTGGGCGAGGCCGTCGCCGTCGTCGTGGCCGAGAGCCGGTATCACGCCGAGGATGCCGCCGAGCGGGTGAGCGTCGCCTATGAGGCGCTCCCCGTCGTGGCTGACGCCGAGCGCGCGCTGGCGGCGTCGAGCCCGCTCGTGCACGACGAGGCGGGTACGAATGTTCTCCTCAGCCGGACCTTCAGTCAGGGCGACACCGCCGCCGCTTTCGCCACCGCCCCGGTGAGCGTGGGCGATCGCTTCCGGATCCATCGCCACGCCGGCGTGGCGATCGAGAATCGGGCCTGCCTCGCCGAGTATCGTCTAGCGACGGGGGAGCTGACGCTGTGGTCCTCCACGCAGATCCCGGGCATCCTGCGCGACGTGCTGGCCGAGACCCTCGGGCTGCCCGCTCGACAGATCCGGGTCGTCGCGCCTGACGTCGGTGGGGGCTTTGGCGTGAAGAGCGTGCTCTACCCCGAAGAGGTCGCGGTGTGCGCGCTGGCCATGGAGCTGGGGCGTCCGGTCAAGTGGGTGGGCGATCGCCGCGAAGACCTGCTGACCAGCACCCAGGCCTGGGACGAAGTGATCGACGCCGAGCTGGCCGTGGACCCCGACGGCGCCATCCGCGCCCTTCGCGCGAAGGTGATCGCCGACGTCGGCGCGTACTCAATCTACCCGTGGACGGCCAGCATCGAGGTGATCCAGGTGGTGTCGTTCCTGCCCGGTCCGTACCGGGTGCCCCACTATCACGCCGAGGCGTTCGGAGTGGCCACGAACAAGGCGCCCATGGGGCCGTACCGTGGGGTCGGCCGTCCGGTCTCCGTCTTCGTCATGGAGGCGCTCCTCGACCGCGCCGCGCGACGCCTGGGGATCGACCCGCTCGAGATTCGCCGCCGCAACCTGCTCCGGCCCGACGACTTTCCGTACCGCTCGCCGTCCGGCATCGTCTGGGACAGCGGCGCCTTCGGCCAATGCCTCGAGCGCGCGTGCGCGGCGGCGGCCTACCCGACGCTGCGCGCTGAGCAGGCTCGCGGGCGCGCGGCCGGCCGGCGCCTGGGGATCGGGCTGTCCGCCTACGTCGAGCTGACCGGTGTCGGCTCGGCGATTCCCGTGTCGCCCGGGGCCGACATCGCCACCGGCACCGAGGGCGCCACCGTGCGCGTCGATCCCGACGGCGGCGTCACCGCGATCTTCGGGCTGGCCTGCCACGGCCAGGGGCACGAGACGACGCTGGCCCAGGTGGTGGCGACGGAGCTGGGCACGCGCGTGGAGGACGTCCGCGTGCTCCACGGCGACACGGCGCTCAGCCCCCACGGCACCGGGACGTACGCCAGCCGGAGCGCGGTGCTCGGCGGCGGTGCGGCGATCCTCGCCGCGCGGGCCCTGCGCGACAAGGCGCTGGCGATCGCCGCCCACCAACTCGAGGCGGGCGTGGGCGATCTCGATCTCGCCGACGGCGTGATCACGGTGCGCGGCGTCCCCGGCCGCGCCATTCCGCTGGCTCGGGTCGCCGCGGCGGCCTACGCCGGAGGCAAGCGGCTTCCGGACGGCATGGAGCCCGGTCTCGAGACCACACGTTTCTACGATCCGTACTTCGGCACGGCGTCGGGCGCCGCCCATCTCGCCGTGGTCGAGGTGGATCCGGCAACGTGCGCCGTGTGGGTGCTCCGTTACCTCGTGGTGGAGGACTGCGGGCGAATCATCAACCCGCTCGTCGTCGAGGGCCAGGCGGTTGGCGGGGTGGCCCAGGGTGTCGGCGCCGCGCTCCTGGAGGAAGTGGTGTACTCCGAGCACGGCCAGCTCCTGACGGGAACCCTCATGGACTACCTCGTCCCCACTGCGGCCGAGGTGCCGCGCATCGAGGTCGACCACGTCGAGCGCCCATCGCCGACCACGCTCGGCGGCTTCAAGGGCGTGGGTGAGGGCGGGACCATCGGCGCTCTCGCCGCTGTCGCCAACGCGATCGCCGACGCGCTCACGCCGCTGGGCATCGAGGTCACCGAGCTGCCGATGACCCCCGACCGCCTTTTCCGTCTGACGTCCGCTGCGGCCCCCTCCGACTAACTCAGCGCGCGGCCGCCTTCCGCATGGCCAGCATCTTGACGGCGACTGACGCCCGTCGCTCGGCGACGCGGATGGTCTCTTTCAGGGACGCCCGGAGGACACCGGAGGCCCACAGGCCCGCGGGGGAGCCCTCGAAGTGCGCGTACGCCTCCAGCTCGGCCTCGCTGAGGCTGCGATAGGCGAAGAGGGCCATAGTCAGCACCTCGATTCGCATGCGCTCCTTCTCGTCGAGCGCGGCCGGCCCGACGTCCTCGGAGCCATGCTCCGGCGGCAGGAGAGGCGAGAGCGCGCGGCCGAGCGCCTGACGCACGGCGCGCTCCATCTCCACCTGGAACTCCGCGGCCCGGCTGTCCTGCTCCATCTGCTGGACGAGGGCCAGGCGCCGGGCTGGGATGCCGGTGTCCGGAAGCCGCGAGACGAATTGCCGGTACTTGGAGTGGCTGGCCTGGTTCGACGCTTCCGCCTCGAGGCGGTGGATCCGGCGGTAGAGCGGCGACCGCAGCCAGTCGATCAGCGCCTGGGCGTGCTCGGAGTCCAGTCGCTGCGCCAGCACCTCCGCAGCGGTCGCGGTCAGGACGTCGCGGCGAAACAGGGGCGCGACCGCCTGCAACGCGGCCTGACCGTTCTGCAGCCGCCAGAAGAGCCGGCCGAACTCGCCGCGGGCGGCGAGACCTAGATGCTCGAGATAGCGATCGACGCCGGACAGCTCGACGATCTCCCGCGCGAGCGCCACGGAGTCCGGCCGCTTCGGAGTGGGCGTCGGCGCGGGATCCTCCGCGACGCGCGGCTTCGTGCCCGGAGACGGCGTCGGCGGCCGGGCGGGTTCGGCTGGACGGGGAGCTGGAGGCGTGACGGTAGCCGGTGGCGCAGGCGCCGGTAGCGTCGTGCGTGGAGCCACTGTGGGAGGCGCCGGCGCAGGCCCCGTCGTGCGTGGGGGCGCCACCGGCGGGGCAATCACGGCGAGGCTCGGTGGCTGAGCCGGTTTCGTGGGGACCGGCTCGGCGGCGGACTGCCCCACTGGGCTCTTGGTTTCCACCGTCGCGGGTGGATTGGGCGGGGGCCGGTCGGAATAGTGCACGTTGCCGTGCTCGTCGACCCAGCGGTACGTTTTCGCCGCGGTCGATTCGGGCGCCAGCAGCGCTGTCGTGACGACGAGGAGCGCGAGAACCGATCTTCTCATTGTGGCACCAACCTTGTGATGGCTGTGGCGTCCGCGGCGTGCCCGGCGGTCTCCAGGGCCCGGGCCAGCTTCAGCGCGTACTCGCGGTCGTGTGGGTACTCCCGCAGGTGTGCTTCGACGTGGGGGCGGATCTCTCGCCATCGCCGTTCACGCAGCAGCTCGGCGATCAGCGCCTTGCGCACACCTGCCGCCGCCGGCACCGCGGCGAGCACGCGCTCGGCCTGCCGCTGGTGGTCGACGCTCACCGCCTGGACCCACGGGACACCGAAGCGCCCGGCGCGCATGGCGAGCCGCACCGGCTGGCCGGGCGCCGTCCGGTGGGGCCCCACGTCGTCCTGACCTCGAAGCAGCACGAGCCGCTCGGTCCGGTGGGGCGGCTCGAGGTCGCGGAGGTCGGCCCACGCGAATTGGCCGAGACGGAGCGGCAACTCGACGCTGGCCACCGCGACGATCTCGGCCCGACGCGGCACGGGCGGCGACGTGTCGAGGGCGCTATTCGAAGCGAGGGCCACGCCGGCCAGGCAGTACAGGACGAGGAGCGCGACGGCCAGGCGGTCGAGCGCCCGCCCCATCCACCGAAAGAGCGTCCATCGCCCGACGGTTGCCTGGAGCAATCGCAGCAGGATCACCCACGCGAGGGCGAGGGCGGCGAGCGCGAACACAATGCTGAGGCCACGGCCGGACACCGCAGCCGCCACGCCCACGACCCGCCGGAAGACGGAGTCGGGCAGGGGGACCGCCGCGATGCCCTGGATCACGGGCAGGAGCAGGCTCAGGATGAGCAGGTTCACGACGAGCAGGAAAATGAGCGGCTCCGCGTGGGCGGCGACGGGCTGGAGCGCCGCTGGCGGCCTGGCCAGGGCGATGCGCTCCACGACGACGAGCAGACTCAGCGCGAAGAGCGCGAACCCGGCGGCGACGGCGAGGACGAACCAGCCCCCGGGAAGGCGGTAGACGCGGAGGATGCACATGTAGTAGCCCACCAGGCCCATGAGCACGACGGCGATCATCACCCGCAGGCTCAGGACGCGGCCGACGAGCGATCGGAGACTCACAGCGGGCTCCGCGCGCGGCGCAACTCGGCCGCCCGCCCTTCGTGGGCGGCGGCGCGGTCGGGCTGGCCCAGAGCGCGGGCGGCCCTGGCCAGGTTCTCGTGGGCGCGCGCATTGGCGGGATCCGCGTCGACAGCGCGCTGCATCAGCGCCGCCGTGGTGCGGGCGTCGCCGAACCAGTTCATTACCACGCGCTCGACGGGCGCGAGGTAGAAGCGGTCGGTTGGCGCTGCCTCGAGCGCCGCGCGGGCCATCTGGTACTGGAGCACGGGTTCTTTGAGGTCCCGCGCCGCCTGGGAGGCCCAGCGGTAGGCCTCGGCGTGCTGACGGTCGATGGCCACCGCCTGCTGGAAGGCCTGGAGAGCCTCGAGCGACCGCCCCCGCCTGTTGAGGACGATGCCAAGCGTCAGGTACGCGTCGGCTGGACGATCGCCGGCGGCGATGGCCCGCTGGGCGTAGGCGATGGCGATGTCACCGTGGGTGTCGTCGTAGATGCGCAGGTAGCGGTGCAGATGGGCTAGGAGGCACAGCGACCGGGCCGGCCCCTCCGGCGGCGCCAGCTCACCGGCCAGCTCCAGTGCCCGGTAGACGAGCGTACGTCGTCGCCCGGGGTGTCCGTGGCGTAGCGCTCGGTTGATCGCGGTGATCGCGGCGCCGTCGTGCCCCAGGCGCGCCCGGGCGATGGCCGAGAGCAACAGCGCGTCGACGTGATCGGGATCGCGGGCGAGCAGCTCGCCGACGAGCTCCAGCGCCGCCGGGAACCGCCGCTGGTCGAGCGCGATCTCGCTCAGCGTGAGCCGGGGCTCGAAGGCCGCCGGCACCAGGGTGAGCGTCGTGCGCGCGCGACGCTCGGCCACGGCGAGCTCGCCTTCGGCCATGGCGTCGGCGCCCCAGGGATCGTCGTTGTAGTCGAGCCCCCAGCCGCCCAGGCCGGCACGGTAGGCGCGAGCCGCCTCGGCGTAGCGACCGGAGAGGTAGAGCGTGAGGCCCCGCACGCCCGGCCCCGAGAGCCGGAGGAACGTGCTGTCCATGAGGCTGGCCCGTTGATAGGCCACGATCCACAGCGCCATGAGGATGATGGCGAGGGCGAGGACGCTCAGGCGACGGAACATATGCGCTTGACGTCCTTCCAGTCGTAGTTGGGCATGAGACGCACGGGCGGAGACGCCGCCCCCCGGGCCAGCCCACGCAGCGTCTCCACCCGGTCACCGCCCGATGGATGCGTGGACAGATAGCGCCAGACGCCGTGTAGCTCGACGGACTCGCGCTGGCGTCCCAGGTTCTCGAAGAAGGTGATGAACCCGGACGGATCGATGCCCGCCTCCAGGAGCATCCGCATCCCTTCGGCGTCGGCCTCCTCCTCGGCGCGCCGGCTGTAGCCCAGGGCGCCGACCACCCGGGCGCCCTCCAGGGCGAACGCCACCAGACCGCTCACGTCGCCGGCGATGGCGGCGACCATGAGACCGGTCGAGGCATGTTGGATGATGGCGCGGGTGGTGTGCCGCCGCAGCACGTGTTGGACCTCGTGAGCGAGCACACCGGCCAGCATCTCGGGGCTGTCCGTGATGTCCAGGAGCCCGCGCAGCAGCACGATCTGCCCGCCCGGCAGCGCGAAGGCATTCACTTCGCGGCCGTCCATGACGGTCACCCTCAGGTGATACGGCCCGGTGCCCTGCTTCTCCACGACACGCGCCAGGATCGTGTCGATGACCCGCTGCCGCTCGGGATCCTTGCACCGGGATTCCGGCCGCGCCATGCGGTCGAAGACGGCGTCACCAACGCGCACCTCCCAGGCCACCGGAACGAACCAGGCCGCCACGCCGGCCATGGCCGGAATGGCCCACCGGTAGAGGATGGCGGCCAACCCGATCGCGGCGAGCCCGGCGGCGAGTGTGAGCGGGATGCGCAGCCGGCGCGGGCGCGGATCGTGGAAGCGGGCCCGGCGCCGAGGGGCCGCCTGGCGGAGCGCGGTGAGGAGCGAGACGTCGTCGATGGTCAGTGACTCCGCCGCCTCGCCGCCCCGCTCCAGACGCACCGGCTCGCCCGTGTAGGAGCCTTGCGTCTGCCGGATCTCGGCGTATGGCCACCGCCGTGTCGCGCCGCCGTCGGTCGTGATCTCCAGCCCGGTCGCGGTCAGTCGCACCGTGGCCCGGCGGCGATCAGCGCTCCGGCCGTCGAGGTAGTGGCCGGTCCAGGTCATCCGAGATCCAGGTCGGCCTCGAACAGGCCGAGGAGCCCTTCACCCGTCGCCGTGGCCATCTGCGTCTGCTGCTGGATGGCGGCCAGGTCGAGGGCCCCTTCCAACGTGACGTAGCGACAGGTGAAGCGCGCCGTGCGCGTCGTGGCCCACGGCCAGCCCAGCCCCAGCGTCAGCGCGATGAACAGGAGGTTGCCGAGCTTGAGCCGGAGCAGGCGGCCCCCGGTGACCGTCGAGCGGAAGCGGGCGCCGGGGAACGTGGTGTGGTCCCAGAAGTACCGGCGCTGGGTGGCCACGAACCAGAACCACACCAGCCCGAGCGTGGGCAGCGTGAGGAGGACGGCGTAGAGAAAATTCACCAGGAAGCCGTTCGACCGCCCGTCGAAATCGAACCGCGCATTCCCAAAGTACGAGTGGCGCATCATGAAGGCGTGGTTGCGGACGGTGAACGCCGGGTAGAAGAGCCCGAGCGTCAGCGCCGTCAGCAGCGCCCCCGCCGCGTAGATGCGCACGAACTCGGCGGTGCGTCCCCGGAACGAGAACCGGATGCCCCGCCAGGAGGTCCGGCTCAGCCGGTAGCGGCGCGCGCCCACGCGCGCCACCGGGATGAGGACGGTCACCAGCGCGTACGCCGCCACCGTCGTCGCCACTTTCGTTCCCGTTCCGGCGTGCAAGAGCTGCGGAACCCAGTTGAGCGCCGTCAGGGGCAGACCGAACACGATCGAGGCCTTGATGAACCCCAACAGCATCTCCCGCCCGTGCCCGTGGAAGGCGAAGCGGTCGCCGTCGAGTTCGGTCTGGGCGAAGAGGTAGCGCCGGACCCGCGCCTTCCCCCAGAAGTAGTAGACGCCGAAGGTGAGCAGCGTGAGGAAGACGTTGACGATGTGGATGCCGAACAGCGAACCGCCGCGGCCGTGGAAGACGAGCCGGTGATGCGTGGGGGTGCGCGCCGCCGGCCACTGGGGAGGGGTCTCGAGCTCGACCGTCACGGCTGCTGCCTTCGCCTCTGACCCAGCCTCGGTCGGAGATCGCGTGAGGGGCCTCTCACGCGCGCGCGTAAGAGCAAGCGCCGGGCCAGACTTTTCAGAGATGCGGATCGAGGTCAAGTCATCGCAAAGACTCACGTCCTCGAGGCTGGAGGAGCGGCGCGAGACTCCGACGAGCGAGCGGCCGTGACAGGCGGCCGCGAGTGTGTCAGGACGGCAAGCGACGTCG
>JBOHPP010000150.1:0-10458 GCA_050731755.1 Candidatus Rokuibacteriota bacterium | reverse complement strand
CATAGGGTGAAAGACGTGCCTCGCCAGGATCGCCAGTCCCGGCTCGACCAGGCGAACCACCTCAAAGGTAGGATCGCGGAGGCGTTCGTCGAAGCGATCTTCAGACGGGCTGGCTACCTCGTCTCGCAGGAGGGCACGGTTCACATTGAACAGGTCCTCGAGTACAACGAGGATCCGTCCTATTTGAGAGATCTCCTGCTCTACCGGCTAACGATTGAGGCGCAGAAACGGATCGACAAGAGCCCGCTGTCCAAACGGGAGATCATCCGCCGGCTGGGAACATCGCCAGCCCAGCTCTACAGGCTCTTGGACCAGACGAACTACCGCAAGTCCGTCGATCAATTGGTGTCTCTGCTGCAAATCCTCGACTGCGACGTCGATTTCGTCGTGCGCGCCAAGACCGCCTAGAAGTACGGCGGTGCTGAGGCCGTTTGCCTGGGTTGCGCGGGACACCGCAGAGGTCTATTGTCGCCGCCGTGGACGCGCCCTTCGGCGCCCGCCTGCATCCGTCTTCGTCGTCAGCACGAATGGAGGCCCTCATGCTGCGCAGTCTGGTCATCGTGCTCGCCGTCGTGTTGCTCCTGCCGTCCGCGGGACTCGCGTTTCAAGAAGAAGGCACCCTGCGAATTGGTGGCATCTGGGCCCTCAGCGGCGGCGTCGCTCTCACCGGGAAGGGCGCTCTCTCCCTCACCAATCTCGCGATCGAAGAGGTGAACGCGAGCGGGGTCTTGATCGGTGGTAAGCGGGTGAAAATGGTGCTGTTGGCCCACGACGACGCCTGCAAGGCAGAGCAAGGCCTGACGATCGTCCGCCGGCTGGCGACGGTCGAGAAAGTCCTGTTCTCGCTGGGGCCGACCTGTTCGTCGACGGCCGAGCCGGCCTTCAAGATGCTCCAGAGGCGGCTCGACGACCCGGGCGACACCGGCCTGCCGTTCCTGTTCTTCACGGATACCGCGAGCAAGTTCGGGTTGGCCAAGATCTCGCCGTGGGTGTTCCGCAACACCGTCGACGAGCCGATGATGTACGACTTCATCGTCGGCTACCTGAAGGAGCACTTCCCCGCGCTCAAGACGGTCGCGGTCGCCTGGGAGCCGGACTTCGCGCACTCGGCTTCCACCTGGAAGCTCGCGGTCAAGCCGGCGCTCGACCGGCACAAGTATCACCAGATCGCCGAGGTCGTGGAGTGGGGGTGGCAGGACACGGACTACAGCGCGCAGGTGGCGAAGCTGGCGCGGACCAATGCCGACATCTACTTCACGCTCACCCACGAGCCGACCACCTGCCCGTCGTTCAGAGAGCTCCGGCGGCAAGGCGTCAAGCCGAAGGCGATCGTCGCGATCAGCAGCCTGGCCGGCGCGACCGTGCTGCTGGGTTGTCCTGACCTCGCCGAAGGCATGATCGTCCCGACGAACTTCGCGCCTCTGACGGCGAAGGCGAAGGAACTGGAGAAGAAGGCCTGGGACCGGTTCAAAGCCGAGAGCAACCTCGACCGCAGCCATACCGCCTACGAGATCATCTACTTGATGAAGGACCTCATCGAGAAGACGGGGGTCAAGAACACTGAGGAGTCGCTGCTGGAGGACCGCCGGAAGCTGCGTGACGCGCTCGCGAGGATCGGCACCTTCCAGGGCGTGGTCGGGCCGATCACGCTGAACCCCGACGACCATCCTGTGAAGCCGCGCGAGGCGGAAAAGTCGATGTTTCTGCTCCAGGTCAAGAATGCCCAGTGGACCCTGCTGTGGGCTCCACCCGACTTCGTGAAGAGCCAATAGCGTCCACGCCGGTCACTGAACCAGCGGCCAACGTCGGCGCGGGTCGAGACCGAGGCGTTGCGCGATCCGCTCCCCAGCCGCGCTGGCCTCGGCCACCGCCTTGCCCGCGTCGATGCCGACCGCGCGGCCATCGTCGTACACGATGCGGCCGTTGACGAGGACGGTCCGGATGGTGCGTCCATCCGCGCAGTACACGAGGTTGCGGACGACGTCGTGGCGCGGCACCCACTCCGGCGCCTCGAGGTCGTAGAGCGCCAGATCGGCGGTTTTGCCGACCTCGACGGAGCCCAGGGCGTCATCCCAGAGCACGGCGCGCGCGCCGTTCAGCGTGGCCATCTCGAGCGCGGTCTCCGCCGGCACCAGCGTGGGATCCATGCGCGCGTCTTTGAAGAGACCGGCGACGAGACCGGCCAGGCGCGCGGGGTCGAACGTCCCGCTCGACGATACCCCGTCCGCGCCGAGCGAGACCGTCACGCCGGCGGCCAGCATCTCCGGAATCTTGCCGATGCGCGTCGTCCCCTTGGCCAGCCGCAGCGCCGCCCCGGGGCAGTAGGCCACCTTGGTTCCGCGCTCGGCCAGGATCCCCACCTCGCGATCGGTGATCGCCGTGCAATGCGTCAGCAGTAGATTTGGGCCCAGCACGCC
This sequence comes from Candidatus Rokuibacteriota bacterium, assembly GCA_050731755.1. Lineage (GTDB taxonomy): Bacteria > Methylomirabilota > Methylomirabilia > Rokubacteriales > CSP1-6 > JBOHPP01. The sequence continues at coordinate 8,041 of JBOHPP010000150.1, read as the reverse complement.
GAGCCGGTCGAGATGGGTGATCGGCCACGCGCCGACACGCTTTTCGACGGCCTGCGCCTCCTCGATCGAGGAGGCGATATGGAACGCCATACCGACGCCGTACCGCTCGGCCACGCCTCGTAGCCCGGAGAAGAGCTCGTCCGAGCAGTACGGGAACAGCCCGTAGATCGACGCCCAGGCGCGGATGCGCCCGCCGGCGCTGCTGGTCCAGCGGTCCAGCAGAGCCTCGACCTCGCGGAGCGCCGCGGCGGCGGACGGCGACAGCACCCGCTCCCGCAGCGCCGGCGGCATGGCGTCGGCCATCTCTTTCGGCATCAGATCGAACACCCCGCGGCCGAGCACTGCCCGCATGCCACTCTCGGTCACCGCCTGCGCCACCGCGTCCAGGTGCCCGAGCGAGACGAGGATGTTCACGTCCACGAAGCAGGTCGTGCCACTGCGGAGCATCTCGAGGCACGCGAGCCGGGCGGCGATGTAGGCCTCGTCCTCGGTCAGGGCCGCGTAGAACGGCCGGGCGTAGGTCACCGCCCAGGCATAGGTCGAGAGGTTGTCGGGAATGAGACCCCGGCTGAGATGCTCGAAGGTGTGGACGTGGGTGTTTACGTAGCCGGGCAGGACGAGCCGCCCGCGCGCTTCCACGACCGCCCCCTGGCGGCGGCAGCTGGTGAGATGCCGGGCGTCCATCTCCGCCGCCGGCCCGATGTCCGTGATGCGGGTGTCCTTGATGAGCAGCGAGTGGCGCTCCAGGACGCGCCGGCGCGCGTCCAGGGTCAGGATGTAGTCGGCGTCCCGGATCAGCAGCACGCGCCTAGCTCCGGTAAACCTGGTACGCGACGGCTTTGGGCGTGCAATCGGGCCCATTCGTCGGGAAGACATCCATCGGGCACGATGAGAAGACGACGACCGTGTCGACCTCGGCCGTGAGGACCACGTAGTCGCCAGCCTTCACCGGCGGCGGGACCACGACGAGGGCGCCACCGTCGCCGACCGGACAGTTCTCGAACATGTTGAGCGGGCAGGGGGAGTGCGGAGCCCTGAGCCCGAGTTCTGCCAGCGCGGTGGCGAGGTTCTGGGTGCAGCTCGCGTGCTGCTCGAAGCCAAGCAGCTTGTAGCGGACCGGATCGCAGGCCGCTCGCAGGGTATCGTGCACGCCCGGTGAGGTGTCCTCGGTCATTCGCAGGAGCGGCTGGCGGCGGCTCGAGAAGAGTTGATCGCCCCGTCGGGGGTTGAGTCGTCCGAGCATGACCCGGGTGTGCTCCATCGACATGTGCTCGGCGAGGTCGTGCGCGTTGAAGGCCCACGTGTCCACCACCTGGCTGCCGAACGTGTTGATGAGCTTCACGCTCCAGCCGGTCGGCAGCTTCACGGCCTTGCCGGAGCGCGCCGGCACCTCGATCATCTCAGCGGTCATCATCCGGGTCTCCTTCCTGGTCGGCGCCGGTCGCCCGTGACTCAGGCGAATCGCTGCAGGAACTGCCGGACCCGCGGGGTGGCCGGGTTGTCGAAGAACCGTTCCGGGGACGCGGTCTCCACGACGGCGCCTTCGTCGAGGAACAGCACCTCGTCGGCGGCCTCACGGGCGAAGCCCATCTCGTGGGTCACGACGATCATCGTCTGGCCTTCGCGGGCGAGGTTCCGCATGACGGCCAGCACCTCCCCGACGAGCTCGGGATCGAGCGAGCTGGTCGGCTCATCGAACAGGAGCACCTCGGGCTTCATCGCCAGCGCCCGGGCGATGGCCACCCGCTGCTTCTGGCCGCCCGACAGCCGGCTCGGATAGGCGTCCCGCTTGTCCCGGAGGCCGATCTTGTCGAGGAGCGCTTCCGCCTCGGCGACGACCTCGTCACGGGGGCGCCTTTGCACATAGATCGGGCTCTCGACGAGATTCCCGATGACCGTGAGGTGCGGCCACAGGTTGAACTGCTGGAACACCATCCCGAAGCGCGTCCGCATGCGCGCCAGCTCGCGATCGGTCATCGGCCGCTCCCGGCCCGATGCGGCGCGACAGAGCCCGACCTGCTCACCGCGCAGGAACACCGCGCCCTCGTCCGGCCGCTCGAGAAAGTTGATGCAGCGGAGCAACGTCGACTTGCCGGACCCGCTGGGGCCGAGCACACAGAGCGTCCGTCCTGCCAATACAGCGAGGTTCACCCCCGTGAGCACCCGCAACCGCCCGAAGCTCTTGCCGAGTCCCCGGACCTCGACGACGGGCCCGGCCTGGTCCCGCCGGTCACTCATGGCCCCTCACCACGGCCACGCGGTCCATCCCGCGCACGGTCCATTCGATCGCGGAGCAGATCGTCCAGTACAGCGCCACCGCGACCAGCAGTGTCTCGAAGGGCACGAAGTGGATCGCCTGCACCTGGTTCGCCATGAACGTCAACTCGGGGATGGTGATGACCATGAGGAAGGCGGAGTTCTTGATGAGGGTGATCATCTGGTTGCCGAGGATGGGGCCGCTCGCGATGAGGATCTGAGGGAGGATGATCCGGCGATAGAGCCCGAGCCCCGAGTAGCCGTAGGCGCGGCCGGCCTCCTCCTGCTCGTGCGGAAGGTGAGCCCAGGCGCCGCGCAGGATTTCCGCGAAGTAGGCGGTGTTGTACCCCACCAGGGCCGCCAGCCCGCATGTCCAGCTCGACAGACGGATGTTCACCACCGGCAGGCAGTAGTACACGATGAAGAGCAGCATGAGGAACGGAATGGCGCGCAGGACGTCGACCGCGCCCTGCACCGGGCGGCGCACCGCCCTCCGCCGCGACACGAGCAGCATCGAGACGAAGACGGCGAGCATCAGCGATAGGACTCCAGCGAGCGCGCAGATCCAGATCGTGTTGAGGAAGCCGGTAGCGAGGTCCTTCCATTCACCGAGGACGATCCCGAAGTTGGCGATCACAGGATGCCGTACCTCTCGACGATCCGTCGTTCCGTTGAGCGCTGGAGCCGGATCAGGCACATGACCGCGACGACGTAAATGGCGGTCGCGGTGAGAAAGGGGGGGATCGGCTGGTAGGTCTGGGTGGTCCAGCGCACCGCGATCCGCGTCAGATCGACGACGCCGATGACCGCAACGGCTGGGCTGCCCTTGACGACCAGCGTCGCCTCGTTGACGAGGCCGGGCAGGCTCGCCCGCCACACCTGGGGGAAAACGATCCGCCGGAACGTGACGGCGCGGGTCATGCCACTGGCGCGTGCGGCGTCGAGCTGGCCTCGGGGGAAATCCAGCAGAGCGGCGCGCCAGATCTCCGCCTGGAACACCGAGGTGTTGATCGAGATGGTCAGGATGGCCGCCACCAGCGGCGACATGGCGAGCCCTAGGCTCGGCAAGCCGAAGAAGATCAGGAGCGCCAGAGTGACCATCGGGGTGGCGCGCACGACGCTCACGTAGGTCGTGACGGCCTGGGAGGCGATCGGCAGCCTGCCCACGCGGATCAGCGCGAGAGCGAGCCCGGCGACCATACCGAGAGCGATGCCCGCCAGCGACACCGTGATGGTCATGAAGGTGCCCCTGGCGAGCTCGGACAGCAGCGAGCTCCAGGCCATGGCGGTCGGCAGGGCCGGGCAGCAGCCTACTCGGGCATCGGACGATTACCCGGCAGCTTCGCTTCCCAGGGGAGGTCGGGGAACGATCGGCCGAGCCACTTCTCCTGCAGACGGTAGAGGTTGCCGTTCTTCCGCTGCTCCACGAAGAACTGGTTGAGGAAGTCGCGGAGATCCTTGTTGCCACGCTTGATGGCCCAGGCGTGATAGCCGATCGGCACGACCGCTTCGCCGAGCTCGAATTCATTGGGGCGCTTGCGCATGACGTCCGCAATGGCCACGACGCTGTTGAGGATGTAGTCGACGCGACCGTTGGCCAGGTCCTGATACGCCTCGGGATAGGACGCGTACAGCGAAACCTTGCCGAGCTTGCCGCCGTGCTTTTGCAGGAGCGCATCGACCTCCGGGAGCCGCTGATGGATCGAGCTGCCCTGCTGCGTCCCCGCCGTGAGCCCGGACAGGTCCTTGATCGACTTGATGCGGTTGTCGCCCTTCCGCTTCATGTAGTAGTGCGTCGCCTCGGCAATCGGCATGGTGAAATAGAACTGCTGGGCGCGCTGATCGCTGATCGTTGCCGCCGACAGCGCCACGTCGAACTGCCCACTGACGACTCCGGCCAGCAGTCCTTGCCAGGGCAGGATCTCCTGCCGCACCTGGAACCCGGCCCACTCCTTCAGCAGTTTGTAGAGGTCGTGGTCCAACCCGGCCGGCTGGCCGTCCTGGATGAACTCGAAGGGCGGATAGTTGTCCTCCGTCGCCACCACCATGTACCCGCGCTTCTTGATCTCCTCGAGGGACGCGGCATTCGACGGGCTCGAGACGAGGCCGGAGAGGATTACCAGGCAGAATGCCGCAGCCAGGCCGCGGCAGACTTTCCGACGGTGCCGGACCAACGTTCTGGTGCTTTGCATGATCGTCTCCACCTCTTCCCTCATGACTTGGTCTCGGCCGGACGGGAGGAATGCAGGCCGAGGCTGCTCTGGCAGCACGGCGGCGGTATACCGCCACGCCGCCCGGCCTGTCAAGGAGGACGCCGAGGGCCTGCTGGATCGGCGCCAGCGGCGAGCGTCGCTGGAAGGATTCAGGGAGATCCGACGAGCAGTGAGCGGGAGACGGCGTCCGTTAGAGTTCTGCCGCTAGGTGTATTCATTAGTGCACTCGTTGACTTTCGCGGGTTGTGGCGAGTAGCGTGTGAGCATGCAGGGTCGGACCGTAATTTCGACGCCGTACCCCTCGGTTTACACCGCCGCCGAAGAACTGGGTGTCGACGTGAAGAGAGCCACACGGCTCGCCCGCGTAATGGATGCGATCCATTCTGGGGTATCGGTCGTATCCTTCGAGGGTGTGCAGGTGGGTCGAAGACGAAAGGCCGCGAGAAGGAAAGCCGCGCGGAGGATGACCAAAGGTCGCTCGCGTGCCCGGCGACGATAAGAGCCTAGACGGGCGTTCGCTGTAGTGGCGAAAAGGCGGAGGCGACTTCGGCGGACTCCTCCGCGAAACACGGCTTTCATCAACATCCCCTACGACGCTGCGTACCAAAATCTGTACCTTGCGTTGATTGCCGGCCTCTGCGGATTCGGACTTATTCCACGTGCGACCGTAGAGCTTCCTGGTGGTGAGCGGCGCCTGAATCGGATCTTTGCGCTGATCCGGCGCTGCCGTTATTCCTTTCATGACCTTTCTCGGGTGCAGCTTGATCCTCGACGACCTCGCACGCCGCGTTTTAACATGCCGTTCGAGTTGGGGCTCGTAGTCTCGTGGGCGAAGGTCTCTCGAAGGCGACATGACTGGTTTGTATTTGAAGCCATAAGGTGGCGGCTGAGCAAATCGCTCAGTGATCTTGACGGGAGTGACCCTTACATCCATTCGGGGACGCCCCGGGGACTGTTCGGCGCACTGACCAACGCTCTTGTTAGACGGCGACACCAGCCCACGGTAGGAGAACTGGAGCAGATCTTCAGTGACCTGAAGAACATCCTCCCTGCGCTAAAGCGAGACCTTAGGACCGACTCGCTATGCGAGGCGCGCCCGTTTCATGACCTCGTCGTCGCCGCCACAAGAAGTGCGCAAAATCGAATTGCGCACTTACGCAGATAGTGCGGTGGTGATTCATCCTCGAGGTGTCAGTAGTGGATCGCCGTGTGCTCCTCTCGTGATCACTTAGTCACGACCCGCCGCAGCAGCTCCTCCATGGCTCCGTATTCGCGGTCCCAGAACGCGAGGAACTCCTCGCCCGTCCGTACCTCCACGGGCTCGCCGATCTTGGCCATCTGCGCGGCGAACTGAGGGTCCTGCCCAATCTTGACAAAGGCCTGCCGGAGCCGGGCCACGATCGCTGCGGGCGCGCCGGCCGGCGCCATGATCGTCACCCACGACGTGTACTCCACGTCGTATCCCAGTTCCTTGAGCGTGGGGACGTCCGAGTAGTCGGGGAGCCGGGCGGCGCCGAACTGAGCCAGCAACCGGATCTTGCCGGCGCGAACGTGCGGCAGGCAGACGCTCGGGTAGCAGATGTTGGCGTCGGCGTTCCTGCCGAGCAGCGCCGTCATGGCAGGCGCCCCGCCCGCGAAGGGGATGTGCTTCATGCGGATCCCGGCGGCCTGCTTCACGAGCTCAAGCGGGATGTGGCTGATTCCGTAGAGGCCGCCGGAGCTGTGGCTCAGCTCGTTGGGACGGCGGCGGGCCTCGGCCACGAACTCGCCCAGGCTGCGCCACGGACTCTCAGCGTTGACGGCGAGCAAGGGAGGGCTGTTGCTGAGCTGAGCGATCGGGATGAAGTCCTTCCTAGTGAACGGTTGAGGACGTCCAAGGAGCACGTCGACGTGCGGGATCAGTGACAGTCCCGACCAGCCGAAGAGTAGGGTATAGCCGTCCGGTTTCGAGACGGCGACCGACTGCGCGGCGACGGCACCGGCCGCGCCGGCACGGGTCAGAGGCACCAGAGGTTGCCCTAGGGCCCTAGGTGTGCGTCCGCCACGTTCGTGACGGCGCGGGCCACCAGGTCCACCAGCCCGCCGGGAGGAAACGGGATGATGAGCTGGACAGGCCGGTTCGGGAAGTCGTTGGCGGAGACGCCGTCTGGCCCTGCGGTCAGGCCGGCGCCGAGCAAGATGACCATGAGCATGATGGTTAGGCGTCTCATGTCCGCCTCCTTCGGCCGCGGGCGCGCCGGATGGTGCGCTTACTTGGCGTAGTAGTCGCCTCACTTCGCATTAGCCTTCTCCACCTCCGGGCCTCGACGGCGCGAAGCGGAGAGGGCGTCGCTCAGGAGCAGCATCCCTGCACCTCATGCTGCCATCCGAGGATCTGCTTCACGACAACTTCCATAGGCCGCCCCCCCAACGACACACGGGCAAGCTCAGTGCCACCCTCGAAGAGCCTACCTCAATGCTGACTTATCGGCATGGGCAGGAATCTCACTGAACTGAACATGGCCGGTCCGCCCCGGCCACGCTTGTGTGGCGGGGTGCATGTGGAGTAACGTCCGCGAGGGGAGATCGATAGACAGCATGAAGTTACCGGCTCCTGCACTATCGCGTTCGGTGACATCGTCGACAACCCCGGAGGGCTTCGTTGCGGACTTGTGGACGGAAGTGGAGCAACACGCTGCCGTGAGACATCCCTTCCTTTTGCGGTTCGCCCGGGGAGGGTTGGCCCCCTGGCAGATCTGGGCGTATGCGTCCCAGCACTATCGGCTCGTCTGTTTCTTTCCCGCCTACCTCCAGGCAGTCGCCAACTGGACACCGGACGACGAACTCCGGACACTCGTTCGGGAAATCCTGGAGGAGGAGTATATGCGGCTGGAGCGCCTCGAGCGGTCTCACACTGCCCTCTATCGCAGGTTCATGCGGGCGGTGGGCTTCGTCGAGGAGGAATGGGACTCCGTTCCCTGGCTCCCCGCCACCCGGGACTTCGTGACACTGCACCTAGAGATGCCCCTCCGGTCCTGGATCGAGACGCTCGGAGCTGTCGGCCCCGGCCACGAGTGGGCAATCCCTCGGATGTTCCCCTTTCTCCTGCAAGGAATCGAGCGGAGCCTGTCCGTCGATCACGCCGCCCTGGAGTATTTCCGGCTCCACATCGACGTGGACGTGCGGCACGGGGAGGTGCTCCAGCGGGGGCTTCTCCGCTGGGCTACCACCGAGCAGCACCGCCAGGAGATCCGCACAGGGATGTGCCGGTCGCTTGATGCGCGCGCTGCTTTTTGGTCAGCGCTTGCCGAGCAGTTGTTTGCTGATGGAGCCGACCGCCAGTAAGCCGGAGAGGGCGGGCCAGAGTATGCGCGGACCCGAGAGGCGATCCTGCGCGTGACCGGCCATGCCGAGCTCCCAGCTCGCTGGGGACTCCCGGGCGCGCTTTCTCAGGCGGTCCGCGTCTTGGCGATTTCGAGGTCAATCCGGCGCTTCGCTGCCTCATCAGCGTCGTCGGCGACGTTGAGGAGGTAGTAGATCAGGAGATCGGGCAGCGTCACGGGGCGGACTTCGACCCCTGCCTCGTCGCCCCA
>JBOHPP010000149.1:0-4310 GCA_050731755.1 Candidatus Rokuibacteriota bacterium | reverse complement strand
AGCCCGGCCCCTCCGCCGATCAGTAAGCTATTCACGAACTGACGACGGCCCATCAGCCACCTCCGCTCAGTTCTTGCCCAGGAACGCCCTGGCCCGCTGGACCTCGGGGCGCTCGGTGTCGGCCTTGGCGGCCAATGCGACGAGCTGCGTGTAGTACGTCTTCGCCTTCGCCGCGTCGCCGGCCAGCTCCGCCGCCCGGGCGGCGCCGGCCAAGCCGTGGAAGCGGTTCGGCTCGACTTTGTGCGAGGCCTCGAACTCTCTAAGAGCCTGAGCGGGCTGCTTCAGCTCGAGCAACATCTCGCCGAGCAGCTCGCGCGCCGGTACGAGCGGCCCGGGCGTCACCGGATGCTTTTCGGTGGCGTCCTCCCGCTCGGCCGCTGAGCGCATCAGCGCCAGCCCGTCCTCACGCTTGCCTTCGGCCAGCGTGGCCCACGCCGAGACTACCATGCGCTGGATCTCGGTTTGCTCGGCCCAGTAGGCGCTCTTCATTTGGGTCAGGGTGTCGCGGAGCACTTCGAGCCGGGCCCTGGCCCGCCGAGCTTCGGCGACATCGCCGCTCCGCGCGGCACCGAGCCCCCGGGCGAAGACGGCGACGGCCTCGGACTGTGGGAACTTGGGCCAGGAGAGCTGCGGGGGATGGAGCGTGAGCGCCGCCGCGTCCGACCACCGTCGGCGCTCGAGAGCGTAGCGGGCCGGCATGGCGGCGAGTGCGTAGTAGGCGGCGAAATGCTCGACATCCAGGCTCTGGTAGCCCCTGATCTCCTCGAGCACGCCCGCCGCAGCCCGGTCCTGACCGAGCTGCAGATAGCCGTAGACCATGTAGTCCAGGGCGTGGAGGGCGTCCCAGGACGCCGAGCCGGGGTGTCTGACGTTCACCTCGCCCTGGGCGACGTTCGCCGAATTCCGGTTGGTCGCGAGCGACTCCTCCCAGTGGCCCAGGCGCGTGAAGATGTGCGAAGGCATGTGGAGCGCGTGGGGCGCCGAGGGGGCGATGACCGCGTACCGCCGGGCGGCGGTCAGGCCCTGGTTCGCGATGGGCGGGAAGTCGTAGCTGTGGATCAGGTAGTGCGCGACGCCGGGGTGGTCGGGCTGCTCGGCGAAGACTTTCTCGAGGATCTTGGCCGCCTTGAGCTGGTTGGTGTAGGTCTTATCGGTCGGGACCAGCGTCATGTTGAGCGCGAGCGCGTAGAAGACCCCGGCCTCGCGGTCGTCCTGGTAGCGTTGGGCGAGGCGTTCCATCGCCTTTTCGTAAGCGACGGCCCGGGACCGATGTTCGACCTTGTCAGCGTCCTTGTAGAACTGATCGATGGCGGCGATGTAATCCCGCTCGCGGGGGCTCTTGCCACCGACCGCTTTCGCCCGCTCCGCCGCCGCCCCGCCGTCCTTGAGCGCATTGGGACCGGGCGGCGCGGCCAGGGGGTTCCCCATCAGCGTCATCGCCATGCCCCAGTGGGCCATGGCGCAGCCGGGGTCGGTCTGAGCTACCTCGGTGAAGGTCTTGGCCGCCTGCGAGAACCAGAAGGAGTGCAGCAACGCTACGCCCCGCTTGAACTGCTCTTGGGCCGTGGGCGTGCACGACACCTCGAACTGCACCTTGCCGAGCTTTTCCGCTTGCTGCGCGTCCGTCGCCGGCGCCAGGAGTAGCAAGGCAATCGTCAGGATCCCGAGCGTCACGTGCGACCAGTCTCGCCGGTTCATGGACCTCCTCCTTCGGTGCGATTGAACCGCACGGTCATCCCTTCAGCTCCTTCTTCAGCTCGTTGAGGAAGCGCCAGTCGGTCCCCTGGGCAATGAGCTTGTTGGGGTTCGACTTGATCATCCCGGCCTCGTGGAGGCGGAGGGCGTAGAAGCGGAAGGTGTCCTCCGGATGGTAGTCCCGCCACCGGCTGTAAGGGATGTCCTTCAGCGTCTGGAGGGCGTAGTCGTAGCGTTCCGTGAACCCGTGATCCACCAGGTGGCGGGCCACCCGGTCGGGCTCGAGCGCGCAGATGCTGTTGGCCTTCAGAAGGGCGCGGAGCGCCCGCTTCGTCGCCACCGGGTGGCGGCGGACGAACTCCCGGTTCGCCGTCGCCAGGCAGCAAAAGTACTGAGACCACGGCCGGTCGACAGTGCTGTTCACCACCGAGTGGCCGATCTTCCTCGCCCGCAGCTCCTGAGGCACGGGAGGAAAGCCGAGAAACGCGTCGATCTTCCTCTCGGCGAGGAGCTGGATGGACTCGGCCACGGGATGCGCCACGAAGTGGATGTCTTTGCGGGGGTCCAACCCCACGTAGGCAGCCATGCTGGTGAGGAAGACGTACTCGGAGCCCCCTAGCTCGATCACGGCCACCGTCTTGCCCTTGAGGTCGCGGATCGAGCGGACGCGGTCGGTCCCGAACAGCTCGAAGCAGCCGATGTGGATGCCGGCGAGAACGACGAGTGGATCGCCAGCGTCCACGCGGAGGATGACGGGACCGATGTAGTTCATGCTGATGTCGGCCTCGCCCACCGCCAAAGCCATCACGCTCGCGCCCCCACCCGCCTTGGGGACGTACTCGACGTCGGTGAAGCCCTCCCCACGCAGGAGCTCATCGGCGACGTACTGGGGCGCCCGACAGATACTCGGGATCCGGACGAGGCGAATCCGCCTGGTCTCGGGCAATGGCTCGGCGCTGGCGCGCCCGGGCCTCACACCGGCCAGACTTGCCGTCGCGCCCGCGACCAGGCTGCTCACGAACCGGCGCCGGTGAATCATCCCTTCAGCTCCTTCTTCAGCTCGTTCAGGAAACGCCAGTCGGTGCCCTGGGCGATGAGCTTCTGTGGCGTCGACTTGATCATCCCGGCTTCGTGCAGGCGAACGGCATAGAAGCGGATCGCGTCCTCGGGGTCGAGGTCGCGCCATCTCGTGTACGGCAGCTCTTTGAGCATCTGGAGCGTGGAGTCGTACCCCGGCGCGTAGCCCTTGTCGACGACGAACCGGGCAGCGCGGTCCGGCTCGAGCGCGCAGATGCTCGAAGCCTTCAGCATGGCGCGAAGCGCCCGCTTGGTGGCGACGGGGTGCTTCCGGACGAACTCCTTGTTTGCCGCCGCCATGCAGCAGAAGTACTGCGACCACGGTCGGTCGAGGGTGTTGTTGAGCACCGAACGCCCGATCTTCTTGGCCCGGAGCTCCTGCACCTCCTCCGCGAACGCCTGGTAGGCATCGATCTTCCCCTCCGCGAGGAGCTGCGCAGACTCGGCCGGGGGGTGATTCACGAATCTGACGTCCTTCTGTGGGTCGAGGCCCACGTACGCCATAGCGGCAGCGAGGAAGACGTGACGGCCGGAGCCCAGCTCGGTCACGCTGACGGTCTTGCCCTTCAAGTCGCGGATCGTCCGGACACGATCCGTCGCGAACAGCTCGAAGCAGCCCACATGGATGCCTGTCAGTACGACGATCGGATCCCCCGCGTCCACCTGGATCAGGGAGTTGCCGACGAATCCCATCGTTAGGTGGATCTCGCCCGTGGCCAGGGCCTTGTTGGCGTCGACGGTCCCCTTCCTTGCGTATTGAACGTCAGTGAATCCCTCGCCCCTCAGCAGCTCCTCGGCCACGTACAGGGGGGCAAAACAACCGGCGCCAGGGGTGAGGAGACGCCGCAACACGAGCTTGGTCGTCTCAGGCGGCGGTTCGGCCGCCCATCCGCGTCGCGGTCCTAGCAGGCCGGTCAGGGCGCTGTCGATAAGGAACTCCCTGCGGTCCATTCCCCATTCCTCCTAGCGTCCCACCGGCAAGGTGAAGGTGAAGACCGAGCCCTTGCCCACCTCGCTCTTTACCCAGATCGTGCCCCCGTGCAGCTCCACGAACTTCTTGGCCAGGGTGAGCCCCAGCCCCGTTCCCTCTCGCTTGCGCGCGTAGTCGTTGCCCACCTGCCGGAACTCCTCGAAGATCGCCTCCTGGTCCTCGGCCGCGATCCCGATACCGGTGTCGATCACCGCGATCTCCACTGAACCATCGGCCAGCAAGGCTTTGACGGCGACTCGCCCCCCCTCCGGAGTGAACTTGAGCGCGTTGGACAGGAGGTTGAGCAGGATCTGCTTGATCTTCCGCTCGTCCCCGGCGATCAACCGCACGCGGGGCTCCACGGCCTGCTCCAGACGGATGCCCTGGCGCGTGGCCCTCTCGCGGACCAGGGTGAGGGCGTTTTCGATGGCGGCGGGCAGATCGAACGTCGTGATCTCCAGCTCCATGCGGCCGGCCTCGATCTTGGAGAGATCCAGGATGTCGTTGATGAGCGAGAGCAAGTGCCGGCCGGAGGCGACGATGTCTTGGAGATACTCGTCCTGCTTGG
>JBOHPP010000148.1:0-7512 GCA_050731755.1 Candidatus Rokuibacteriota bacterium | reverse complement strand
CGGACGTAGATGTTCTGGATCGGGTTCCCGTGCGCGTCGAGCTTGACCGGTCCACGGGGTGCGTCGGGAACCTCCACCTTGCGAAGGGCGGCCAGGAACTTCTCGCGGTTCTCGACGTCGCCGCCGACCGCCTTCGCGGCCTCGTTGATCCAGCGGCCCGTCGTGTAGCAGACCTCCGAGTAGTACGACGGCACCTTGTTGTACTTCTTGCGGTACTCGGCCACGAATCGCTTGTTGGCCGGCGTGTCGAGGGCCGCGCTGTAGATCAGCGCGCTGACGCCGCCGATGGCCTCGTCGCCCAGCGATGGCAGCACGAACTCGTCGAAGGTGGTGCCGCCGCCCAGCAGGGGCAGCTTGGCCTTGAGCCCCGAGTCCTCGTACTGCTTGGGGAAACGCAGCGCCGACTGGGCCACCATGAGGGCGAAGACGGCGTCCGCGTCCTTGCGGATCTGCGAGAGGTACGGCGCGAAGTCGGTAGTGCCCAGCGGGGGCCAGAGCTTCTGCACGATCTGACCGCCGGCCTCCTCGAAGGTCTTCTGGAAGCCGCCTACCTGTTCCCAGCCGAAGGCGTAGTCGATGGCGATCGCCACCACTTTCTTGTAGCCGAGGGTCTTGACCACGTACTCGCCGAACGGATGGTTCGGCTGGCTCGAAGTCCAGCCGTTGCGCACCACCCACTTGGCCGGCTTGCGCTGGGTGAGGTCGTCGGCGGCCATCACCGGGTAGAGCATGGGGATCCTGTACTCGTCCACCTTCGGCGCCAGCGCGTAGCCGACGTGGGCGAAGAGGCCGCCGGCCAGCACGTGGACCTTGTCGCTCTCTACCAGCTTCCGGAGCTTGGTCAGCGCGATCTGCGGCTGGCCTTGCGTGTCCTCGACGATGACCTCGACCTTCCGGCCCGCGATCTGGTTGCCGTTCTCCTCCAGCCACATGGTGAGGCCGTTGGTCATGTCCTTGCCGATCTGGGCGGCCCCGCCCGTCATCGGCGCCAGGAACCCGATCTTGATCGGCGCCTTCTGGGCCCAGGCCGGGCCGGCGCCGGCGGTCACCACTACCAGGAGGACGACGAGCAGTGCCACGGTCAGCTTCTTGCCCATGCTTTGTCTCCTTTCATCCATTGGCGAACGGCTCCGAGAATGCCCTCGGGAGCGTAGACGATGGTGCCGATGTAGACGGCGCCCAGGATCAGCAGCCAGCGATGCGTGTAGACCGACACGAGGTTCTTGAGCAGCACGATGATGACGGCGCCCAGCGGGGCCCCGAGCAGCGTGCCGCGACCGCCGAGGGCCACCATGAGCAGGGCCTCCACCGAGGTAGCCAGCTCGAGGTCGGCCGGGCTCACGAAGCCGTTGTAGTACGCCCACAGCACGCCGGCGAAGCCGCCCACGGCGCCGGCGACGACGAAGCCGATGTACTTGTGCAGCCACACGTGGTAGCCGAGCGTCCGCATGCGCGACTCGCTCTCGCGGATGCCCACCAGCGACTTGCCGAAGGGCGAGCGCACCAGGAGGCGCAGGGCCAGGAAGGCCAGCAGGAAGGCGGCCAGGGCCAGGTAGTAGAACGGCACCCCCTGGGCGAAAGACACGCCGATGCCGAGGTCGGGCCGCGGGACGCCGGAGATGCCGTTGTCGCCCTGGGTCATGGAGACCCAGCGGTGGGCCAGGCCCCACACCACCATGCCGAGGGCCAGCGTGATCATGAGGAAGTAGACGCCGGTGGCGCGGAGCGCGACCAGGCCGAAGATGGCGGCGACGGCGCCGGCCAGAAGCACACCGACGACCAGCGCGGTCCAGAAGCCGGCCCCATAGCGCATCGTGAGGATGCCCACGCTGTAGGCCCCCAGCCCCAGGTAGGCGGCGTGGCCGAGGGAAGCCAGGCCGGTGTAACCGAGGATGATGTCCAGGCTCATGGCCAGGATCCCGTAGATCAACGCCTGGGTGAGCAGCGTCAGCATGAACGAGGAGAGGTAGGGCGGCACGATCACGAGCAACAACAACCCCCCGGCTCCGGCCAGGCCCCGAAGGGCCGCGCGCCGGTCCGCCATCAGGCGCGGCCGAAGAGCCCGGTGGGCCGCACGGCCAGGATGGCGGCCATCGGCGCGAACAGCGTGAAGTAGGACAGCTCGGGGAAGAGCGCCTTGCCGAAGTTGTCGAGCAGGCCGACCAGAAGGCTGCCGATCAGGGCGCCCTTCAGGCTGCCCATGCCGCCCACGATCACCACCACGAAGGCGTAGGGCAGGATCTCGAAGTCGGCCCCCGGGTAGACGCCCACGAAGCCGCCGGCCACCACGCCGGCCACCGAGGCCAGCGAGGCGCCAAGCGCGAATACGCCCATCGAGATCATGAAGACGTTGATGCCGACGCCCCGCGCCATCTCGGGATCGTCCACGGTGGCCCTCATCATGGCGCCGATCCGCGTGCGCTCGAGCGTGAGCCAGAGGACGAGGGCGACCAGCGCGGCCACCGCGATCATGAACACGCGATACACGGGGAAGTGGAGCTCGCCGACCCGCCAGGCGCCGCTCAGCATGGCCGGCACCGGAATCGTGTACGGATCGCCGCCCCAGACCACCATGGCCAGGTCCTGGAAGATGAAGGCGAACCCCATGGTGGTCAGCACCTGGCCGAGCTCCTGCCCGCTCAGTCGCTTGAGGAAGGCGTTCCACTCGGCGATGCCGATGCAGGCGACCACCACCGCCGCGGCCAGGATGGCCAGCGCGTAGTACCCGCTGCGCCAGATCGTGGTCAGCGCCACATAGCCCCCGAGCAGATAGTAGGAACCGTGGGTCATGTTCACGATGCGCATCATCCCGAAGATCAGCGACAGGCCGCCGGCCAGCAGGAAGAGCAGCGCTCCGTAGGAGATGCCGTGGAAGAGCTGCAGGATCCAGAAGTCCATCACCCGCCGACGCCGGACTAGGCGACCTCGGCCAGGAATCCGAGCACGGCGTCGTTGAAGGCCGCTGCCGCTTCCACGCACGAGCAGTGCCGCGCCGCGGGCAGAATGGTGAGGCGGGCGCCGGGGATGCGCTCGGCCAGGACACGAGCCATCGCCGGCGTGGTGCCGGGATCCTGCTCCCCCACGAGCACCAGGGTGGGACAGCGGATCTCGCCGAGCCGCTCGGTGAGGTCGACGTCCGCGATGGCGCGGATGGCGCCCACATAGCCGCGGGGGTCGGTCGTTCGGAGCATCTGGCGCACCCGGTCGACGCGCGTTTTCTCGCGCAGACGGAAGTCGGGCGTGAACCAGATGTCCATCGTCGGCTCGATGACGGGCTCCATGCCCGCGGTCTCCGCCGTCTTGATCCGGGCGGCCCACATGGCGGCGGTCTGAGGCGCGTAGCGGCTGGTGGTGTCGGCCAGCACGAGGCTCCGCAGCAGGCCCGGATACTTGACGGCCGCCGTCATCCCGATGCAGCCGCCCATGGACAGGCCGACGAAGTGCGTCGCCCCGACGCCGAGGGGCTGGAGCAGGCCGCGAAGGTCGTCGGCCATCTGGTCGAGCGTGTAGGAGCCGGCCGGGACGTCGGTTTGGCCGTGGCCCCGGGCGTCGTAGCGCAGGACGCGATACCGGGAGGACAGCGCCGCCACTTGGTCGTCCCAGAGGTCGAGATTCGCCGCCAGCGAGTGGCTGAGCGTGACGACGGGTCCCGCCGGCGGCCCCTCCAGCCGATAGTGGACGCCGAGGCCGTTGGCGGCGACCTTCACCGTCAGGCCAGACCGAGCAGCCGGGCCGCGTTGCCGCGCAGGATGCGCGCCTGGTCCGCCGCCTTGAGCCCGAGCCGCTTGGTGACGATGTCGCGGGGCCGCTCGTAGCCCATATCGAAGCAGAAGTCGCTGCCCACCATCACGCGGTCGGGCCCCACCAGACCGATCAGATAGCGCAGGGCCTCCGGTGAGTGAGAGATGGTGTCGTAGGTGAAGCGGCGCAGATAGGCGCTGACCGGTCGGCGCGCGCGGTTGCGCACCTCAGCCCGCACGCGCTGGCCGTGCTGCAGGCGCCCGAAGAGGTACGGGAACGCGCCGCCGGCGTGGGCCAGGCACACTTGCAGGCGCGGGAAGCGGTCGAGCACGCCGCCGAACACGAGGTGGGCAGCGGCCACCGCGGTGTCGAACGGGTTGCCCAGGAGATTGGTCAGATAAAACGCGGCCAGACGCGCCGAGCCCACCACGCCGATCGGGTGGAGGAACACGGGGACCTCGTACTCCTGGCACCGCTCGAAGACGGGTGCGAAGGCCGGGTCCGACAGCTCCCGGCCGTTGACGTTCGTGCCCAGATAGACGGCTCGGACGCCGGGCAGCCGGGCCGCCCGCTCCAGCTCGGCGACCGCGGCGTTGGGATCCTGCATCGGGAGCGCCGCGCATCCCACGAAGCGGTCGGGAAAGGCGGTGTGCGCCTGGGCCAGCCCGTCGTTGAACGCCTGGGCCAGGCGCCGTCCCAGGCCCCCGCTCGCGAAGTAGACCATGGGAACGGTGAGCGAAAGCGCCTGAACGCCGACCCCGGTCCGGTTCATCGCCTTCAGCCGGACGTCGAGGTCCCAGTAGGCGGGGCTGAGCGGTGGGGTGGCTCCCGCCGCGGTCACGATGGCCGGCCCGTTCGGGTTCGAGCGATCGAGGCGCGCGCCGGCCGCCCCGCCCTCCTGCTCGATCAACCTCAGAAAGCTCTCCGGGAAGAAGTGCGCGTGGATGTCGATGCCCAGGGGCGGGGTCACGGGCCAGGATTGTACTATAGGCGCCAAAAAACCGGCCCGGCCGCGTGCCGGCGAAGGAGACGCCCGTGAAACTGCCTCCCGAACGCTTCGACTACTCGGCCATCGCCCACCGCCGACCCTGGAAGCTCCCCAAGGGGGCCCGCATCGCGGTGTGGACCATCGTCAACGTGGAGGAATGGAGCATCGAGAAGGCCATGCCCCGCCAGTATCTGGGGACCCCCCAGGGCGTGGCCGTCATCCCCGACGTCCCCAACTGGGCCTGGCACGAGTACGGGATGCGCGTGGGCTTCTGGCGCCTGCTCGAGGCCCTGGGCAAGCGGAAGATCCGCGCTACCACGTCCATCAACGCCCACGTGTGTGAGGCCTACCCCGTCGTGGCCCGGGCCATGCTGGACGCGGGGTGGGAATTCATGGGCCACGGCGTGGTGCAGGGGGCCATGCACCTCCTGCCCGACCAGCGGGCGGCCATCCGGGAGTCGATCGGGATCCTCGAGAAGTTCACCGGCCGGCCGCCCAAGGGCTGGCTGGGACCAGGGCTCACCGAGACCTGGGACACGCTCGACCTGCTGGCCGAGGCAGGGATCCGCTACGTGTCGGACTGGGTCAACGACGACCAGCCGTACGAGATCCGCACGACCGCGGGCACCCTGGTGTCGGTCCCCTACTCGATCGAGCTGAACGATATCCCGATGATGGTGATCCAGCACCACACTTCGGCGGAGTGGCTGCAGCGCTGCAAGGATCAGTTCGACCGTCTGTACGTCGAGGGGGCGAAGAATCCGCGCGTGATGGCCATCGCCTGCCATCCCTATATCTCGGGGGTCCCGCACCGGATCAAGTACTTCGAGGCCGTCTACGACTACATCCGCAAGCACAAGGGCGTGTGGCTGACGACCGGGGAGGAAATCTACGACTGGTACACGGCCAACCGCGAAGTGCTCAACCCCGCTACCAGTGCACGGCGATCCCAAAAGCAGCCTGGTGCTGGGTCAGATCCGCCCGGTCTCGCGCGGTCTCGGTGACGGGAAAGCCGCTCACGGTTCCGCGCTCCTTGAAGTCGAACGTGAACTCGCTGGTCTGGGCGAACCGATACTCCGCGAAGACGGCGAGATTCCGCATCAGGAAAAGCTTGACGCCGCCCAGCACCTGCAGGCCGGGGGCGACGTCGGTGTCATGGATGTACCGGTTGACGTCCAGCGGGGTCGTGCGTGTGCGCATGGTCGCGATGAAGGCGCCGCCCCCGACCCCGACGTACGGCTGAAGGCGCCCGTAGGGGAACTCGGGGCGGACGACCAGAGGAAAGCGGTAGAGGGCGCTGAGAAGGATCGCGTAGATTTCGAAGTCGACGTGCTGGATGCTGGTCTCGAAGGTGGACGGCACGCCCATGAAGGTGCCGCTGAATGTCACCGTCTGGCGCGACGCGTTCGGCTGGGTGTAGTGGACCTCCAGCTCAGCGCCGAAGTGGCCGCCCAGAACGGGGCGGGTCAGGAAGTAGCCGACCTTGGCGCCGACCAGGGGAGAGTTGTGGAGGTCGACGTCGTGAAACGAGCCGTCCAGGAACGTCGTGCCGTCCAGGGTCAGCCGCGTCTCGTCCGTTTTGCTCCCCGTAAACGCGGTTCCGGCAAACACCGAGACGTAGGGCTCACCGTGGGCGGATGGGGGCGTGCCGAACGCGAGCCCGGCCAGGGCCAGTATCGCCAGTCGAGCTCGAGCGGGCCCCCATCGCCGCTGGGCCCTTCCCCAGGCATACCTCATGCATTCGATGGTGCCGTACCGGGGTCGATACCCCCAAGTTCCTCGAATGCGCGGCCACCGACCCTACCGGGCCGGGGCGACGACGAGGTCGGTGGGCTGGCCCTTGAGGAAGTTCTCGATGTTCTCTACCGCCCGTAGTAGGCCGTCCCGGATAACTTCCGGGGTCTGGCCGGCGTTGTGCGGCGAGAGCACCACGTTCTCCAGCTTGGCGATGGGGTCGCCGGGCTTCAGCGGCTCGTCGTGGAAGACGTCGAGCCCGGCCCCGGCGATCTTGCCCTGAGCCAGCGCGTCGAGGAGCGCGTCCCGTTCGACCAGCGCGCCGCGGGCGGTATTGATGAGAAACGCCCCCCGCTTCATCAGCGCGAACTCCCGGCGGGTCAGGAAGGCGCGGGTCTCCGGGACCAGCCGGAGGTGCAGGGAGACCACGTCGGCCTCCCGGAGGATTTCCTCTTTGCTGGCCGCCCGGGCGCCCAGCGCGGCGATGCGGTCGCGGTCGCCACGCAGGCTCCAGGCCAGGACGTGCATGCCCACCGCGCGCGCCAGCTCGATCACCCGGGCCCCGATGGTCCCGGTGCCGAACACGCCGAGCGTCTTGCCCAGGAGCTGGGTGAGCATCTCGCGCGGCCACTTGCCTTCGCGCACCTCGTGGTCGATGCGGGGGATGCGCCGGGTCACCGCCAGCATGAGGGCCAGCGTGTGCTCGGCCACCGCCCCGGCGTTGATCCCCGGCGTGTTGGTGACGGTGACGCCGTGGCGGCCGGCGGCGCCGAGGTCGATGTTGTCGGTGCCCGTGCCCCAGATCGAGACCATCGTGAGGTTCTTGCACGCGGCGAAGACCCCTCCGGTGAAGCGGGCATGGGCGCGGATGTTGATGGCCACCCGCGCCCGGTCGATACGGCGGATCAGCTCGGCTTCGTCATCGGCTCCGCGGGCAGTGTACACGCGGACGTCCCCCAACTTCTTGGCGCGTTCGTGGGCCGGCGTGCCCTCAAAGACCGACGGAAAGTCGTCGGGGACGGATATTGTAACGGGTGACGTGTGCCCGG
>JBOHPP010000147.1:0-14843 GCA_050731755.1 Candidatus Rokuibacteriota bacterium | reverse complement strand
GGCAACTTCATCGGGTGGCACTGTATCAGGAAGATGCCAGTGAGGTCGAGACGTTGGAACTTGTTGGAACCTGCTACTTGAATCCCCGTCTTTAGCGGTGGGGAGTGCCCAGGATCCGCGCGGCACGAACAGCACCACGCTGGGCGGATCCGCTTTCATGGCGGGTTCGGATGGGGCCACAGCTGGGCAATCTCGTCGATCTGGTCACGCAGTAAGGACAGTAGCCCGGCTTTGACAGGATGTTGGAGATGGGGCCGGCGAAATCTGGAACAACCTCGGGATTCGTTGGCCTCATGATAGGACTACCCCGTGGGTCTCGAAGGTATCTGGTAAGACAGGCATGTAGGCCGCAGGAATCTCACCGGCGATTGGAGAGCCTAGGTCATCACTTCACCCCCTGGCAGAACCCCCCGGGGGTTGTACCCGCGACGACGGATGGGGGAGTGAGAGCCGAAAGACTAGTCCTAGGCCTGAATCTCGAAATGGAAGGCGACCGATCGATAGTTCGCCTGCAAGTGGTTGCGGGCCCCCGCAACCATGAACGACGAGGGGTTAGCGGACGCAGCAACCGCTAACCCCATTCGCTTACCCAGACTTCACCCAGGAATCGGTTTGTCGGCCTGGTTCGCTAGCTTTCCGGCAACCCAGCTTTGCGTGCTCCCTCGACAATCCGCTGAAATTCCTTGCGGAAGGCTGGATTGTCGGAAGTTCCTGATCCTTCCTGAACCAGTGTCTGCACCGTGAACCCTGGCCTCAGCTTCAGGAGCTCCGCGACCGCGGCCGCCGCCTCTGCGTTCTGCCCCCGCCAAGCGTACGCAGAGGCGAGATCGACGTAGGCAAAGTAGAACGTCTTACCGGTCGCAAGCGACTTGAGGCACCATTCGATGGCCTGAGCGTCGCGCGCCAGGTGCGTGTTCGCGTGGCAGAGGACGAAATACCAGACATACAATTCAGGATCGCGCGGACTTAGGCGTATCGCCCTCTCGACAGGCGCCAATGCCTCCGCGGCCCGACCAATCACATTCAAGTTCCGCGCCCGTCCAACGTATGCCGCTGCATGGTTGCGATCAAGGGCGATGGCCCTGTCATACGTCGCAAGCGCCGAATCAAACCGGTTGGACAATCCGAGAACCTCGGCCTTCACGTAGTGCGCATGGGCATAGTTGGGCGCGTCGGCGATGGCCCGCGTGGCTGCTTCGTCGGCACGGGCCAGCACCTTGGCAGGTTCGGGATCCCAGCGGTTGCGGTAGATGAGAGTGAGCGCCTGGGCGAGCCCGACTCTGGCTTGACTACTATCCGGATCGATTCGAAGAGCATCCTCGAACAACGCGACGGACCTCTGCGCATCGTCCTTGTTCGGCCCTCCGTTCAAGACCGACCAGCCACGCATGGTGAGGTCCACCGCATCCGGGTCGGCGCGCGGCGCCCGGCGGCCTTCAACATTGACGAGTTCAACACTGAGCATCCTTGCAAGTCGGTTCGCAATGCCGAAGTTGTCCTGAAGGGTCGCCAGCGTGTGTTGATCCACGTCCATCTGCTCCACCCACAGGTGCGCGCCGGTACCCGCGTCGATGAGCTGCGCGTTGACGCGGACGGTGCCTCCCATCCGGCGTACGCTCCCCTCGAGCACATACCGGACACCCAGCTCGCGGCCGATTTGCCGCGCATCGGCGGCCTTGCCCTTGAATGTGAACGCAGTGTTCCTGGAGATAACAAAGCTTCCAGCAAGTCGCGACAGATCGCTTGTCAGGTCTTCCGTTATGCCGTCGGCGAAGTAGTCCTGGCTCGGATCGCCACTCAGGTTGCTAAAGGGCAGCACGACAATTGAGAGACGCGGCGCCTCGGTGCTGTTTGCTCGCTGACTTGCAAAGAACGGGGAGGCTATCCACCAGGTTCCTCCCGCCCCGAGGAGAAGCGCCGCCAAGCCCCACATGATCCAGCGCCTGCGCTCCGTTAGGGCGGGGCGTCGGCCGAGCGTGGCCACGGCATTGGAGGATACGCCCGGGATGTGGAGTTGATACATTCGCACGGGCTGCTCGATGTTTTTGACCTGCCGCTCACCCAGATCCTCGAAGGTGAATGGCAGTTTTCCGCGGACCTGATCGTAGACGGTATTGGAAACGAGCACGCCGCCCGGCTGAGCCAGCGCTTCCAGCCGCGCCGCGATGTTGATGCCGTCACCGTAGATCCGGGTCTCGTCGTGAATCACATCTCCCAGATTGATCCCGATGCGAAACCGCATGCGGCGACTCTCAGCCACCCCCTCGTTGCGCTCGGCCATCAGGGTCTGAATCTCGACCGCACACTCGGTGGCGCCGATGACACTGGGGAACTCAGCCAGTATGCCGTCGCCGGCGGTGTCGATGAGCCGCCCACCGTGCCGGCCGATCAGCGGCAGGATCACGCTCTGATGGGCCTTGAGATCGCGCACGGTGGCGGGCTCGTCCGCGTGCATGAGCCGGCTGTAGCCCGCGATATCGGCGGCAAGAATGGCGGCGAGCCGGCGCTGTATCGAGGTGTCTTCGTCCATGACGTGTTGTCTGCGCTCCCACAACCGAGCAAACGGTAGTGTTGCACATCGCCCTGCGGATCGCGAGGACGGTGCCCTATGAGGACGGTGCCCTATGGTGATGCCGCGGGAGATGCCTAGCTTCCGCACCGCGGGGCGCGAAATCGGGCATACCCCGCGGCTACAGAGCAGGCTTCCAGCCGGGTTACTGTGGCGGAGGACGGACCGGTGTGCTCAAGACCGGTACCACATGAGTTGCAGGAGCGAGCTCCGGGCGGGTTCTCTTGCTGGCACTGGGGGCACGGCGGCCACGCAACTGCCGCAGCAGTTCGGGATGATCGAGCAGCCGGACGCGCCCCCGCGTTGACCAGCGGCACTTGGAAAGGGCGAATCGTCTCCGGGTCCCATGCTTCGGGGGGCAACCGAGAGGCTCCGCGATGCCCGTGCCGCCCACGAGGTGACGAGGGCGAGGTCCGCAACAGCCACGCGGGCGCGGGATGAGGCCGAGGCGAAGGTGAAGACCGTTCTGGACCGGCTTGCCGGCGAACGTGACGCCCTCGACGAGGCGGTTCGGCAGCTCCGAGCCGCGGAGGAGCAAATCGGCGCGCTGACCGACCAGGTCGCGCCCAACCTGCGTGCGCGGGCGGAGCAAGGCGAGCTCGACGGGCCGGACACGGTCGGCGCGGATCTTCGACGGGCGCAGGAGACCTTCACGACGCTGCCAGAGCCGCCGCCGCCCACGATCCGGGAGGAGGAGCGGCACCTCCGGGCGAACGTCGAGGATCTCGAACGGCACGTCGCGGACCGCCGGCGCGAGGCCGACGAGGCGCAAGCCGAGCTGGCGCAGTGCCGCACGCGTTACCTCGAGGTGGTAAGCAGCACGCTCGTCGACTACCGCCAGCGCGCGGTGGGCATCGCCGCCGCGGCGGCCGTCGCCGTCGAGATGGAGCTCCCCCGGCTGGCCGACGACGACCGAACCCTCGACGAAGCCAGCATTCACGTCCGCTTCGGGTTCGACGGCAAGGACCCGCTACTGCTCGGCGACGCATCGTTCAGCGGCGGCCAGCAGGTGATCGCCGGGCTCATTCTCCTGATGGCCATGGCTGAGATGGACGGCCAGGGTTTCTTCATGCTCGACGAGCCCTTCGCCCACCTGTCAATCGATCGGATCGACGACGTCGGTCGCTTCCTCCGAGCGACCCGCTCACAGTTCATCCTCACCGCGCCGACCACGCTCGACCGCGCCCAGCTCGATCCCGCCTCGCTGCTGATCGTCCTGCAGAAGAAGCGTCCCGACGAGGCGTTCGCGCCCGTCCCGATCGTCGCCGTCGCGTGACGTCACCGGTCCCCGGTTATGCCTGCCGGTTCGCTAGCCGCGTGGAGTGGACCGACTGGTCGCGGCAGGGGGCGGTGCGGCAGCGCCATGGATATCGGGTGATGGTCTGCGTCGAATGTGGCGCCCGCAGGTCGCGCCGGCGTCCCCGGCGTCCGGAACTGGTCGAGATCGAAACCGACGGCGGCGGGCCGCCGGTCGCCGACGCCGACATCCGGACGATTGCGGCCAGACTCCTCCGACGGGCCGGCGACGGGCCCGAGGTGCGTGTACGAGGTGTGCCAGGCGGGCTGGGTGGCCGGGGCATCGGGGCCAGCTTGCTCGAACAGCACCTCGACGCGCTCCTTCGCGCGGGCTGGATCGGGCTCGTGTGGGAGATCAGCGGGACCCGCCGACGCCTTCGAGGCATCCGTCTGCGTGACCCCGAAGCACTCGACGAGTGCGCGCATCCAGGCCGGCGCGCCGCCCGGCGCGCGGCGTTGGTCGAAGCGCGGGCGGCCGTGGCGTCGCTCAGCCACCCGGTCGCGCCGGAGGTCGCCCGTCTGCTCGACGAGGCCGCCACAGACGCGTGGGGTCCTCGCCTCGTACGCGCTCTCGCGGCGGTCGCGACGCACGCCGAAACGGGCGACGTGCTCGCGTCCCGTGTGTTCGCGGCCCGCTACCTCGGCGATTCCAAGGCGCTTGGGGTCCTCCGTCCCCGGCTCGAGCGTCTCCTCGGGCCGCTGGACGCGGTCGGCATCCGCGATGGCGCGTCGGCGACGTTCGTCGGTGGGTCAGGATGCGTGTGCGCAGCCGGCGTGCAGCTGGACCTCACCTCGCTGCGTCCGTTCGTCGGTCTGGCGGCGGAGACCGTGATCGGGGACATCGAAATCGAGCCGCCGTCCGGGGGGGTCGCGGTCGTCGAGAACTTCGCCGTGTTCGAGGCGTGTTGTCGGGGAGAGGTCTCGGGCCTAGGGGACACGCTGGTGATCTGGACGGCCGGCTATCCCGGACGCGCCGTCAAGGCGGTGATTCACGCCGCGAGCCGTACCAACGCCGGGGTGAGGATCTGGGCCGACCTCGATCTGGACGGAGTGCGCATCGTCCGCCTCGTTGCGGAGTGGCTCGGGGGCGCCGTCGAGCCCTTCGGGATGTCGCCGGAGCACGTTGCCGCTGCGCCCGCCCGTCGCCCGCTCAGTCCCCGGTCGGCCGCCGCCATCCGTGCGGACCTGGCGGTGCGGCCGGCGGCGCTGCTGGCTGACACGCTTCGTGATCTGCTGGCGTACGACTGCTGGGTCGAGCAGGAGGCGTTTCTCGGGGTGATAAGCAGGGGGTCGGGGCCTGTCAGCCGTCAAGAGGGGCCTTCAGGGCTCGGCAGCGGGTTCCCGTGAAACGGCATGTTCCAGAACATGGAACATAGCCAGAATATGGGACGCTCCAGTCTGACCTTGCCTCCCCATGGGTGATTTTCCTGCCGGGCGATTTTCCTGCCGAGCGCTCTTGCCACCGCGTGAGGGCTGTGCTCGATACCGACGCGTTAGAGACCGCGAGAAAGCCCGCCTTCCAGCCATACGCACGTATGGCTATCCCGGCGGCTTCGTGCTAGCCTTCCTTAGTGGCGAAGGCCCGCTTCGAATGGGACGCGAAGAAGGATCAGGAGAACCAGAGGAAGCATGGGGTCTCATTCGTGAAGGCGCAGTTCGCCTTCGCGGACCCCAACCGTGTGATCGCGGAGGATCTATCGCATAGCTCAAGCGAGAAGCGATACTACTGCTTCGGTGGGGTCGGAGGCGGAGTCATGACGGTCCGATTCACATACCGTGACGACGTAATCCGAATCTTCGGCGCCGGTTACTGGCGGAAGGGCAAGCAAACTTATGAGCGACAACATCAGGTACACGGACGAACCTCTCGGAAGGCTAAAGGTCGTTCCTGACTTCCTTCCTCGCCCCGAGGACCTGGTTTTTCGGGATGAAGGGGTCAAGGTCACGATCGCATTGAGCAAGCGCAGCGTCGAGTTCTTCAAGAACGAAGCCCGTAGACACAACACGCAGTATCAACGGATGATCCGGCGACTGCTCGATGCTTATGCTGAACACCATTCTCGACCTCGAACCGCGCGCTCAACACGGATGCGCGCGAAGGCAGCGCGCGCTGTTTAGCGCGGGGCGTGATCTCGCGACCGTTCATCTCGGGCGGGAACGAGGATCGGATCCTCCAGGTCGGCTGTGCCCAAAATGTGCCCGGAAGCTCCGCGAAGGAGCGCAACCAGGGAGAACGCCGAGCTTCGCATCCCTGCGATTTCTTTGCTCACCGTGACGGCGGTTGGCGGCGGGTGGTGGCCGGGGATTGGCTCATAACCCAAAGGTCGCTGGTTCAAATCCAGCCCCCGCAACCAAACGATTCGATGGGTTAGAAGGGGCCCCGACGATGGGGCCCCTTCGCTTTCCCAGGTTCTACCCAGGAAATCGGTTCTGCGTCCCCGCTTGACCGGTGCTGACGTACCACGGTATCTTACAAAGGAGGATACCTTACTGGGAGGTGAGCCCTGCATGAAGAGGGAGGTTCCGGAGTTGACCAGGCTCGAGCACATCTTGCTCTCTGCGTTGGCGACGCACGAACGCTACGGTCTGGAGATCGTCGAGACCGTGAGGAAGGCGATAGGCGTTTCGCTTTCGCTCGGTGGACTCTACACGACTCTTCACCGGATGGAGCGGAAGCAGCTTGTGGAATCCCGATGGGGCGAAACCACCGAGGAGCGAGAGGGTGCGCGACGGCGGTACTACAAGGCGACCGGCCTTGGTATCCGGGCACTGGCCAAGGAGCAGGGGCTGCTGCGCCGGGCGTGGCGCATGTCGCCGTCCGGAGCCCGGCTGGCATTCGACGAGGGGGTCTGAGATGCCGGTGGGTGGTCAGTTCAACGCGGATGACTTCCTGCGAAAGCTCTCGCCGCCCCGGATCGTGGAGTCCGGCCCCACGGGTCTCGCCATAGAGTGGACGTACATGGGCAGGAAGGTCTACCGGCTCTTTCTGCACGAGACTATGAGGGTGATGAATCGCGAGGCTATCCTCCCGGCGTTGGAGACATCGAGTGCCGAATACGTGTTATTCAGAGGACGGGATGGCTTCGCCAGATTGGGCCCGGTTTCAGCGGTCGCTCCAGCCGGAGGGGACGGAATCACTGCAGGGGCAAGGATGTTCGTGGAAGAGTTGTGGGACCCTTCGACCGAGGCCAGCTCCTGGTTTGATCTGGCCACGTTCTTCCTGGCCAGAGAGATCCGCGAAGTCGTACGCGGCGACATACTGGAAACACGCGCCAAGATGGCGCAGCGGGGCTACCGCCGCGTCTGGATCGAGGCAGTCACGGCGGTGGAGATAGCGCGGTCGCTGGGAGGTTCGTGGAGCGCCGTTCTGCGGGACCTCGTTAGCGTCATCAAAAGAATGTTCGGCACCTAAGCACGATCACGCTTCAGCGGCAGAGTGTCCACGTACAACGCGGTCTGCTGAGAGGCTTTGCGGAGGTCGTCCTCGCTGACGATGTTGTAGCGGTCGAACATGCTGCGCGTCAGGTGGCCGGTCACCGCCATCGCGACGCGCTCGGGGACCCCGGCGCGCACCATGTTCCGGGCAGCAGTCCGCCGGAGGTCATGGAACAGCTTGCCGGGGACTCCAGCGGCTTCACAGGCGCTGGCCCAGGCCTTCCGGAAGTCCCCCACGGGCTCCCCATCACGATGGAAGACCAGCGCGGCGACTCGGACGTTGCCGTCCTTCTCATACAGCCGGGCCTGCCAGCGACGGTCGATCAGATCGGCAAGGTCACCTTCCAGAATCACGGTGCGGCCCCTTCCGGTCTTGGACTCCTCGGGCCGAAGCCGGATGGCCCCCGCGTCCCGGTCAACATCTGTCTGCGCATTTCGGTCATCGTGATCACTCAGATCGGTCAATCGTGATCACGATGGGCCGACGCGCGCAGCCAGCAAGGAGCCGGCGGCCTCCGGTAGGTCCCGGCGACCCTGGAGCGGCGACGCCAGTCCACGGTCGTGCTTGGGCGCGATTCACGTCGTTGACCACCGATCGATCAACACGCCCATGACTCGCTCGAAGGCGGCGTCAGGATCGTACGCGACGCCCGGTGGGAGCATCGGCGCAGATCGCGAGCCGTTGGGGCGAGGCGGTCGGCGAGACGATCGGTAGGTGCGGTGTCCTAATTTTCGGACTTACTACTTAAAAGTAATTATGTCTTGAAAAGAGGACATTGATACGATATGGTATACTGCCCTTAAATGAAGACATCTTCCCAGGAGCCAGAATCCAGGCGTGGCGACGCGCCTTTCCGCATCTACACCGCCGCCTCCCTCGGCGCTGCCATCAAGCATTACCGGCAGGAGGCGGGGCTCTCGCAGGCTGAATTGGCTGCTCGCTCGGGGCTCAACCGAACCTACCTCTCCGATCTGGAGCGGGGAAAAGAGACTGAGCAGCTTCGCCGTCTGCTTCGCGTTCTCAGACAGCTCGGTGTGAGGATGACCCTCCAGAAGGCGGACTGGTAATGGCGAACGCCCTTGCCGTCTGGCTCTACGGGATCAGGGTTGCGGTTGTCGAGCAGGAGCGCGAAAGGCTCCGGCTCTTCTACACGACCGGGGCGCTCGAAGGGTATGCGCTAGGTGTTCCCCTGCTATCGCTATCGCTTCCGCTCACGTCTCGCCGCTACCCCCACGCCGTCGTCCGCGCCTTCCTCGACGGGTTGCTTCCTGAGGGAGAACCCCGCCGCGCCCTGGCGGCTGACTTCGACCTCCGTGCCGGTGATACTTACGGCCTCATTCGGGCTCTTGGACGTGACTGCGCTGGTGCGCTCGTGATTCAGCCCGACGATGAGCCCGCGCCACCGCAGCCTACGACTCAGACCGCGGAGCCGCTCACCGAGGCGGCTATCAGTGACCTGGTGGCGAATCTCCGCAGTGCCCCACTCGGCGTGGACGCTCGGGTCCGCATGTCCCTTGCCGGCGTCCACGAAAAGCTGCTACTCACTCGCATGCTCGACGGATCCTGGGGTCGACCCGTCCAGGGCACGCCGTCTACGCACATTCTCAAGCCAGAGATCGCTGAATACCCGAACACGGTCGAGAACGAAGCATTCTGCATGCGCCTGGCGAAGCACCTCGGACTGCCCGTCTCTGCCGTCGAGACGACAATGATGAACGGCCGACGGCTGATCATCGTCGAGCGCTACGACCGGATCGTGCACGCGGACGGGACGGTCGAACGCATCCACCAAGAGGATTTCTGCCAGGCGACGGCGATTCCTCCAGAAAAGAAGTACGAGGAGGACGGCGGGCCGACGCTTCGCCGGATCGCGGGGATCCTCCAGGGGGTCGCCGGGCCCGATTCGTTAGAAACACTGCTGCGGGCCGTGACCATCAACGTCCTGATCGGAAACGGCGACGCCCACGGCAAGAACTTCTCGCTCCTACACGACGCTTCGGGCTCGCTCAGGCTCGCCCCGCTCTACGACCTGCTGTCTACTCTGGCGTACGGGGACGACAGGCTCGCTATGTACATCGACAACGTCCGGCGGACGAACCGTGTCACCGCCGATCGGATCGTCAACGAGGCGGCGCGAGGGGGACTATCGAGGCGTCGCGCGTCCGAGATCATCGCGGCGATCCTCGACCGTGCTCCCGCCGCGGCGCAGGCGGCACGGGACGAGACCGAAGGCGTTCCCGCTAGCGTTCTCCAAGTGGTCGATTCTCAGCTCGCCCAGCTGCGGAGCGCCTTCAACGAGCTGGGGACGGCGGCTCGACCCGCGTGAGAAACGTGAGCCCTTCAGTTTGCTGCAGCGCGATCAAGCTGCTCTCCCCTGTGGCCCGAACCGCCCCGAATGGCTCGCGCAGGAGACGACACGGCTGCGCCGTCTGATCTGAGCAACAAGGTCCCGGTCGGCCCACGGACCTCGAGGACGTCACGAAGACGAGCGACGTCCGCCCAGGACCGCCATGTAATACCGGAAGAAGTGCTCGTCGATCTGCCGGAGCGCCCGACGCTGGCGGACCAGCTCGTCGGTGAGGCCACGCTGTTCGAGCGGGAGGAGCGCCACGAGATGGCGGAACACACGGGCGGCGCCTCCGACGTCGGGGACGTCGTCGGCACGGAAGTGGCGCGACAGGCCCCAGTGGCGGAGGAGCAGCCAAGCGGGGAACCAGGCGGCCATGGGCGCCCTGTCAGCGAGCGACTCCTCGAAGGGGAAGGCTCGTTCGAAAGCAATCCAGGCTGCGCGAATGGTGGGGTTCGGAACCGTCGGCGCGCGCGTCTCGAAGAAAAGAGGATCCATCCAGCACAGCGGCAGCCACAGGCGAATCGCGACCTCGGGCGCGCCGAGATGGTGCTGTGCCAACCCCATCCAATAGCGTAAAAGGGGAGTGTCCGCCCAGCAGAGTTCGTTCTCGACGGCGGCGCGCACGTCCGTCCACTCGCCGTACTGCTGGCACAGCCAGGCCCGGTGCGCCCGGGGATGGGCGGCTTCGAAGGCGAGGTCGGCCGCTGTCGCGGCCAGCGCCTGCCACACCGGGCGGAGAAAGGTGTCGGCGTCCGCTCCGAGGAAGCGCCGCGCCGCCGGAACGAGCTTGCGCTCGGTCAGCTCGATGCGCTCGGTCAGCGCCACGTGGGTGGCGGCGGGAGGGGCGGGTGCGGTCAGCGCCTCGACCAGCGCGGTGAGCGCCACCAAGTCGGGGTGGCGCCGGTGCTCCTGACCGAGGCGATGCAGGCCCGCCTCGGTGCGCTCGACATCGCGGCTCATGAGCCCGGTCACGATCTCGTGGACCAGGAGGGCGTCACGGCCGTCGACGAAAAGGTCGAGCTGTCGCCGGTCGGCGGCCTGGTCCGCGGGCGGTCGCGCCGGCCGCGCCCAGGTCGAAGCCTGCCCGCTCAAGAGGCGGATTCCTCCCAGCGCCTGCCGTCGCGGACCGCAGGGAGAAGGAACCGGATGCCCTGGTTGTCCGCCGGGTTCATCCAGAGCATGCGATCGAAGACGCGCGCGGCTTCGTCCCCTCGGCCGAGCCGCCAGAGGCAGAGCCCGTAACCCTTCATGCAGCGCAGGACCGGCCGGTTGTCGACGAGCCCCCACGAAAGGACCCCGGTGAAGTTCTCGGCGAGCGACAGCTCACCGATGCGCACGCCGACCTCGTAGTGCCGGAGAGCCTCCCTGGCCGTCTGATCGAACACCAGGTTGCCGAGATGCGCGTGAGCGTCGAGACAGCGAAGGTCGGTCTCGAGCAGCGCCATCAGGATGCGCCGGGCGCCCGCGAGGTCCCCCGCATCCTTGAGCTCGTTCGACTCGATGATCGGATCGACATCGGGGTCGTTCGGGTCGCTGCCGGGCAGCACCTGCTCCATCTCGAACTCGGGCCTCGGGCCGTGCGCGATGATGCTCCGTGCCCAGTTGTCGATGGCGTCGCCCTCCTCGCCCCAGTACGCTTCGGCGGGATCCCACGTCCCGCACGGCTCCAGGCGGAGGGGAGCGAGACCGAGCGCCGCCACATCTAGGCGCCCGTCTGCGACATCGCCCGACAGGTACGGATGGCCGGCGTAGCGCCAGTGCTTGCGCGGACGGACGGTGACGATCTCGCCGGGCACCGCTTCCCACAACCCGCTACTCCGCAAGGTGATCGTGCCGCCGCTGCGGAGGAGGCGGCAGCGGGCGGCCCACTCCTTGACGGACAGGACGACCAGTTCGACGGGACGCGACAGGTCGATGTCACCGTCCGCGCCCGCAGGCCTTGCCCGCCCATGCAACAGGGGGTTTGGAGCACCCGGGGCGGTCTCGAGGCCGAGCCACGCCCGGTAGCTGGCGACGTGGCGCGCGGCCTCGCTGCCCTCGGGGAAGCGCACGTCAGCGAGCGCGACCACGTGTTCGCTCCCGTGGCCCGTCCGGCATCGCGCGGCGAGCCCCCGACGCGTGTTGCCGTCGTAGGCGACCTCGACCACGGTGACGGGCTCATCGATCACCGAGGCGCCGGTGGGAAGCTCGACGTGGTCCGCGAACGCCTGCCGGAAGGCGCGCAGCCGCTCATCATTGGCACCAGCATCGATCGACGTGGGCGGCATCGACTCCTGCCTCTTCTCGCGGTCCATCACTTCACCGGGCGTCGCCGGACCGGACCCGCCGTCTTCCACCGAGCCGAGGACTCTGACCGACCTGGACGCGACGTGCGTGCCGTCCAGGATGCTCAGGAGAGCGGCTACCGCGAGGACATCGTTGAGAAGGTCCTGTACTCGCCGCGTGGCTCCTCTCCCGCAGGAGGGCGCTGACAGATACTTCGAGAGCCGGCAACTTGTTCTGAATGATGTCCCACAGGATGTCCACGTCGATCCTGAAGTACTGGTGGATCAGGATGTCCAGGAGGCCGGCGATACCTCAAGATTACGCACCACGGCGTCGAGCGTCTTGTCGTCCCCTGCGAAGCCCTGCTTCGAGAGCCCCTTGGTGTACCGCTTGATCTTGCCGATTGCCCCCAGGATGTCTTCTAGGTGGACCCTAAAGTCCCGGGGCATGGAGGGCTTCTTTGAGGATCGTCTCCCGAAGCCTTGGCTTGATCGCCTCCCGGAGGACGAGGTCCATCGCCGGATGACCGGGGCGTTCTGCTCGAGGCGACGGAGGATCTCGTGTGTGCTCAGGGCCACTGAGCGCTCCGTCGGTATGATACCGCGCCGGCCGGCCCCGGGC
The DNA here is from genome assembly GCA_050731755.1 of Candidatus Rokuibacteriota bacterium. Classification (GTDB taxonomy): domain Bacteria; phylum Methylomirabilota; class Methylomirabilia; order Rokubacteriales; family CSP1-6; genus JBOHPP01. The sequence continues at coordinate 2,306 of JBOHPP010000147.1, read as the reverse complement.
ATTCCAGCTGGAGCCAGGTCGGCTGTGCCCAAACTGTGCCCGGACCCACCGCGAAGGAGCGCAAACAGGAGGAAACCACGGGTGCGTATCCCCGCGATTTCGCTGCGCACCGTGACGTCGGCTCGCGGCTGGTGATGGCCGGGGCCTGGCTCATAACCCAACGCGCTAAATCTCTGGTTATCCTGGCAATCGCCACACCGGCCCCGGAGGCGGCTCGTCGGTCAGCGTGAACTGGGGCAGGGCGAGGTGGTCGGCGACGTCCTGGAAGACGACGCACACGCGCCGGCCGATGGCGACCTGCTTCTCGTCTTCCATGGTGAGGTCCGGCTTCACGAGGTTCGCGATGATTCGCAGCGCCTCATCCGGGGTCGGCTGCCCCCGCTGTTCGTCCAGCTCGACCAGCACCACGACGTAGGGCGTGAGCTCCTTGAAGCCGGGCTGAATGGCGTGGGCCACGATCTCGTAGGAGTGGATCGTGCCCCGTCCGCTCACCTCCTGCCACGTCCACTCCAGGTGCGTGCACCACGGGCAGGCATGGGTCGGCGGATACCGCATGAGCCCGCAGGCGGTGCACCGGCGCAGCATGAGGCGGTGCTGGCGGGCGAAGACGAAGTATTCCTTCCACTCGCTGTCGTTGTCCGGGATCAACAGCGTCATGCCGCGGTACTGAACGGGCGGGGGCATCGCTATCTCCGGAGGATCAAGGCGCTGCCCGTCGGCGGCATCGCCCAACCCAGGTTCATGGCGATCTCGCAGTCGCGCACCTGGCGGCAGCGCCCCGGCCCGTAGTCGTAGCTGTGCGTGCCCTCGGCGGCCCGGGGGCAGTAGTCGTCCACGGTTCCCCGCAGCTGGCGGACGTTCTCGATGACCATCGACATCCCGTGGGTGTAGCCCTCGCAGAGGTGGCCGCCCGAGGTGTTGTTGGGCCGCTGCCCTCCCAGCTCGATGACCCCGCTGGAGACGTAGTGCCCGCCCTCGCCCTTCTTGCAGAACCCGTACTCCTCGAGCTGGAGCATGGTGGTGAAGGTGAAGGCGTCATACGACCCGGTGACGTCCACGTCGTCCGGCGTGATTCCGGCCTGGCCGAAGACGATGTCCTTGGCGTAGTAGCCGGCCACGCGGCTGATGGGGCCATGGGCCCAGTGGAAGTCCGTCCGCGGCTTGGAGACACGGCCGGCCACGCCCATGATGGAGACGGGCCGCTGACGCAGGTCGCGCGCGCGCTCCGCCGAGGTCACGATCAGGCACGTCGCGTTGTCCGTCTCCAGGCAGCAGTCCAGGAGATGCAGCGGTTTCACGATCCACCGCGAAGCCAGCACGTCCTCCACGGTGACCCGCTCCCTCAGCAGCGCCTTGGGGTTCTGCGAGGCATGCTTGCTGTGGGCCACTTTCACATGGGCGACCTGGGCCGACGTGGTGCCGTAGTCGTACATGTGGCGCATGAACGTCGGCGCGAAGTTCTGCCCGGCGCTGGTCATGCCGAAGGGGCGCTGGGCCAGGTCCTGACCCCGCACCGGTGCTGCCGCCCGGGCCCCCGTCCCGCCGATGCGAAACTCGGAGTAGCCGTTCATCGAGCGGAAGATGGCCACCGTGCGGCACATCCCCGCTTCGATGGCCCCCATGGCCAGTCCGACCAGCGCTTCCGTCGACGAGCCGCCGCCCATGACGTCCATGAAGAAGTCGAGCCGGCCGCCGAGGTCGGGGGCCACCCAGTTCGACGGAGTGGAGTCGTTGTTCTGGTAGGACATCATGCCGTCGACGTCGCCGGGGCCAAGGCCGGCATCGAGCATTGCCTTACGGATGGCCTCGACAGCCATGGCCCGGGTGGTCCGCCCGGAAGCGCGCGAGTACTCCGTCTCGCCCACACCCACGATGCAGTATCGGTCCCGCAACCCGCGCGATGGCCCTACCATAGATCGGAAGTCTCCCGTCGTGGTCGTGTCGCGCTCTGCTCAGGGCGCTCGGCCGGCCGATGCTATCACTTTGGACGGTCGAGGTCACTCCGATCGCGACGTCCGAGCGAAATCTCCCGGGGTGGGGACGGCGAACGCGGCCGGCGCGGCATGCGGCGGCCGGCAGAGCAGTAAAAGCACCATGGCGAGGATGTTGAAGCCGGCCGACAGGGCGAAGGCCGGGGCGTAGGTGCCCCAGGCATCGTGGATGGCGCCGGCGATGACGGGCCCCCAGGCGGCCATGGAGCCGGCCATCGCGAAGAGCACGCCGACCAGCGTGCCGGCCTGCTCGCGGCCGAAGAAATCTCCCACGATCGCCGTGAACAGCGTTGAGACGGCGCCGTAGGAGTAGCC